>CAZHMJ010000013.1:6178-36840 GCA_964533805.1 uncultured Anaerolineae bacterium | reverse complement strand
AACTCTGGCTCGAAACCCTCGCCTTTGCCGCCTGAAATGGACAAAGTCGAGGCAGGAAGGACTTAGAAAACGGATAAGGCAGGCTCACGTATAATGAATGGGGCGGACTCCTGAGAATGTCCGCCCCACCCATTTTTGTGTGCGTCTATGGAGTCACAATGACCGGCACCTGGCCGAAGTCGTCCGGGCCAAGCTGATCGATCGGAGTCGTCGACGGCGTGAAGTCGCTCAACAGCGCTTCCTGCACGCCTTCCTCCGGGAAGACCACATCCATGATTCGGGTATGGTTGATCGAACCGGACGGCGCGCCGCCGATCCGCCACTGCTGAGCGCCCGTCTCCACGTCACGCAGCCGCCAGACTCCGGCCGAGGGATAGCCTTCCTGGCTGCCGACGACCACGGCGTAAGCCCAGTCCGCCGGATCGCCTTCCGGCAGGGCGCTGCGCGGCACCCGGATCGTGATCCGGCGCTGCCCGGCGTTGGTCAAGATATCCAGAATCCCATCGACCTGGACCGGGCCATCCGGCGTCGGCCGGAAGATGCCCGGCGTCCAGCCCTCGGCCCATACCGCCACATCCCAGGCGTATTCGGGCGGCAGGGCGGCGTTGCGCCCCGGCAGGAGCAGGCGCGTGCCGTTGTCCGGCCCATCGCTGTCGATGTAGATGTCGACGGTGTGGATGCCCATCCCATTGGGCGCGCCCCAGTCGTTCTCCACCGGCCCGCGGAACGTCACCCGGAAGACGACCGCGTCCTCATCCGAGCCGACCACGAAGCCGGTCGCGTCGAACGCGCCGCGCCGGAAGACCACGTCAGTCGGGTAGAGATACCCGCCCGGCCCATGATCGTCACCCTCCGGATCGACCACGTCCAGCACCACGTTGGGTACGGCCGTGTCAGGCAGAGTCACCAGCGCCGGGCCGCTGCCCGGAACCAGGGCGGTCGCTTCAGCCTCAGCGACCAGCAGGCGCATGTTGAAGTTGTTGCCGCCCTGGAGTTTGCCCAGCAGCGGGTCGAGCGTGATGACCAGTTCCAGGCTGCCATCCCCGGCAACAACCGCCTCCGACGGGAGCTGCGCCGCCCCCGCGCCGTTGAATTCAATCCACTCTGCCGCCGCGTCAGTCGTGTAGGCGGTGGCGGTGGGTACGCCGTCGGCGAAAGTCACCTCCACCAGCCGGCGCGCGCCGAAGCCCAGCGGTTGGTCGCCCGCGCGCGGATAACCCGTCATCGCGGCCGCCGGATCGCTGGCGCTGAAGTAGAAACCCAGCGTCAGATCATCCGCAAAACCGCTTTCGGCATCCACCCGCAGGCTCAACACCTGTTCGTCGATGCCATAATACAACCCATCCAGGGCCCCTTCCTGCGCACTCAGATCGTAGAAAGCCGCGCCGTCCCACTCCCCTTCTCCATTCGCGCCGTCGACCGTCACCGTGGGCGGCTCACTGAACGGCCGGTCGGGAAGCTGCGCCGCCAGCGGGATCACCGGCACATCCAGAAAGCCCGGCGGGTTGACGCTGATCGCCCGGTAGACGTTGCGCAGGTGGCTGCGAAACATCTCGTCGAAGGCGAAGTCCTGGCCAGAATCCTGATCCGCGCCGAAGTACCAGAACCAGTCCGAGCCTTCGGCGAAATACATAGCTTCGGTCGCCTCAGCCAGCCGCTCCGCGCTCAGACGAGGCTGCGCTTCCTGGAGCGCGTTGCGCGTGGTCAGCAGGTATTCCCAGGCCTGATTTTCCTCGGCCTCGCCGATCCAGGTGCTGTAGTCCGGCGTGATCCACGAGCCGGGCCACAGGTCTTCCAGAGCCTGCGGCTCGCCGGTCAGCGCCAGGTATTCGGAGGGAGTCACCGTCTGGATGTTCTCGGCTTCGGAGAACATCCGGTACATGGCATTCAGGAAATCCTTGCCATCGTTGGCGTAGTTCTCCCAGGCGTTTTCGCCATCGAGCAAGATCGTCACCAGGTGCGGCCCGGTCGCGCCTTCCTCAGTCAGCCGGGCCTGGATGTTGTTGAGCCGCCCCATCAGGTCGGCGGCGGCCGCCTCGCCCGACATGCCGGAATATTCAAAGCCCAGCTTGTCGGAGATCAGGTGATCGCGAAACAGAATCGCCACCTGCCCGCCACGCCCTCCGGTGACGGTATAGGGCCGGTACAGGGCGTCCGCCTGCTGGACGGTGTCGGCGCTGTTGCGGGTGAAATCCTCCACGTCCGGCAGGCTGCGAGCCAGCACCTCCTCGTCGGTCGCCATCCATTGGATATCCGCGTTGGCAACCATCTGCACGATCTGCTGGGCGACCGAACCTTCCGCCGGCCACATGCCGCGCGGATCGACCCCAAAGTGATCGCGGTAGAGTTGGACGCCCATCTCCACCTGCCCGACCGCGTCCTGTCCAAAAACGAAGCGGGTCGGCAGTTCGGCCTCCGGCATGGCGATCCCGGCCAGGTTGCTGTCGACCAGCAGCGGCAGGATTGGGTGCGCGAACGGAGTCATGGTGACTTCGATCTGGCCCTGGCGCTGCAACTCGGCATGGTAGGGCAGCACTTCGCGGATGATGCGCAGGTGCTCGGCGAAGATGGGCGCTTTGTCCTCTTCCGCATAGTCCCGCCCCTGGGCGACCAGGGAGGCCAGCGGTTCCTGGGCCAGCCAATCCGGGTCAGTCCAGGCCAGGTTGAACAGGACTTGCAAGTCGCGGAAGTCCTGAGCCGTCCAGCTTTCGATCGCGGCATCGACCCCCATCCCATTCCGGGCGTCGGCCAGCTCCTGGTAGCGCGGGAAGCGCGCAATGACGCGCGAGTTCGTGTCGAAGAAGCGTTCCAGGATGAAACGCTTCTGATCCGGCGTCAGCTCCTCGGCGGGTACTTCGGCCATCACCCAGTACTGGTCTTTAGCTCCCGCCGCCAGATCATCCAACTGCCGGATCAGACTGGGGGTAAAGTTGAAGGTCACATGCACATCCGGATAGTTCTCCAGGATGGTCGCCATATCCAGGTAGTCTTTGGCGGCATGGGCGCGCACCCAGGGCCGCGCATAGATACCCGTCTCCGCGTCCTGGGCATACACCGGCTGGTGCTGGTGCCAGATCAACGCCACGTACAGCACATCGTCGACGGCCTGATGAGTCGCTCCAGGCCGCACCCCGTCCAATCCCGCCAAGGCGGGCAGTGTTGAAAGCAGCATCCCCAGCAGCACAATCAACGTCAGCCATCGGCGCATCGTGTGTTGCATACGCACCACCTCTCCTCTCCAGAAACGCAGACCAGCAGGGCAACGACGGTCAGTCGCCCTCTGGCTCGATCCTAGCACAAGCCAGCCGGACCACCAATCGCCCTATAATGGAGGCAAGAGGCCAGTGACAAAGAGGCAGGAGAAGACAGAGGTCGCATCAGGGCCAGAAGCCGAGCCAGGACTAGTCCTTTGCTGTGACTACGAACCAACCACCAATCACCAACAACCGTTCTAGCGGAGGCAAAACTCCCATGACTCAACCCGTGATCTACATCGTATCTGGCGGCGAAGGCACCAGCGGCGAACAACTCGTGCGCACCGCCCTCGCCCAGTTCGGAGAGAATGGCGCCGAAGTCGTGATCATCCCGCACGTACGGGACATCCCCCCGCTTGAGGAAGCCGTCCAGCGCGCGGCCGCCACGCCGGGCAGCACGATTGTCCATACCCTGGTCGACGGCAACCTGCGCCAGACGCTGATCCATCTGGCCCGCGATCACCAGGTCGAAGCCATCGACCTGTTCGGCCACCTGCTGGCTCGCCTCGCGACCGTGCTGGAACGCGCGCCGCTCGGTCAGCCGGGACTGTACCGCCAGCTCCGCGAACAGTACTTCGAGCGAGTGGAGGCGATCGAGTTCACCGTCGCGCACGATGACGGGCGCAATTTGCAGGACCTCCAGCGGGCCGAGATCGTGCTGGTCGGCGTCTCACGTTCCGGCAAGACGCCACTCAGCATCTATCTTTCGACCCAAGGCTGGAAGGTCGCCAATGTTCCTCTCATCCAGGACATCGATCCCCCATCCGAACTGTTCGAGATCGATGCCAGCCGGGTCGTTGCCCTGACGATCGATCCGGGCCAGCTTGTCGCGCACCGTCGCTGGCGGCAGAGACGGTTGGGCCTGGCTAGCGCTTCGAGGGGAGATTCAGGGGGCGGCCGGTACATCGACGCGGCCGACATCTACGAGGAAGTCAAGACCGCGCAGGAAGTCGCCCAGCGAGGCGGTTTCGCTATCGTAGATATCACCGACAAGCCGATCGAGGAAAGCGCCCAGGAGGTGATCAGCCTGGTCACTCGCAAAACCCGGAAAAGCACCTGATCGGCCCAATCGCGGAACTCTGGCAAGCGAGTTGCGTATAACAAGGTGAAACGCTAAATCGAATGACCTGAGGTGAGAAAACAACCATGTTCGACAATATCCAACCTGAAGATCGCGGCCGTTACATCGGCGCGGCCATCTTGATCGGCCTCGGCATCATCTTTCTACTGGGCCAACTCGGCCTGAGTCTGCCCATCCTGCACAACTGGTGGGCGATCTTCATCGCCATCCCCGGTGTCGCCATGCTGAACAACGTCTACCAGGCATACAAACGCAACGACCAGCTTGCGTCCAACGATTTCATCCAGGGCATCATCGGCCTGCTGATCGTGGCGGTTGCCGCCAGCTTCCTCTTCGATTTCGACCTGGGCTTCCTGTGGAACTGGTGGCCGGTGCTCCTGATCCTGGTTGGATTAGCGATGCTGTTTGGGGCGCGGAAGTCGTCGTAAGTCCATGACAAAAAAAGAGACGCCGCCGGGCGTCTCTTTTTCATTGCCAACCAGAACCCCTTAGCTTGAGCGACCCAGCCAACCAGCGAACATCCGGCCCAGGCCGCCGCGCTGACCGCGACGACGCTTGAACCACTGGTCGAGCGTGATCGCGGCGATGATGATCAGGCCCTGCGCGGAGGGCAGCCAGTAGGCTTCCACGCCGATCAGGTTCAGACCGGTGCGCAGCGCGCCCATGATCGCCGCGCCGATCAACGTCCCCAGGATGCTACCTTCGCCGCCGCTGGTGCTGGTCCCACCGACCACCACTGCGGCGATCACGTCCAGCTCATAGCCCTGTGCTGCAGTCGGTTGTGCCACGCCCAGCCGGGCCGTGAGCAGCACCCCACCCGCTCCGGCCAGCAGACCGGCGATGGTGTAGACCATCGTCTGGGTGCGTATGGTGTTGATGCCGGACAGTCGGGCAGCCTGCATGTTTCCGCCGATGGCAAAGATACGATACCCCCACACCGTGCGGGTCAGGAACAACCAGGCAATGATCCCCAGAACAAGCATGATGACACTTGGGAGTGGCACGCTGAAAGAACCAATTACGATATTGTGGCGGCCAAGGATCATGAAATCCTGGGGCAAGTACTGGACCGGCCAGCCTTGCGACCAGCCGTAGCAGATACCGCGCGCAATCTGGAGCATACCCAGCGTCGCAATGAACGGGGGCAGCCGGGCGATGGTGATCAGCAGGCCGTTGATCAAGCCGCACAGCGCGCCAACCAGCAGACCCACGATCACCGCCAGCACGATCACCCCGCCGCTTGCCGTGCCGTCGGGTCCAAAGAAGGGCGAATGCTCCGGCGCAACCAGCATCGCCGTAGCCAGCCCGGCCAGAGCCATCACCGACCCGGCCGACAGGTCGATCCCGGCGGTGATGATGACCATTGTCGCCCCGAAGGCCGCAATAGCGGTCCAGGAGAAATTGAGCAGGATGTTGGTCAGGTTGACACCCGTGAGGAAACGCGGATTGAGCAGGCTGAAGATAATAATCATGGCAATCAGAACCAGCAGAATGCCCAGTTCTTGCCCGCGCAATGCCCGCCGCCACCAGGGCATGGCTGCCACAGCCGCCGGCCCCTTAGAAGATTCTTGTGCTGTCATCTGACTCATGCCGGAATGCTCCCTTCTACGGTCTGGCCGGTCGCGTAGGCCATAATCTTTTCCTGTGTGGCGTCCTTGCGGTCCAGAATACCCGCCATCCGCCCTTCGTGCATCACCAGAATACGATCGCTCATGCCGAGGATCTCTGGCATTTCCGACGAAATCATAATCACGCCCATCCCCTGTTTGGCCAGGGCGCTCATCAGGGCATGAATTTCCGCTTTGGCTCCTACGTCGATTCCGCGCGTCGGTTCATCCAGGATAAGGACCTTAGGATTGGACAGCAGCCACTTGGCAACCACCACTTTCTGCTGGTTGCCGCCAGAGAGGAACATACACTTCTGATCCAGGCTGGGCGTGCGCACGCTCAGGCGACTGACATAATCCTCGGCGGCCGTATCGACGGCCTTCCGGTCGACCCACCCAAAATGGGACAGACGGTTGAGGGTGGGCATGGTGGTATTGTCGCGCACCGAGAGCAGCAGCACCAGGCCCTGATTGGCCCGATCCTCTGGGACGAGCCCCAGCCCAGCGCGCATCGCCGACTCCGGTGAGGTGATCTCGACCGGCTTGCCCTCCACCAGGATCTGGCCGCTATCCTTGGGCGCCGCGCCAAACAGGAGCTGTACCATCTCCGTGCGCCCGGCTCCGACCAGTCCGGCAATCCCCAGAATCTCACCGCGCCGAAGCGTGAAGCTCACGTCCTCGACTACCCCCTGCGCGGTCAGGCTGCGGACTTCCAGGATCGGCTCGCCGATCTCGGCCTTTTCCTTGTGAAAAATCTCGTCCATCACGCGCCCGACCATCAGAGAGATGATCTTCTCCGTGGTCGCCTCAGCGATGGGCAAGCTGCCTACCCGCTGGCCATCTCGGAAGACGATGATCCGGTCCGCCACCTCAAAAATCTCTTCGAGACGATGGGTAATAAAGACAATCCCTCGGCCCTGAGCCTTTAGCTCGCGCATGTTCTGGAAGAGGAACTTGACCTCATCATCCCCCAACGCCGAGGTCGGCTCGTCCATGATGATAATACTGGCGTCGACCGACAACGCCTTGGCAATCTCCACCTGCTGGCGCGCGGCCACCGACAGATTGCGGATGATGTCATCCGGCCGGGCCTGAGCGCCAACCACCTTCAGTAGCTTATCGGCCTCGGCCTCCATCTGGCGACGATCCACAAAGCCAAAGAAGCGGCCCAGTCCTTTCTGGCGCGGCTCCCGGCTGACAAAGATGTTGGCAGCGACCGTCTGGGTGGGAGACAGGTTGAATTCCTGATAAATGATAGATATGCCCATCTGTTGAGCATGAAACGGGTTCATCAACTCGACCGGCTTGCCGCGCAGATAGATCTGGCCCGAATCCCGCGTATAGGCTCCGGCCAGGATCTTCATCAAGGTTGATTTTCCCGCGCCATTCTCACCAATGAGCGCCACGACCTCCCCAGGATAGACCTCGAAATCAACGTTATCGAGCGCCTTCACCCCGGGAAAGGATTTGGACACGCCTTCGACGCGTAAGATGGGTTCGCTCTGCAAGATGGCACCTCGAAGTCTAAATCACAGTATGCGCTGGCCGGATGGGCGTCCGGCCAGCGCACCACCTTCATTGACTAAACAGATGCAACCGCCCGTGTGAACACGAGGCGTCCTAGTCCGGATAGGCCGGCGGCAGCGGCTGCGTAAAGTCGCTGTTTTCCCAGGCCGCGGCCATCGCCTCGACGTTGTTGATCGTCACGATGTCCATGCCGGAGTTGGTCCAGCTGTCGTAGGTCACGCCGTTGACCACATGGTCATACAGCATGTAGACCGTGTCATAGCCCCAGCCCCAGTACTTCTGGCCGACCAGGCCGTGCAGCAGGCCGCCGGTGACCCATTCCAGTTCGACCGGCAGGGTGTCGAAGGCGATCGCCTTCATGCCACCGTCGCGCACGCCCGCCTCGAACAGTGGCATGGCGCCTTCACCCGCGAAGACCGGCCACAGGCCCACGAAGAACCAGCCGTCCAGGTCAGGATAGGCCTGCATCGTCTCTTCCACCACCTGGACGCCCAGGTTGGTGTCGTCGTTGCAAGCCACGGTCGTCACGATCTCGATGCCGGGGTAAGCGGCCACGTAGTCCTGGAAGCCGCGGATACGCTCTTCCAGGTTCGGCGCGCCGGGCACGCCCGTCAACAGCGCGACCTTGCCTTCTTCGCCCATCTCGCGGACGAGCAACTCACCAGCGGCGCGACCGCCTTCGTAGTTGCTGACGCCCAGATAGGTGAAGCGCTGCGAGTCAGGCGAATCGGAGTCCCAGGTCATGACCGGGATGCCCGCCGCGATGGCGGCGTTGATCGGCTCCACGCAGCCGGCGTCGCTGTTGCAGGAGACGCCGATCGCGTCCACACCCTGCGCCACGGCGTCAGCGATGACACGGGCCTGTTCGGCCATGTCCGACGCGACCGAACCCAGGTACAGGCACTCGACCGTGTAGGGTCCCGCGGCGGTCAACTCGGCCGCGGCGGCGAAACAGCCGTCACGTCCCAGTTCGAACACGGGATTGTTGAGTGACTTCGGAATCCAGGCGATGGTGAAAGTCCCGTCTTCGAGACCTCCCTGCGCTGACACGCTCAGAGGCGCGACAGCCATCACGAGCAGGGAAACCAGCATGATCAGGCGAAAGACCTTCTTCATTCGGGCGAACCTCCTCCAGGTGACAAATGAGAATCTTTTCGCTGACTATCTCAACGGCGCACGCCTGCACGCCGTGTTGAGACCCTGAATGGATTGGCTACCAGCACAGACCAGGCCCAGGCAGAACAATGATGAGGGAGCGTAGGGAAACCGGAAACGCTTGATCGAGCGAGCGCATCATGGATGCAAGACACCCATAAAAACAAACCGATTTCAGCAGAGAGGCAGCTACCGCGTGTGGTAATTTGTGTACATTACGGACAAATACAATGTCAGTATATAATCAGTCTTGGTCAATGTCAACAAGAACTTCATGGCAAATCGGCCCCCCATTTCCCCTGAAATTGGAGAATAGTTGACAGGGGGTTGGAATCAGGACTAGACTATGCGCAGATTTAGTATGCAATAACAACAAAACCCGATGACCCTGGCCTCTGTTAATCACGCGACCATGCACGAGATGAACACCGCGCTCGTGCTCAATACACTGCGCTTGCACGCGCCGATTTCGCGCGCCGAAATCGCAGCGCGCAGCGGACTGAACAAAACCACCGTATCCAGTATCATCCGTGCCCTGCTCGACAATCAGTTCGTGCTGGAAACAGGCGCAAGTATGTCCACGGAAGTCGGCCGCCCCTCCGTGAACCTGGTACTGCATCCCGAAGCCGGATTCATTCTAAGCGGCGAGTTGGGAGTCGGGAGCATCTCCGTGGTCGCGGCCAACTTCGCCCTGGAGATCGAGACTCGCCGCTATGAGCGCGTCCAGCACCTCCACACTTTGGACGCCTGTCTGAAGCGCATTATCGAGCTTTTCCAAGAAACTCAGGCGGAAATACAAGCCAGCAAGCGGCCGATCTTCGGGTTGAGCTTGGGCGTGCCAGGCCTGGTCAGCGCCGACGGCACGTTGGTCTTCGCTCCGAATCTGGGCTGGCGGGATGTTTCCATCAAGCCCATGCTGGAGCAAGCCTTCGACCTGCCCTACATTTTCGTCGAAAACGAAGCCAACCTGGCCGCCCAGGGTGAAACGTACCTGGGGCCATACTGCAACAGTTCGTCACTGATCTGTGTCGTGGCCGACATGGGCATCGGTGGCGGCATCATGCTCAAGCACCAGTTGGAGACCGGCATTGGCGGGTTCGCTGGCGAAGTTGGGCACATGACCATCGTCCCTGTCGAGGGAGAGCGCTGCAACTGCGGGAATACCGGCTGCTGGGAAACGGTGGCCGCCGAGAGCGCGGTCTTCCGGCGCGTCGAGCGCGCGATCGAGCGCGGGCAAACCACGCTACTTCAAGACATGACCGGCGGCGACATGACGCACCTCTCCATCCCCCTGATCGTCCAGGCCGCGGAACAGGGCGACCGGGTGGCCTGCGCATGCCTGGAAGAAACCGGGCACTGGCTGGGAATCGGAATCGCCAATCTGGTCAACATTTTCAATCCGGAATACGTGATCCTGGCCGGATCGCTGGCCCTGGCGCATGCCTTCCTGATGCCTGTCATCGTCGATGTGGCCAGCCGCAAAGCCATGAGCCGCCCCTGGGCACAGACCACGATCGCTATCTCCGAGCACTCCGCCGACGCCACGGTGATGGGCGGCGCGGCGCGCGTCCACAGCGCCGTGATCCAGAACCCCAGCCAGTGGCTGGTTGCCGCTCCAACCCACCCGTCGGTCAGCGCAAAGCGTGCAACGCCACGCTCGCCTGGCCAAGGCTGAGTCCCCCGTCGTTGGCCGGGACTTGCCGGTGGGTCAGCACCTCGAACCCCGCCGCGCGCAGCCGTTCGCGGGTAAGCCGCAAAAACAACCGGTTCTGAAACACGCCCCCCGACAGCGCCACGGTCGCCAGCCCGGTTCGCGCGCGGACCAGATCCGCCGCTACCACGACCATCTCGGCCAGGGTCACATGAAAAGCCGCCGCGATCTCGCCTACCGCCCTCCCACGCTGGAGATCGGCCACGATCCCGCGCAGCAGATCGCCCACCCGGAGTACCCCATCCTCGCCAAAAACAAACGGATACGGCTGTAGTGTGTCGATGTCTGCTTCGCGCGCGGCCAGTTCGAGGGCAATCGCGGCCTGGGCCTCGAAGGTCGCCACCGGGCACAGACCCAGCAAAGCCGAAACAGCATCGAACAGCCGCCCGGCACTGGAAGTCAGCGGCGTGTTCAGGCGGCGCTGCACCTGTTGGATAACGATCGCCTGTTCCTGTGGGTTAATGCTGGATAATGTGGGAATCGGTGGGATTTCGCCTAGCGTTTCCCACAAATACCCCCACGCGATCCGGTAAGGCCGCCGGATAGCCGCCGCCCCGCCGGGCAGTGGAAGGTTCTCCAGGTGGGCCACGCGCTCATACCCATGCCCATCGGCCACCAGCACTTCGCCGCCCCAGATCGTGCCATCCGGCCCGTAGCCGGTGCCATCCAGCGCAAGACCGATGACCGGCTCGTCCCGGCCATGCTCGGCCAGCACGGCAGCGATGTGGGCGTAATGGTGCTGGACTTCGATCCGGGGCAGATCGCGCTCGGCCGCCAGGTCATGGGCCAGGCGCGTGGTCAGATAGCCGGGGTGCATATCGTGCGCGATCACCTCCGGTCTGACCTTGAACAGGTCGCTCAGATGAGCGAGCGCCTGGCGAAAATAAGCCAGCGATTCGAGCGAATCGACCTCGCCGATATGCTGGCTCAGGAAGGCGTCGCTACCCCGCACCAGGCACAGGGCGTTCTTCATCTCGGCCCCGGTCGCCAGCAGGTGCGCCGGACTCTGCCAGGCCAGCCGGATCGGATAGGGCGCGTCGCCCCGCGCGCGGCGCAGCGGCTGCAAGACCGCGTCTCCCTCCCCGGCGAAGCGATCCACCCACCACACCGCGTCATCGCAGCGCATGTGGATCGGGCGGTCGTGCAGCAAAAAGGCGTCCGAGATGGACGCGAGCCTGTCCAGCGCCTCGGCGTTATCACTGATCACCGGCATGTCGCTCAGGTTGCCGCTGGTCATCACCAGGGGTACGCCCGCGTCACGCAACAGCAGATGATGCAGCGGTGTGTAGGGCAGCATCACGCCCAGCATCGGATTGTCTGGCGCGACGTTGGCGGCCAGGGTCGATTCTGGGCGGGTGTAGAGCAGCACGATCGGCGCGCTGACCGCGCCCAGCAGCGCGGCTTCATCCACGTTAACCACGCAGTGATCGCGCACCTCATCCAGGGTTGCGATCATGACCGCGAACGGCTTGGCGGGACGGGCCTTGCGTGCGCGCAGGCGAGCCACGGCATCGGGATTAGTCGCGTCGCAGGCCAGGTGAAAGCCGCCCAGACCCTTGATCGCCAGGATGAATCCGGCCCGCAGCAGCGCCGCCGCGCGGGCGATGTCGTCCACCTCGTCGCCGCGCAGCACCGCCCGAACGGGTTCGGCGGCAACCAGTTCCACGCGCGGCCCGCACACCGGGCAGGCGTTGGGCTGGGCATGGAAGCGCCGGTTGAGCGGGTTCTCATATTCGGCCTGGCACTCTGGGCACATCGGAAAAGCCTGCATCGTGGTCATCGGGCGGTCGTAGGGCATCGCCTTGATAATCGTATAGCGCGGGCCGCAATTGGTGCAGTTGGTGAACGGGTAGCGGTAGCGCCGGTCGGCCGGATCGAGCAACTCGCGCAGGCAGTCCGGGCAGGTCGCCACGTCGGGCGAAATCAACGACGTCCCGCTGTCCGCCGTGCTGTGATGGATCGTGAAGCCGGCTTCCGCGGCCTCGACCGGCAACGGCCGGACCGTCACGCGGTCGATGCGGGCCAGCGGCGGCGCTTCGGCGCTGATCGCGGCCTCGAAGGCATCCAGCACCTCGGCGGGAGCCTGAGCCTCGATGTCCACTCCGGAGGAGGAGTTGAGCACCCAGCCAGTCAGATCATGGCGCATCGCCAATCCGTAGATGAACGGCCGGAAGCCCACACCCTGCACCACACCATCCACATGAATGTGCCGCCGCTGAAGTAAGGCGCTGTCCACTGCCATACGAATCGTCCCTGAACAATCCAATAATGAGTGTGAGCGGCGATCAATCAAGTGTGAAACGAGTCAGAATCGCCACATTGTCCGTCGCGGGCGCGCCATCCACCAGGGCCGGCATCCGGGCGCCGCTTTCAGGCAGGAAGAATCCCAACCCAAGCGCGTACTCACCCGGTGGCAGTTCCTCAGGAACGTGCAGCGCCCAGGTATCCGCCACCCGCTCGCCTGCCGCCCAGGCCCAGGCCGGATAGTCCCCCCCCGCGTGGCGGGCCTCCGGCCAGGGAAACCGTCTCCGCCGGGCCGATCAGGTGCACGAACTGCTGCCAATCGTCCGCCGTCCGACCCTCGACCCGCCACAACAGATCGAGCGTCACGTCCGCCCCGGCGGCAAGCTCGCCGGTCAAAGCATACCTTTCGAGTATGGCAAACCCAGGAAAACGAACCAGCGTGGTCTCACTCGCGGAGGACGCCCCGGCCATATCTCCGACCGAGCTGACCAACCTGGTGATGAACGGCAGCTCGACCGGCGCGCCGTCCAAAGTCGCGGCCGACCAGTCGAAATCCTGAGTCTCCGCGTCCAGCAGATCGACCAGCACGTCGTAGACCTGGGCCGGTTCGATCGCCGCGTCGATCGGGATCACCACCCGATCGCACCAGCGTTCACCCGGCTGCCACCAGAAACTCGGATAGTGGCCCATCCCCAGCAGCGAGGTGCGGCTGCCCGCCGTTTCGCCCTCGTGGATCACCTTGAGGGCAAATCCCGCGTGGCGATCGGTCGGCTGGAGCACCTCCCAGCACAACGTGATTTCGTGGAGTTCCCCCGCCGTGATCCGGCGCTCCGGCAGATGGTAGCCGAGCAGCCGGATCGTCCCGTCGAAGTCCAGCGGCGCGCCGTCCAGATCGGGAAGCTCGGCCTGGGCCAGCAGGATCGGGGTGGGATACACTCCCTGAACCGCCAGCGGAGTCCCGGTCAAGCTGATCCCAGCCAGAAGACCCACGACGAGCAGCCGGGCCAGCCATCCGGCGCGCCGCGCCCCGCGCACCAGGCCAATACAGGCCGCCCGCGATCAGGAGCGCCGTACATAGATGGGCCGGGTACAACAACCGCCGGTGATGAAGCGGATCGTGTGAAGCCAACGGTACCCACGGCGACCAGCAGGAGCAGCAGGGCTAGCCGCCAGTCGATCGCCATCTCATCATACACCCAAGTCCTTTTTACCCGAAGCCAGAGCAACGATAGCACACTTCCGGCCGTCTTCAAAGGCAAGATTGTTACCCAGGGATCGGATTCTAGGTGTCCTTTGTCACTGGCGGCTATTCGGATTTATTTTGTAAAGTTCAGGCGGAAAGAGCGATCACCAGGAGGCGAACCATGTGTCTTGGAATCCCCGGCAAAGTGGTTGAAATCTATCAGGCCAACGGCCTGCGGATGGGCAAGGTCGATTTCGGCAGCGGCGTGATCCGCGAAGCCTGCCTGGAATACACTCCGGACATCGAACTGAACGACTACACCATCATCCACGTCGGCTTCGCCATCAGCAAGATCGACGAGGACGAGGCTCTCAAGACCCTGGAACTGCTGGCCGAGTTGGACATGCTTGGCGAGGAGATGCCTGAGTTGACCAAGGGTGAGCCGGACGCATGAAGCATCTGGACGAATACCGCGACGAAGCCCTGACCCGCAAGCTGCTGGATGAACTGCACCAGACGGTCACCCGTCCCTGGCGGCTGATGGAAGTCTGCGGCGGGCAAACCCATTCGATCATGAAAAGCGGTCTGGATCAGCTCCTGCCGCCGCAAATCGAGCTGGTGCATGGCCCCGGCTGCCCGGTATGCGTCACGCCGCTGGAGCTGATCGACCGGGCCATCGCCATCGCCCGCCGGCCGGAGGTGATTATGACCTCTTTCGGCGACATGCTGCGCGTCCCCGGCTCCGGGCGCGACCTGTTCAGCGTCAAGGCTGCCGGGGGTGACGTGCGGATCGTCTACTCACCGCTGGACGCGCTCAAGATCGCTCGCGACAACCCGGCCAAAACCGTGGTCTTCTTCGCTATCGGCTTCGAGACGACCGCCCCGGCCAACGCCATGGCCGTCGTCCAGGCGAAGGCGCTGGGCATCGAGAATTTCGCCGTGCTCGTCTCGCACGTGACCGTGCCGCCCGTGATCGCCGGGCTGATGCAGGAATCCGGCGTGCAGGTGGACGCTTTTCTGGCGGCTGGGCATGTTTGCGCCGTGATGGGCTACTGGGAGTACGGCCCGCTGGCCGAACAGTACCGCATCCCGATCGTCGTGACCGGCTTCGAGCCGGTCGACCTGGTGCGCGGCATCCTGATGGCCGTCCGCCAGCTTGAGCAGGGCCGTCACGAGGTCGAGAACGCCTACGAGCGTTCGGTCAGTTACGAAGGCAACCAGCCCGCCCAGGCCATTATCCAGCGCGCGTTCGAACTGTGCGACCGCAAGTGGCGCGGCATCGGCACGATCCCGATGAGCGGCTACCGCCTGCGCGCCGAATACGCAGCCTATGACGCCGAGCAACGCTTTCCGGATGTCGGTGCGATCCAGACCGCCGAATCGAGCCTGTGCATCAGCGGCCTGATCCTCCAGGGCCGCAAAAAGCCGTTCGAGTGCCCGGCCTTCGGCAAGGAATGCACGCCCCAGACTCCGCTGGGGGCGACGATGGTTTCCTCGGAAGGCGCGTGCGCGGCCTACTACCGCTACGGGCGTTACCGGGCCAGCGTCGGCGAGACGGAGCAGACGCCATCGTGATCCGCCCAATCCCGCGCGGGGACGTCCGGCCGGACATCCCCGGCGTTGTCTCTTCATCCTCACAAAGAACCGAGAACCATGAGCAACTCTGACCAACCCAACTTCACCGGATGGATGTGTCCCCTGCCGCTGCGCAACTACCCCACGATCGTGCTCGGCCACGGCAGCGGCGGCAAGATGATGAGCGACCTGATCGGCCACCTGTTCGCGCCGGCCCTGGGCAACGACCTGCTCAACCAGATGGCCGACTCGACCGTTCTGACCCTGGCCGACGGCTCCCGGCTGGCCTTCAGCACCGACTCGTTCGTGATCAGCCCGCTGGTCTTCCCCGGTGGGGACATCGGCGAGCTGGCCGTCTACGGCACAGTCAACGACATCGCCATGAGTGGCGCCAAGCCGCTGTTCCTCAGCGCCGGATTTATCCTGGAAGAAGGGCTGCCGATGGACCTCCTCGGCCAGCTCGTGGACTCGTTCGGCCGGGCCTGCCGGACGGCGGGTGTCCAGCTCGTGGCGGGCGATACCAAGGTCGTCAACAAGGGCCACGGGGACGGGCTGTACATCAACACGTCCGGGATCGGCCTGATCCCGCCCGGCGTCCAGATCGGCCCGGATCGCGCCCGGCCGGGCGACGCAGTGCTGGTCAGCGGGACGCTGGGCGATCACGGCATGGCGATCATGTCCGTGCGCGAAGGACTCGCCTTTGAATCGCCCATCGTCAGTGATACCGCCCCGCTCAACGGGCTGGTGGACGTGATGCTGGCCGTCACGACCGAGATTCACTGCCTGCGCGATGCGACTCGCGGCGGGCTGGCCGCCGTGCTCAACGAACTGGCGGCCGCCTCCAGGGTCGGGGTCGAGTTCGACGAGCGCAGAGTCCCCGTGCAGCCGGCCGTGCAGGCCGCCTGTGAGATGCTGGGGCTCGATCCGCTGTATGTCGCCAACGAGGGCAAGCTGGTCGCGTTCGTGCCGGAAGCGCAGACCGAAGCCGTGCTGGCGGCCATGCGTGCCACGCCCTACGGGGCAAACGCCACCCAGATCGGCACGGTTGTGGCCGACCATCCGGGCCTGGTCGTGGCCCGAACAGGCATCGGCGGCTCGCGGGTGGTCGATCTGCCCGCCGGGGAACTCCTGCCCCGCATCTGCTAACGAAAAACGCGGCGGGGTGATCCTCGCCGCGTTTCGTTTTTCGCCGGATACTTCGGTTCGACCCGTTTCAACTCAACACGGATGACACGGATTAGACAGATTTCCACGGTTTTATCTTCTTAAGAACCGTGTAAATCCATTCAATCCGTCCAATCTGTGTTGAATTGGAACACATCAAACGGCGGACTCCAGCCTACCCCGCCGGGGCAAAGGCCGGGGCCAGCACGTCCGCAAGCGCGCTCCACGGCAGGCTGATCGTCTGCGGCCCGGCCGCGTAGGCGGCCAGTTGGTAGGGCGGGAAAAAGAACACCAGCGCGTCCGGCGTGAGCGCGTAACTCTGATAGTTCTCCGGCAGCGGCGCGGTCCCGGTGGCGATCCACTCCGGCGTGGACATCTCGCCCATCTGCACCAACGCCAGGTCGTAGACCAGCGGCGCGATCGTTTCCAGCGGGTCGACGTCCGGCTGGAACAGGTCAGCCAGGGTCAGCACGCGGTTCCCGGTCAGGTCGAAGATGACCGTCTTGAAGTAGGAATTGCCATGCGCCCCGCCGGTATAGTCCGCGATCGTGAACTTCAGGGTCAGCACGTCCGGCGAGAACACGATCGTCTCGTAGTCCACGTGCAGGCCCCAGGGCTGGCCGACCGAGTAGTTCAGGCCATATTCCGCGAAATTGCGCAGATACTCCGTCTGAAGATCGAGCAGGTAAGCGTCAATGGTCTCTTCCATCAGCCCGCCATCGGCCAGTTCCAGCGGGTAATGGATGTCGATTTCGATCGCGGCATGGAAGTCGCAGCGTGAAGCCTCTGCATCCCACAGTCCGCCCTTGGCGACGCATCCATCCTCCGTCTGAGCCAGGACCGGGCTGCTCATGTAGAACAGCAGTCCGGCAACCAATGGTACAAGAAGCCTCTTGATCATGGTGATCCTCGTTGATCGAAAGATCATGGGGGAACCAAGTTCCCGGCGCGTTATCCGAAACAGCGTAACTTCAGCTCAGTGCCCAATCGACCGCGGCCTGGGCGTGGAGCGGCGTCGTGTCGAAGACGGGCACCGGGCTATCCTCCGGCCTGACCAGCAGCCCGATCTCCGTGCAGCCCAGAATGATCCCGCCCGCCCCGGCACCGGCCAGATCGGCGATGATCCGGCGGTAAGCTTCGCGCGATTCCTCGCGCACAACTCCCTTGACCAGCTCGTCGTAGATGATGCGATGGACGGTGTCGCGTCCGGCAGCATCCGGCGTCAGCACCGAAAGGCTGTGGCGCTCCGCCAGCCGGCCCCGGTAGAACGCCTGCTCCATCGTGAAGCGCGTGCCCAGCAGGGCGACCGTCCCGATCCCCTGCGCCTTGATCGCCTCCGCCGCCGCGTCCACGATATGGAGCAGCGGGATGCCGATCGCGGCCTGCACTTCGTCAGCCATCAGGTGCATGGTGTTGGTGGCGATCACCAGCCCGTCCGCCCCGCCCCGCTCGATCTGGCGCGCGGCGTCGATCATGAAGCGGGTCGCATCGTCCCAGCGGCCCTCGGCCTGCATGACCTCGACCTCGGCGAAATCGACCGAGACCATCACAATCTTGGCGGAGTGGAAACCGCCCAAGCGGGCCTTCACCCCCTCGTTGATCAGCCGGTAGTATTCCAGCGAGGATTCCCAGCTCATCCCGGCCAGCAGCCCAATCGTCTTCATATTCGATTCCTCTCCCAAGAGAAGAGGCACGGCGGGCCGTGCCTCTCAGAACGCACCCAACCAAAGATCCGCCGCTCTAGACGATCCGCTCGCGGATGCTGGCGCTAGCATAGTCCAGGATCGACACCACAATGGCAATCGCCAACACGGCCACGCCCGCGTCCTGGTAGCGCAGCAGGTTGATCTGCTGTTGGAGCAAGAAGCCAATCCCACCGCCGCCCACGAAGCCGATGATCGTGGACATACGCACGTTGATGTCCCAGCGGTACATCGTGAAGGCGATATAGGGCGGCACGATCTGGGGAATGACCGCATAGACCACCGTTTGCAGCCAGGTCGCACCGGTGGCCTGGATCGCTTCCAGCGGGCCGGGATCGATGTTCTCGGTCTGTTCGGAATACAGCTTGCCCAGGGCCGCGATCGAGTGCAGGGTCAGGGCCAGCACGCCGGCGAAGGGGCCGATACCTACCCAGATCACGAACACGATACCCATGATCAGCGGCTCGATCGCGCGCAGGGCGTTGAGGACGGTACGCGAGGTGTTGTAGAGCGCCATCCCCAGCGGGAAGCTGGCCTGTGTCCCGGCCAGGAAACCGCCCAGCCCGCCCAGCAGCGCGCCGATCAGCATGGCCTTGGCCATGAAGACCTGGATGCTAAGCGAGCCAATGCCCCACGCCGCTGCGGCGGGCAGACGCCCATCGATCAGCGAGCGTCCCGTATCCAGGAAGGCGTAGGTCAGCGCAAAGACAATCACCGCCGCCGCCCAGGACAGAATCAGACGGGCGGTGGTATGGGCACGCCCTGGCTCAATCCGGCCGTGAGTCATGCGCCGATAGACCATCCCCACCAATTGCATGGCCAGCATGGCCGCGATGAATGGCGGGAGGATACCCAGCAGCGCCGCCTGGTTGGCAATCGCCGCCATGAGCGCCAGAAGCAGCGCCCCGCCCAGCGCGCCCAGGACGGCTGCCAGGATGCTGCTCGCCGGCGCGGACAGGTGACGGAGCCAGTCGCGGCTGAATTCCATCCCGATCGTGGCCGCCAGCAGCGCTCCGGCCAGCCCCGCGACTCCATTTGCCACCAGTTCCAGCAAAAGGCCCAGGGTGCCCAGGAAGTTGCCCAGATACCCCAGGATGCCTTCCCGAAGCTGGCCGCCCAGCCAGATGCAGACCCCGGCGACCGCGCCAAACACGAACACGCCGACGACCAGCAGCAGCAGGTTCATCCCCACCCGGCGCAGATGAAACTGGAAATGTCCGGCCGGCAGATCAAGCCGACTGGCGAAACGCGCCACCAACCCATAGGCGGCAATCCCAACCGCCGCGCCGACCAGCCCCAGCGCCAGGCTCTTGCCCCAGGTCAGCCCCAGTTGCACGACCGGCACGAGCAGCAGCGCTCCCAGCCACCACCCCACCGGCAGCAGCACGAAACCGATCAGGGCGGTGCCGAGCGGCGTGCGGATCTGGCGCATCAGGTTGCGGGCCGAGAAGAAACTCAGCAGGACGGCGATCGGGACGGCAATCGTGGTCGCCATCAGGGCCAGGAAGATCGTCTCGACGATCTTCTCGATCACAAGCACCGTGGTCTCGCTGAGATAGGGTAGCCCGACCGGCCAGCTTCCTTCCGCCTCGATCTGGTGCGTCTGGCCGGCATCGCCGCGGATGCCGGGGACTTCGACCTCGGTCAAAAAGTGGCCCTCGCCGTCGATGTCGGCCCGCACCAGGGGGCGCTTCTGACCGGTCGGCGGCACCCAGCGCAAGAAGACGTCCGAGTCCGGCTCGAAGCCAAAACCCTCCACCGTGATCAGGTCACCCCGTTCGCCGCAGTCCGGCGTGATGACCACATAATGTTCGGTACTTGCCGGCTGCTCGACCGTCTGCCCTTCCTGGCAGCCCAACACGATGTTGGCACTGGCGAAAATCGACTCGCGCTCCTGCTCGAAAATATCGGGTGCGAACAGCTCGCGCAGGGCGCGCTGCATCACTTCCTGGCGGGTGGGGTCCTGGGTTTCTTCCAGGCTGATGTCGGTCACCTGCCAGCCGTAGGCATAGACCACGATCCCCACCAGCACACCGATCAGGATAGCGATCCGGCGCAGCACGCTGCGTGACGAAGCTGGTTTGTCGTTCACGGCTCCCCCTTAGGAAATCTCCACCCTCACCGCGTCTTCGCCATAAATGTCACGGAAGCGCTGATCATCGATCTCGTCCGGCAGTCCATCGAACTCCAGCCGGCCATCCTTGAGCGCGATGATCCGATCCGCATACGTGCGCGCCAGGCTCAGGAAGTGCAGGCTGCACAGAATCGTGATGCCGTCTTCCTTGTTGAGCAGTTCCAGGTATTTCATCACGGAATGGGACGTCGCCGGATCGAGGCTGGCGACCGGCTCGTCGGCCAGCATCAATTCCGGGTCCTGCATCAGGGCGCGGGCGATGCCCACCCGCTGCTGCTGCCCGCCGCTCAGCTCATCGGCGCGCACATACGCCTTATCACGGATGCCCACCCGATCCAGTCTCGCCAGGGCCTCCTGACGATCCGCCCTGGAAAAGTGATTGACCACGCTCCAGGCCGGGTTGGTATAGCCCAGACGCCCGGCCAGCACATTGGTGATCACGCTGGAGCGTTTGATCAGGTTGAACTGCTGGAAGATCATGCCGATCCGGCGGCGAATCCGGCGCAAGTCCTCTTCGGTCGCGGCCGTGATATCCAACCCGTTCCAGATAATGCGACCTTCGGTGGGATCAATCAGACGGTTGATACAGCGCAGCAGGGTCGATTTGCCGGATCCGCTCAGCCCGATAATGACCACAAACTGGCCGTCGGGGACTTCAAAACTGACGTCGTGGAGCGCCTGGACGCCGGTATCGTAGACCTTGGTGAGATGTTCGATTTTGAGCATCGCGTTCTCCGCTGGATAAAAAGACGGGCAGAGTGGATCGACTCTGCCCGTAAGTATAGCGCCGAAACGGTCAGATCGAGGACCTAGCCCTCGCCGAAGACGTCCTGTTCCGTCAGACCCAGAACCTCGAACTGGAGACGGACTGAGTCGAAGGCATCGTCGCCAATCGGCTCCAGCGTGGTCCAGCTATAGAAGTCCTCGCTGCCGATCGACTGGCTCCACTCCTCGGTCGCCGAGAAGGCAATCAGGGCGTCGATGATCTGCTGGCGCAACTCGACCGGGAACTCCGCGCCGAAGCTCAGCGTGTCGTTCGGGATCGGGGCGCTGATTCCAAGGATGCGCACCTGGTCGATCACATCCGGCGCGGTATCGCGCACGCCGGTACGAGCATCCATCGGGCGGATGTCGCCCACGTACAGCTTGCCATCGTCACCGATGTACGACTCATCCACCGAGAGATCGTAGGGTTCGGGCAGGTCGCCGTCACGCCATGCCGCATGGCCTTCGGGCATGACCGGCGGGCTGTAGAAGGTCGTGCCGAAGTCGACTTCGCCGTTGTAGACGGCCAGCACGGTCTGGTTATGGCCACCGGTTTCGACCGTCGCGCCGGGGGTAATGCCCGCAGCCTGGAGTTCCACCGAGGGGACGATATAGCCAGAGGTCGAGCCGGGATCGCCATAACCCCAGGTCCGGCCTTCCAGGTCGCCCATCACGTAGATGTCGCTATCGCGACGCACGATGTACTGGGCCCAGTAGTAGGGCCAGCCGTAGCGCACAGCCGCCGCGCCGACTTCTACACCACAGCGGTTGTTGGCCAGCACGTAACCCGCCGCTGGGATAAAGCCCATCGAGCTACCCGGCGCAGCGCACATGGCCTCGACCGTGGCAGCGTACGACGTGGGGACGGAGACTTCGAACTTCAGGCCAGTCGCCGCCTCAAGGGCCTGGGCCATGACTTCGCCACCCTCGACGATGACCTGCGCTTCCACCGACGGCACGAAGTACACCTGGATCGGGTTGCCTTCGCTGCCCAGATCCCCCTGGGCCGCGACGCCTGGAACCAGGCTCAGCACAAAAACGGCGACCAAAAGGACAGCCCAAAATCTCTTCATGCGTTTCTCTCCTCTAGGTTTTCTATACTCCAATAGAGTACCTGCCATTGTATACCTATCCCCACCAGCAGCAAACACCCCGACCAGCAAATGACCGATCGGGGTGTGGGGAATTGCTCAAACACACGGGGAAACGGGGCTAACCGCCCAGCGCCGCCTGCACCACCAGCGGCGTGATGACCACCTCGATCAGGGCGGCCAGCACCAACATGGGCAACACTAGGCCGACCCCAATCTTGACCACATCCGCCGCCGCAGCCAGCCAGACCTCGCCAATCGTCTGGCCGGGGCGCAGCCGGTGGGTGATGATTGCCCCCAGGCGCAGCGCCGCCGCCGTCGCGAGGAAGATCGCGGGGATTTCCACCAAACTGTGAGGGATCAGCGCCGCGAAGAAAACGCCGGGGTCCAACCCCAACAGCCCGAACTGGGAAAAGACCCAGCCCAAGATGCCAAACGGCAGAATCGCCAGCACTACGGACATCACCCCGAAGCTGACCATCCCCAGCAGGGTTGCCGCGAGCAGCACGCGCCCATTCTGCCAGACGGCGAACAGCACCGAAGTCGGATTCGATCCCAACTCGTACCACTGGCGAAAGTTGGCGGCCATCGTCGCGCTGTCTCCGGCCATGTCGGCTGGCAGGCGCAGGTCAGTCACCTGGCCGATGACCCAGCCGCCCGCCAGTGCCGCAACCGACGCCAACAGCACGATCAAGATCGGATGGCCCAGGCTCCGCACCGCCGGGAGAACTTCCTGGCGATACCAGCCCACCAGACTGGGCCGGTTCTGGCCGCGCAGGGACTTCCAGAAGGTGCGCCCGATCCAGCGCAGGTTGATCACGTCCAGCGAACTGGACAGCAGGACCTCGCGGTTGAACAGCCGCGTGCCGATCCGCATGAAAAGCGCGGTCCCGATCAGCAGGCCAATCAGGATCACCCAAAGCGCGAAAATGCCGTTGGGCGATTCCGCGTCCGGGGCGCTGAACATAACGATGCTTTCCAGGATCACCAGCAGCGACATGGGCACGATGATGAAACTGGCCAGCAGGTTGGCCGCGCGGGTCGAATTGGTCTGGCTGGAGACGACGACCGCGCCCGTGATCATCAACAGGGCCTGAGCGGTGGTCAGCAACACGATCTGGACGATCAGCATCGGCTGCGGTCGCCAGGCCAGATCGCCGAAGAGCAGCCCGGACATATAAACCGCCATGCCAACATAGCTGGCCAACACGGGCGGGATCATCGCCGCCAGGGTCTTGCCAATGTACAGTTCAAGGTTGGTCAGTGGAGTCGAGAGCAGCGGCTCCAGGCTACGCCGTTCCTTCTCGCCCACGAACATTTCGAGCGCGATGACCAGGGAGAGCGAGATTGGAAAGAAGCCCACGATCATCAGCAGGAACGGGATCGTGCGCTCGCCGATCAACTCCGCGCCATACTGGCTGACGAAATTCAGCATCAGGTTGGCCCCAAACTGGGACAGCGCCGGGAAGCCCAGCGTCAGGACCAGGATCGGGGTCATGATGCGCCAGTCGTGGAAACTGTCGTTGACCTCGCGCCGGGTGATAACCAGGGCGTTGCTCAAGGTCCGGCGAGCCGCCTGCCAGCGACTTTCGGTTTCGGACGCGAAGTTTGCGTCAATTCGGGGAGAGGCTGCCGTTGCCATGCGTTTTCTCGTCTTCTTCCACTATCCGCAGGTAGACTGTTTCCAGTGATTCCTGTAAAGGACTGAGCGTCACCACATCGATGCCGAGGCTGGCCAACCGGCGCAGCAGGGCCGGGTTGGTTGTCTCCGGATCGGCAACCTGGTAGCGCAGCCAGCGGTCGCCGGCCTCCACCACCTCGACCAGATCGCCAATCTCCTCCTTGAGGCCGTTCAGCGGCAGGCGCAGGCGGAGTTCCATCATCGGCACGCCCACGATCCGGCGTGAGAGTTCTTCGAAGGTGCCCATTGCGATGATCCGCCCCTGGCGGATGATGCCGATCCGGTCGGCCAGGAGCTGGGCCTCGGCCAAGTTGTGCGTGGTCAGGATGAAGGTGCGCGCATCGCGGCGCAGATCGAGAATGGCATCCCGCACCAGCTTGGCGCTCTGGGGGTCCATCGCGCTGGTTGGCTCATCGAGCAGGAGGACCGGCGGATCGTGCAGCATGGCGCGCACCAGGGCCAGCTTCTGTTTCATGCCCTTGGAGAATTCGCCCAGCCGCCGGTTGAGCGCGTCCGAGAGGCCGAAGCGCTCCATGAGCGCCTGGCCACGCGCGCGCCGGGTGGCCAGGTCGAGGTGATACAACTGGCCAAAAAAATCGAGGTAGTCGAGCGCCTTCATGCGCTCGTAGAGGCCATGCTGCTCGGTCAGGACGCCGACGTGGGCACGCACCTGTTCCGGGTGGGTGGATACATCGTACCCGGCGATTCGCGCCCAGCCCGCGCTGGGGGTGAGGATGGAAGTCATCATCCGGACGGTGGTGGTTTTGCCAGCGCCATTCGGCCCCAGCAAAGCCAGCACCGTCCCCTGTTCGACTGTAAGCGTGACTGCATCAACCGCGCGGAAACTGCCGAAATCCTTGGTTAAGCCCTCTGCCTCGATCATCGTCCGTGAGCTTCCAGTAACTATCCGTCGCACATCATGTCTATTTTAACGCATAGTTTGTGCAACAGGCATGGGCTATCCGGACTATATCGTTTCAGCGACTCAGTCCGCCTGGACCGGTGTCTGCTCGACCTCGGTCTGGCCCGGTCTGGACGTGTAATAACCCGCGTCGGATGCACCGGGCCGGTGCCGCCAGATCAAAATGCCTAGCGCGGCCAGACCAAACACCGTCGTCGTCACCTGCGAGACATTGACGCCGCTGACCAGGGTGACATCGATTCGGAGAAATTCCAGCAGGAAGCGGATGATCGAATAGGACACCACGTACAGCAGCAGGAAGTCACCCCGCTTGAAGCGCTCCCGCGCAACCAGCCAAAGGTAGAGCAGGATGACCATCGTCAGACCGTTCCACAGCGACTCATACAGAAAAATGGGATGAAAACGGGTCTCCAGTGGATAGTTCATCAGGTTGACGTATTCCGCCGTCCGCGAAGCCGCCGGGATGGTGATGCCCCACGGCAGCGTGGTAGGCGGGCCGTAAAGCTCGTGGTTGATGAAGTTGCCCCAGCGACCGATCGCCTGCCCCAGCGGGAGGACGATCGCGCCGATGTCGATCCAGCTCCAGAAGTCGAGTTGGTTGCGGCGCACATAGATCAGGATGCCGAGGATGCCGCCGATCACCGCGCCAAAGATGCCCAACCCGCCCGTCCAGACCGCCAGCGGGCCATTGGTCAGATCGAAGGGATGAGTCAGGAACCATCCCGTTGTAAAACCGCGCTCGACCATGGCCTGCGACGGGAAGAGCACGTACCAGATCCGCGCTCCAACAAGGCCGGGAATCAGCGCCCAGGTCAGCCCGCCCCAGATGTGATCGGGGTCCCGGCCGTCACGCTTCGCCATCCAGGCGGCGATGCTGGCTGCCAGAAGCAGCCCGCCGACGATCAGCAGGCCGTAAAACCGGATATACAGGGGACCAAGATGAATTCCAAACGCATCTACGGACATACAATCAACCCTCGTTTTTCGCCAGCGCGAAACGATACACTGACCACAGGCGGTGCAGCGCGGTCAGATTGGAGCCAATCGCCAGGATCGCCAATCCCACCGTCAGCCAGCCCGTCAGCAGGGTCAGCACCAGCACCACCGACCGCTCAAACCGCGAAAAAAGCCCACCCACGCACGGCAGCCCCGCGTTCCCGGCGCGCGCGCGGATGTAGCTGACCTGGGTGCTGCCGATCACCGCCGCGAACACCAGCACAAGCTCCACCGTCAGGCTCTGCTGGGCGCAATAGAAAGCCAACGCCAGCAGGCTAAACAGATCCGCATAGCGATCAGCCGTCGAATCCAGCACGCCGCCAAACGCGTCGGACCGCTTCATGGCGCGGGCCACGGCCCCATCCAGCAGATCGAGGGGCAAGCCGGCGAGCAGAACCAGCACCCCCGGCAGAAAAGCGCCCTGGGCAATCAGAATCGCCGCGACCGCCGTCACCCCAAGTCCCAACAGAGTCAGCGTATCCGGGTGGATCCCCCACCGAAAGAGCGTCTGGCCGATCTGATCGGTGTAACTCATCGTCCGCTCGCGGAGCCGCGTGCTCAAATTGCCGGTGGTAGGAATCTGGGACTGACTCACAGCTTGTTTCCTTTGGTTGGCGCAAACTCACCCTTGTCAGCGTGCAACTTGTACGGTAGACTCAATGATGTGTCGGGGCGTAGCGCAGCTTGGCTAGCGCGCACCGTTCGGGTCGGTGAGGCCGGCGGTTCAAATCCGCCCGCCCCGACCACTTTTTTTGCCACAGACCCGAAGACTCTACACGCACAATCAGGCAAATTCAAGGCTGAATACAACGCCAAAGCCCGCCGAGAACCCGGCGGGCTTTGTGTTAACTTTGCTGGAAAGACTGGCAGCGGCTAGAAACAGACCTCCACCGGCAACCACGGCTCCTCGCGTTCGAGAGTCCAGTCGGGCGGCGTGGTCGACACATCCGGGCGCAGGAAGTCAGTCTGCAAGCCCAGCGCTCCAACCGGCCCCGGCAGACGACCCTCGCGGCTGGCATTTTCCTCGACCGGCGAGTTCTCGGGGTAGATGTCGTTGGCCGGATCGTCGGTCAACCGCTGGGCATCCCGATCGACCAGGATGCCCGCCACGTCGATCGGCAGCGCCTCCGCCCGGTAGATTTCCGGATTGCC
Source organism: uncultured Anaerolineae bacterium (assembly GCA_964533805.1). Taxonomy (GTDB): domain Bacteria; phylum Chloroflexota; class Anaerolineae; order Aggregatilineales; family Ch27; genus JARKOQ01. Next base: position 9,895 of record CAZHMJ010000013.1, on the reverse strand, counting down.
CGCGACTTCGGACGTGAACACCACCTGGGTCGTCCCACACTGCCAGGTCGGCGCGTAGTCCGCGATCGTGTTAGCGGTCAACTGCCGCGTGCGGCCGCTGCTGAGTTCATAAACGTACACATCCAGGTCGCCGTCCTGATCGGACTGGTAGGCGATCAGACTGCCATCGGGCGACCAGGACTGGCTGGCTGCTTCACCGGCCGGGTCCGAGACAGGTCGCGGGTCCGCGCCGTCGATCCCCATCAGCGTGATCACGCCGCGTCCGGCGCCATCCCGGTACGCCCGGAAAGCGATCTGGTCACCGGATGGCGACAGCACCGGGTCCACATCATCGCCCGACCCGTCGCTCAGGAGCGTCAGCGCGCGGGTCGCCAGGTCGAGGCGGTAGAGCTGCCAGCGACCGCTGCGATCGCTCTGGAAGACCAGGGCGCGGCCGTCCGGCGTCCAGTAGGCGTTGATGTCGCTGGCCGGATCGTCGGTCAGGCGCTGCTCGACGCCGGTCGTCACATCCAGCAGATACAGTTCCCAGTTGCCATCGCGCGTCGATTCGTAGACGATGCCGCTGCCCGGCCCCCAGGCCGGATCGGTATCGATCGCCACCGTGTTATAGGTCACCCGGCGCTGCTCGGAGCCATCCGTCCGCCCCAGGTAGATTTCCCAGTTGCCGTCCCGGCTGGAAGCGAAAGCGATCCAGCCGCCATTAGGCGACAGGCTGGGCGCGATATCCGCCACGCCGGGCCCCTGCGACAGGTTGGCCGGAGCCGCCGGGTTCTCCGGCAGGTCCCCCAGCCGGAAGATCTCCCAGTCGCCGGTACGATCCGTGTGGAACACCTGCCAGTTCGCACACGTCGCGCCGCAGAAAGCGCCCGGCAGAGAGAACCCAGGGACCACGGTCGTCGGAGCTTCCACCGGAACCGGTGTTTCTGGGATGGCGGTCGGGAAAGCCGGCGGCACTTCGCTCACCAGCGGCCCGTCCGTCGAGGCCTGATCGTCCTCGGCCGGATCGCCATTGTTGGGTATCGAGTCGAGATCGGGCTGATCCGCCGCCGTGATCTCGGCCGTGTTGCGCTGCGGCCCCGGCACGGACGCCCGGCCGTAGACGCGCAAGGTCGCGCTCGCGCCGACATCCAACACCCCGACATCCCACACGATCGGCGTGGCGGGCGGCGCGCTGACCGTCCCCTGGGACGGCGTCGCGGAAGCATACGCGATCGCCAGAGGCATCAGGTCGGTCACGACCACCCCGCTGGCCTGACGCGGGCCATCGTTGGTGACGGTAATGAGATAACTGACCGGATCGCCGACGTAGGTCGCCGAACCGAGCCGCTGCTTGGTGAGGGACAGATCGGTGCCATCGACCGCGATGATGGCCTGGGCTGTGTCGTTGGCGGGATTCAGGTCATCCTCATGACCGTCGATCCGGGCCGTGTTGATCACCCGATCCAGGGTCGTGGTCACCCTGACAGTGACGTTCAGCGTCCGGCTTTGGCCGCGGGACAGCCCGCCAATCGTCCACGTTCCGGCCGCCGGGTCGTACACCGTCCCGGAGCTTGCGCTGTCGTCGGAAACATAGCTCACCCCGACTGGCAAGACGTCCGTCACCAGGACGCTGGTCGCATCATTCGGACCGTGGTTCGTCGCCACCAGGGTATAGACGATCGTGTCGCCTGACGACGGCCAGGGATCGCTGACCGTCTTGACCAGGCCCAGGTCAGTCCCGTTCACAGCCACATCCTGGCTGTCCTGAACCGTGTAAACCCGCTCGAAGAGATCGCCATCCGCCGCCAGAGTCGACCAGGTCAGGCCGGCGATGTTGGTGAAGCGCTGGCCAGCGGTGGCCGGATCGACGGTGACCTGATAGGTCAGCGTGCTGGACTGACCGAGCGCCAGGGTATCCCAACCCATCGACAGGGTGGGCGCCGCGCTGTCATCGAGCAAGGCGGGCGGTGTACCACCCGTCACTGAAAGCGATCCGGGCACATAGGTCAGCCCGGCCGGGATTACATCGGTCAGGGTGACGTCCTGGGCATCAGCGTTGGAACCGGCTGCATGGGCGATCACCAGGGTATAGGTGAGGGTATCACCGGGCCGCAGATCGAGCGCCGGGCTGGCCGACTTGTCCAGGGTCAACAGCGGCTCGACCACATCCACTGAGACCTGGGCGGTGAGAACCGTGCCCGGCCCGTAGGTCAGGCTGCCGGTGTTGGTCTTGGTCTGGCCGTCGGCATTGGCCGGCACATCCCTTACCCGCGCGATCACCTCGATCCGAATCGCGTCGGCGTCTCCGGTAGCGTCCTCCGCCGAGGTCACGACATTCCCAAAGTTGATACTGAACGAGTCCGAGATGCCATCCGCCGGGCTGCTATCGCCGGTCGAGACGGCGGGGTAGCCGCTGCCCAGGCTGATGTTGGCCCCGGTCACGATGTTCGTCGAAACCAGCTCCAGGATGCCCGGCAGACTATCCGCGACGACCACGCTGGCGGTTGTGCCCGGCTGGAAGTCGGCCAGCAGCAGGTAGGTCACCTGTTCGCCGATCGCCAGGTCGGGCTGGCCGGCCACATGCCGCCCATCCCCGGTCGCCGGTTCCGAGGTCGTCAGGACGGTCTTGGTCAGAGTGGGCACGATGCTGGTCGAGACCAGTTCGCCGTCTGAATCCGTATACGCTCGCTCGTGCGGATCGCCGTCCGCCGCCAGGGTATTCCAACCCAGGCTCGCCGTGTTCGGGAAGGTATCGCCATCGACCACGCTCGCATCCAGACTGACCTGGTACCGGATCACGCTGCTCTGCCCCAGGGGGAGAGTCGCCCAATCCACTGTCAGCGTCGGCGCGCCGGTGTCGACCAGCGTCCCCGCCGCCCCGCTGACGTTCGCCAGCGAGCCGGGCACGTACGTCATCCCCGCCGGGATCAGGTCCGTGATCCGCGCATCGAAAGCGTCCGCCGTCGAGCCAGGCAGATGCGTCACCGTCAGGGTGTAGGTCACCACATCGCCCGCGTTCAGCCCACTCGTCACATCGGCCACTTTCTGGATGTCCAGTTGCGGCTCGACGATCTCGACCGGGACATTGTCGGTCAGCACCCCGCTGCCGTTGTAGGTCAGCCGGGCCGCGTTGGTCTTGGTCTGCCCATCGGCATTGGCCGGCACGTTGCGCACCAGCGCCACCACCTCGACCGTCAGCGTGTCCGCCCCTCCCGGCGCGTTGACCACGTCCCCGAACGCAAGCCGGAGGGTGTCGTTGAAGCCATCCACCGGATTCGTGTCGGTCAGTGTCGCCGTTGGGATTCCGCCCGGCACCGTCACCGTCGCGCCCAGCACCACATTCACGCTCTCGATCGCCAACACCCCCGGCAGGGTGTCTTCCACCACCAGCGCCGTCGTGCCCTCGCCCAGCGTCACCACCAGCGAATACGTCACCCGCTCGCCAATCGCCAGGTCGGGCACGCCCGCCGTGTGCTGTGTGGTTCCGGTCGTCGTCTCTGACGTCGCCGTCACCTGCTTGTCGAAGGTCGTCACAAGCTGCGCCGTCACCGTCTCCGGGTCGCTGTCCGTGTAGGTCCGCTCATGCGGGTCGCCATCCGCCGCCAGCGTATCCCAGCCCAGGGTCGCCGTGCTCGTGAAGCTGTCGCCATCGCGCACGGTGTTGTCCACCCGCGCCTGATACCGGATCACGCTGCTCTGCCCCAGGGGGAGAGTCGCCCAATCCACTGTCAGCGTCGG
>CAZHMJ010000013.1:0-6078 GCA_964533805.1 uncultured Anaerolineae bacterium | reverse complement strand
GCGTCACCGTCAGGGTGTAGGTCACCACATCGCCCGCGTTCAGCCCACTCGTCACGTCCGCCGTCTTCACGATATTGAGCTGTGGCTCCACAATCTCGACATTCTCGGAGTCGCTCAGCGTCCCGCCATTGAAGGTGAGCGTGGCTGCATTGGTCAGCAGATCGGCGTCCGCATTGACCAACGTCCCGCCGACCAGATGATCCACGCGGGCCGTGATCTCAATCACGATCCGGTCCGCATCCGTGACCGTGTTATCCGGCGTATTCGTCACCGGGCCGAAGTTGAAAGCCACCCGTTCCTGACGCCCGTCGCCGTTGCCATCGGACGGCGTGCCCGCCGCCCCGACCGCCAGCAGCGATCCGCTGAGGTTGGCCCCCAGCGCCGCCACGCGCGAGCTGACATAAGTCAGTTCGCCGGGCGCGCCGCCGGTCACACTCGGCAGCGTGTCCACCACGGACGCCGTCGTCGTGCCTTCCGGCAGCGTGACCGTCAGCCGGTAGGTGACGGTCTCGCCGATCGCCAGATCGGGCACGCCTGCCGTGTGCAGCGTGTCTCCGGTCGCGGACTCCGAGGTCGTGAACACGGCCTTGTCGAAGGTGGGCACACCGATCATCACCGAGGCGGAGTCGTTCCCGGTGGCCGCCCGGCCGCTGTTATCCGGCACGCTGTTGGCCGTGAACTGGGCGGTATTGGCTAGCATCTCATTGGGCGCCACGCTGTTGTTCAGCGTCACCTGGTACGTGAAACGCGCCGACTCCCCTGGCAGAAGGACCGTATAGACTCCGGTCACGGTGCCAGCGCCATAACTCAGGCTGGCCGGAGCCACATACGGTGCGCCGGCGCTGGCCGCGCTGCCCGTCACATAGCTCACCGGCAGGCTGCTCAGGTCATCCGTCACCGTCGCGTTGAAGGCCGGGCCGGTGCCGGTGTTGGTCAGGGTCACCGTGTAGGTAATCACGTCGCCCGCGTCGCCGCCGGTCGGGCTGGCGTCCTTGGTGATCGCCAGGGCCGGGGCAACCACGTCGATGTCGGCCGTCGCAGTGATCGGCGCGCCGCTGCCATAGGCGAAGGTCGCGCTGTTGGTCAGGGTGTCGCCGTTCTGGTTCGCGGACGCGTCGACCAGCAGAGCCGTCACGCGAATCACCAGCCGGTCGTTGGCATCCACCACACCGTCCGGCGTATTCGTGACCGTCCCCAGGTTGAGCGTCAGCGTATCCAAGAGGCCATCGCCCAGATTGCTATCGGCCAGCGTGGGAACCAGCGAGCCGGTCACCGCCAGGTTCGTGCCGGGGCTGAGACTCACGCTCACATCGGCCGCGTTCACGATTTGCAGCACGCCGGCCGCCGTCGACGGCACCACATCCGTGATCACCACACTGGATGTCACGCCCTCGGGGAACGTGGCCGTCACCGTGTACGTGACGCGCTCCCCGATGGTCAGGTCTGGGGCAGCGGTGTGCTGGCTGCTGCCCGTGCCGGACACGCTCGTGTCGGCCGCCACGTCCACGATCGCCTTGCTGAACAACGGCGCGGCAATCGTGAGGGTGTGGGTATCCGACGCGGCATAGCTGCGTTGATCCGGCAGCGCGCCGGGCAGCGTGTCGTAGGCCAGACTGGCCGTGTTGGTCAGGGTATTGGTCGGCTCCACCGAGCTGATGATCGTGGCCTGGTAAGTGATGGTCAGGATTTCGTTGAGGGCAAGCTGGCCGAGCGTGACACGCACGTCGGTGTCAGACAGGCCATTGCCGAGCACGATCACGCCTGACTGGCCCAGGTTGGTCGTGGCCGTCACCGTCCCCGCAATCAGATCAAGGCGCGTGACCGCGCTGACTACATCGTCGATCACGAGATCAAAAGCATCGACCGTCGAGGCGGGCGCCGTCGTCTGGTGCCGGACCGTGACCGTGTACGTCACGATGTCCCCGGCGTCGCCGCTGGTCACCGGCGCGGTCTTGTCGATCAGCAGGCGCGGCTCGACGACGTCGATACCGGCCGAACTGCTGACCGTTCCCGTGCCATTGGTGGTGTTATACGTCAGAGTCGCGGTATTGGTCAGGTTGTCCGCATTGGCGTTGGACGCCACATTGACCACCCGCGCCCCGATCTCGACGATGATCCGGTCGGCGGGTGAAACCACGCCATCCGGCGTGTTGACGATTGTGCCGAAGTTGAAGCGCACGGTATCGAGAAGTGTATCGCCGAGGCGCGCGTCGGTCACGACGATGTTCGGGCTGGCTGGGTACGCATCACCGGCCGCCAGGCTGCCGCCGGTCAGGTTCGCGCCCACAGAGACCACACGCGCCGAGAGGACTTGCAGCACGCCCGTCGCAGACGAAGGCACGATATCGTTCAGGTAGCTCGTGGTCGTGCCTTCCCGGAAGGTGATCTGAACCTGGTAGGTCACTTCCTCGCCGATCGTCAGGTCAGGGCGAGAGGTGTTGTGCCGGCTGGACCCGGTCGCCGCCAGGGAGGTGCTGACGACGGACTTGGTAACGGTCGGCGTATTCACGGTAAAGGTCGCCGGATCGCTGTGGCGGTAGTCGTTGTTGCTGCCGCCCGGATCGGACGTGTTGCCCGTGCGCTCCACGCCATCCGGGTTGTAGGTGGTGAACGCCGGACTGCCGGGCTGGCTCGTCCAGGCAATGTTGGCTGTGTTGGTCAGCACCTGGGCGGGAAGCACGCTCGTCGCCACCGTCGCCTGGAAGCGCAGGGTGCTGGTCTGGGCCATGGTCAGGCTGGCCCAGGTCGCTGTGACCGTCCCGCCCGATTCCGAGAGCGCCGCCGGGGCAACACCCGCCGTGTGCTGGAGCGAGCCGGCCACATAGGTCAGACCGGCCGGGATCACATCCGACAGGCTGATGTCGTAAGCGGTGGCATCGCTGCCCGTGGCATGCCGGATCACCATCGTGAACGTCACCAGATCGCCCGCGTCACCAGTAACCGGAGCGGCCGTCTTGTCCACAATGAGGCCCGGCTCGATCACGGTGATATCCGGCGCGGTCGCCGACGTATTGTGCGCCTGCCCGGCCAGGTCCTGCCAGCCAAGTGTAACGCCATTGCCCAGGACCGTACCGCGATTGACGGCGCTCTGGTTGAGCACCACCGCCGAGTACACGATCGTCAGCGTGGGATTGTCCGCGCCGGAGGTCCCGGCAGCGGTCACATTGCCCAGGTTCCAGGTCACCGTCCGGCCGCCGTTGGTCACGACCGGCGCGAATGGATCGTTGGGAACGACCAGGCCCGGCGAGGCCGTCACACTATCGATCGAAGCCAGCGCCAGCCCTGGATCGAGGGTGTCGACCAGGATAGCATTGGTCAGAGTCCCGGCCGGCATCTGCACGGTCAGGGTGTACTGGACCGTCTGGCCGACAGCCGCCGTCGTTGGGCTGACCGTCTTGGTCAGCGTCAGGTCACGCAGGCTCACGCTGGCCCCATCTTCTGCCGGGGGATAGCTCCCGCTACCGGGCGTGTCGAGCGCGCTGTAGGTCACCCGCGCGGTGTTGGTAATTGGGGCCAGCCCGGCCCCGCTGGCCGCGCTGACCGTACACTGCGTCGCGATGTAGAGCGTCGCCTGCGGACCGCTGCCAGGCAAGGGGTTGGTCAGCGCTAATCCGGTCGCCAGATCGCCGCTGTAATCTACCCCAGCCACCAGAGGCGTGCCTGCCCCATCCGTGACGCTGCCGATCGTGCAGCCGGTCAAGCCAGTTACGGGTGGATCGACCGTCAGGACATTGTAGGCCCTGGCGCCGCCCCGGTTCCGGATCGTGATCATGTAGCTGATCACATCCCCTGCGTCCGCGCCGGTCAGATCGCCGTCAACCGGCAGACCCGAGGGCGGCGGATCGATCACCGCGCTGGCGTTGGAGCTGGCCGTGATCCCTTTGGTTAGCTCCAGAGCAGGCGCGGAGATATTGACGTAGTCGATCGCCTGAGCGGTCAGCCGGTCGCCGGGCGTGTTCTGGGAATAGACCTCGAACTGGTTGGACAGATACAGCCCATCCGCGAAGGGCCGGTCGATCACGGCGATCGTCACGTCGATCTGGACGATCTGGGCCGTCGTGGACGAGACATCCGAAAGCTGGAGCACCAACGAGTTGGTCGCGCCGTCGCGGGTGATCGCCACCGGGATCAGTCCGGAGATGGTCGTGGCCGGTCCAACGGCAATGCCGCATGGCACATAATCGGGATGTTCGGCGTTCGGATACCCGGCACACTCCCCGCTGGTATTGCGCATCGACCAGCCTGGCACGGTCGACACCGTGCCCGTTGTCTCGATTCCGTAATCAGGATCGGTCACGTCGAACACCGGCAGGGGGAAGAAATCCTGGAAGACGATATTGCGCGTGTCGCCGGTGGGAATCTGCATCGTCAGCCGGAAGGTGACCGGCTCGCCATGCACAAAGCCCACCCCATTGCGCGGCGTGGTCAGGGTTTCCTTACTGATGAGGATCGGCTGGATATCTACACTCGCACCGGAACCGTTCTGATAACTGGCCCCACCGGTGAGGGAATACGCCCCAACCACCGTGTTGCTGACATGGTCGGAGGCATAAACCGGCTCGCCGGTCGCGCGGTACGTCTGGCGAACCGACGCGTGGTAGGTCAGCGTGCCGGAACTCCCCGCCGGGAATGTCCCTACCCCCGCCGTGCCCATCACGTCGAACACCAGGGTCAGCGTACCGTCCGCGTTGGTGGTCACGGTGGGGGTGATGGGGCCGCTGTAGCCCGGCACGGCGATCGCCGCCGACCCGGCCGTGAAATCGAGGCCGTCGGGCATCGTGTCGGTCAGCACCATGCTGTTCACCACGCCATAATCCGTGACCTGGAACACAATCTGGAAGCTGACCGGCTGGCCCGGAATGACCATCGACGGCGAGGCGCTCTTCTGGAAGACGACGTGCTCGGCCGAGATGATCTCATCCGAGGCAAGCTGTGGTTGGCTTGCCGTCTGCCAGTCGTAGTTGAACTGTGCGCCGTTCACGATGGGGAGCGCATTCGGACCGCCGGGGGCCTCGTTGAGAATATCGATGATGTACCCGGCATAGGTCAGCGTGACCGTGCAAGTCCCGGTATCGGTGGTTTCCTCCACATAGGCAAATTGCACCTGGAGCGTGCCGCCAGGGCCGGCGAACACGGGATCGGGGCTGATGCGCGGGCCGATCGCGCATGTCCCGTTGACGGTCAGTGGACCGGTGTACTGGAACTGGGGCGGCAGCACGTCCGTGAACACCAGATTGTCGATGCGCTGTCCAGCCGCCAGCTCGATGCTTAGATCATAGGTGTAGGTCCAGGTTGGGCCGGGCGGACGCTCGCTCTCCGGCGTCGTCTGGTTCTTTTCGAATGTCACCAGGATCGGGGTGATATCCCCCAGGTCCGGCGTGGGATTCAGGATCGGGCCATTGTCGCCGGTGGCCGTATCGCCAAACTCGTAGCCGGCATAAACCGCAATCGGCATCGGCACGCCGATCGCTGCCAATGGGTCCGTGCTGACGCACACATTCACGTGCAGCGGCGGGCCGCCTTCGACCACGGAGCCAATCGGCGGCGCAAACCAGATCAACTGGCCGCCGACCGGCCCATTAACGCTCAGGCCAGAAATCGGGTCGAACAGGATGCCATCCGCACCGAACGTCCCGACAGTTGTCGTCGAAAGACCATCCCCCAGGAAACTGGCCGAGTCAAACGTGAGGCCCGGTCCCAACACCAGTAGATAGTACGGGCCAAAACCAGGCAGTCCGCTGTTGGTGAAGGTCTCCTGGAAGCAAGTCTGACGGCCGGCAAACACATCGACACGCGGCGCTCCGGCCACACTGGGAACCGGCCCGCCGGGCGGCGGCGTGCCGCCGGTTGGAGTCGGCGGGGTGATGGCTGGCGCGGGAACCTGGGCGTTGGCGCTGACCGGCGTGCCGTCGATCACCACCGCGTTCTCAAAGTATCCGGCTGCCGGGCTGCTGAGCACGACCGTTTCGATCCAGAAACGCACGCTTTCGCCCGGATTGAGAAGTGGGATCGTCACTTCGACATGCTGACCCGCCAGCGTATAACTCCCCGCCTCGGTCGAAACGCCGACCACCTGCA
>CAZHMJ010000012.1:0-37118 GCA_964533805.1 uncultured Anaerolineae bacterium | reverse complement strand
GGGGAAGTCTGCTCTTTCTTCTAGGTTGCAAGTTGAGTCAGGTGCAGGGTGATAAACGAACCGGAGCCTCCCGCGGGAGGCTCCGGTCTTTAGATTGCGGTCGGTGTTTAGCCGCTGCCACAGGGCGGCGGGACTCCGGGCGGGCAGATCGGTTCGTCGCCGGCGATGATCACCGGGGCGGGATCGGAGAGCGCAGCCTGGCCACCGGCGGGCTGGGCGCTATCCGCGGCCGGGGCCAGCAGGGGTGCGCCAAACAGCGCCAGAGCCAGGACAGCCACCAGGGTGAGGACAAGAATCGTACGTTTCATCGACAGATTCTCCCATGCTAGTGCGACTTGCGAGCATTGCGTGGACGGTGCGGTGTCAGGGCCGCCCGGCTGTGGGTGTGGAAGCGCGCTTGTCACAGTCCACGCCACTAGCGTGGATCAAGGGGAGGGCCGATTTCAGCCGCCTGTGGTCATCTTCTGGACACAAAACGGACAGGGCCGGAATCAAAACCGGCGATCCCGATTACGGGCCGCCGGCTGCGATTGGCAGGCTGGTTGGTGTGGAACGCCTAGGGGGCGTCCATGAATTCGTCGCGCGCGTCGCGCAGAATGTCGCGCACCAGGGCGGTCTCTCGGACGACGTCGAGCACGGCTGCTTCATGCATGTCCGAGCGAGTCATGTACTCAATACTGATCGCGCCCCGGTAGCCGTATTCGTTGAGCAGAAAGACCACCTGGCGCAGATCGATCACACCTTCGTGGTAAGGTGTCTGGAGGTGGCCCCGGCTGGCCTGGCGGACCTGCACGTGGGCGGTATGTTGCAACAATGGCTCGATCTCGCGGGTGATGATGCCCTGTGCGGCGAACTGCGCCCAGTCGAGGGTCAGGCTCAGGCCGGGGACCGCTTCCAGCATCTGGAGCGCTTTTTCGGGCGTTGGGGCGACCGAATCGATGTGCGGCTCAAAACTCATGCGTAGATCGGTGTCCTCGATCAGGGTGATGATTCGCTGGAACGAGTCTACGGCATAGTCGAAAGGAGAAGGCGGCGGCGGTTCAGGCTCTTCTTCCGGGCCGGTGTCAAACACGCCTGGCTCGAGATCCGGTTCTTCCTCCGCCTCGTCGTCCTCGATGTCGATCGGCCGGGTGTACAGCTCCAGGCGCGGGATGCGGGCATTTTTGATCTCCGGGGTTTCGATGCCCGGTGAGAGGGTGACGCCCGGAGCGCCCAATTCCAGCACGAACGGTAGCAGGCGCTCGAACTGGCGTACCTCGTACAATCGCCGGCCTTCGTCCACGGAAGCCAGGGCCGGCAAAAGCAAGTAGAGATCGGTCACTTCCAGGTGGAAGTAGTCCAACAGAACACGCAACCCGCGCGCCTCGGCCACCGGGTTTTTGGCGGCGGCGTCAATGTCCAGATGGGGGCCGCTGGCGAGGTCCACAGAGTTGAAGCCCAGTCGCGCGATTGTCTGGATGGCTTCATCCAGGGGAAGATCGCTGAATCCCCAGGTGTGGCAGGCCAGCTTGAGGCCCTTATGTCGGTTTGCCTGGCTGTCCATTACTGCTTCTCGCCCCCCTGAGATGTTTCTGGTGCCCGTGTTCAGCCGCGCTGGTGGGCTTCGTCCACGGTGATCCAGCCCGCGCGCAGGGCCATCAGCGCCGCCTGGTGGCGGCTGTTGGCGTTGAGCTTGTCGATGGCGGTCTTGAGGTAGTCGACCACTTGCTGCTCGGTGTAGCCGGTCTGGGCCGCGATCGCGTCGTTGGTCTCGTGTCCGGAGACGATACACAGCAAGACCTGGCGTTCTTCCTCGGAGATCTGCTCGGCGCGTTTGGGCGAGAGCAGTCCGGTCACCACCCGTTCGGCGACGCCAGTGCCCAGGATCATGTTGCCCTGCGCCACCTTGCGCACGGATTCCAGCAACTCTTCTTGCGAGCTGGTTTTGAGCAGGTAGCCATGCGCGCCGGCCTGGAGCGCGCGGATGATGAAGGCGTCTTCGGTTCGCCCGGTCAGGACGAGGACGCGGGTCTGTGGGTGGACGTGCCGGATCTCCGGCAGGACATCGAGGCCCGTGCGGCCCGGCATGTTGAGGTCCAGCAGCAGGACATCCGGCGGGCTTTCCAGGCAGTAGGTTAGAGCTTCGTCGCCGGTTCCAGCCTCGGCAATCACGGTGATGTCCGGTTGGTCGTCGAGCAGGAAAGCGATGCTGGTACGCAGAATGGCGTGGTCATCGGCGACGATGACCGTGATCGGCCGCTCCGGGCTGAAACTCGGCACGGCTTCCTCGGTGAGCCGGCTGTCAGGGAATGCAGCGGCCGGATGCGTATCCAGAGTCAGACCTGTCTGACTGGCGTGACCCAGTGCGACGGCAAACTCCATCGCCGTTTGGAAACGCTGTTCGGGGTCACGCTGGATGGCTTTCACAATGGCTTCGTTGAGCCAATCGGGCAGGCCGGAGATCAGTTCCTGGGGCGGAACGGGGTCCTGGCTGACTTTTTGCAGCAGCAAGGCGCTGATGTCGTTTGAATCGAAGGGCAGCCGGCCGGTGCACATTTCATAAAGCACGACGCCGAGACTATAGATATCGGTCCGGTGGTCGAGCTTCTTGCCGCGCGCCTGCTCCGGAGAGAGATAGGCTGGCGTGCCGATGATCGAACCGTGGGCGGTGATGTGCTTGGCATCCCGTTCCATCGCCAGCCCGAAATCCATCAGCTTGATCAATCCCTCGCGGGTGACATAGACGTTGGCCGGTTTGATGTCCCGGTGGATGATGTTCATCCGGTGGGCATAATCCAGGGCGCTGCACAACTGGCTGCCCAACTCGGCGACTGTCTCCGGTGGTGAAGGGATGAAGTTAGCCAGCGGCTGGCCGTCGACATATTCCACCACCAGGAAATGGCGCTCGTCTTCTTCGGCCTCGTCGTAGATCGCCATGATGTTGGGGTGGTTAAGCGCCGCAGCGCTGCGCGCCTCTCGCAGAAAGCGAGCCCGCGCGGTCGCCTGGACATACGGGAGTAAGACCTTGATGGCGACTGTCCTGCCCAGACGGAGGTCGCGGGCCTGGTAGACCGTGGCCGTGGCTCCTTCGCCGATGAGCCGTTCAATCATGTAGCGATTCAGTAGCTTGTGCCCGACCTTCATCAGGCGCCCTTTCCACGGTAGTTTGCATTGCTGCACAGTGTACAAAAAAGTTGCTGTCCGTGAAAGGGGTGATTCCTCGCGAAACCTATCGGATTCCTGGTTCTGGCTGCGGTTCGCCTGAGGCGGCCACTCCCCCACATTTTGGGGGCATGATGCAGGCCGATTGCGGATATGCTTGAACATGGAAAATCGCTGCGTCCTTTGCCCCGGTGCGTAGAGCACCAGCCTTTGACCTGGTGTGGATGACTATTGCAAGGAGAAACGGGATGTTACGCAGGATGGTTTTGATCGTTGTTGCTGTCATGCTGTTTGGCCTGCCTCTGGGCGTCCAGGCACAGGGCTGGCCGACGACATTCTGTGGCGATCTGAGCGAGGAAGATTGCGCCCTGATGACCCAGTCCCAGGCCGCGATGGCTGCCCTGGATTCCTCCGCATTCGAGATGGATTTCGCGTTCACGCTGTCCAGCAGTGAGCCGTTCGCGCCCGGCGTCTCCGAAGTCGTTTTCAATGTCCAGGGGGATGGCGCCTTCGCCGGTGAGATACCCGACATGAGCGCCTTCCAGACGATGGATCCGTCTCAACTTGGCGAACTGATGAGTCAGGCTCCGGCCTTGTTTGTCGAGGGACTGCGCAGCGTGACGGGCCAGGCCAGCCTGCTGGTTACCCTGCCGGCCGATCTCGTTGCGGATGCGGACATACCGGCTGAACTGCCGGTCAACCTGATCATGATCGGCGGGGTGGCCTATATCGATCTGGCTTCCCTCATGCCGACCGAAGCGGAAGGGCAAGACATGCCCGCCTGGATGGGTGTCGATCTGGCGGGAATGTACGAGATGATGTTCGAGCAGATGGCGGGGGAAGAAGCCCTGGCCGAGCAAATGGAACAGATGCAAGCGTTCTTCTCGTCTGAAGCGCTGAGCGGTCTGATGGACTCCGCCTTCACGGCCGACTTCGTGACGGTCACCCGCGCCGCGGATGAGACGCTCGACGGCCAGACTGTGGCGGTCTTCCAGACCAGTCTGGACTACGCGACCCTGTTCAGCAGTGAGAGCTTCCAGACGGCGATGCAGGCGTACATGCAGTCCGTGATGGACATGCAGGGCGTCGATGCCGGGGAAATGCCCGAGGGTATGATGGAAGCCATGACGGACCTGATGTCGGGCCTGACTGTATCGGTCACGGAACGGATTGGCACGGAAGACTTCCTGGTTCACCAGATGGCGATGGCTATGAACTTCGACATGGATTTTGCCGCGCTGGCAGATATGGTCCCCGAATCCGAGATGGGGGAGATGCCCGAAGCGTTTAGCATGTCCATGGCGTTCGAGATTGCGCTGAGCGAGTTCAACCAGCCGGTTGAGGTTTCAGCTCCGGAAGGCGCCCAGGTGATCAATCCGATGGCGATGGTCCCGCCGGCCTCCAGCGCCCAGTAGTTCACAAGTTTGCTAGGACCGCCGCGCTGACGTGAGTCAGCGCGGCGTTTTTTATGGATTTTGACGGCTCGCATGCTATACTGGTCTCCAAGACAGCCAGGACATGGGGGCACGCATGGTTGTTCAACCTGATCAGCGGCGGGTGGGCCAGCTTCTGTCATCCTATAGCCCTGCCGATCCCCCTGAACTGACAATGACTTTCTCTGATTTTCTGTCCCTGTTGTGGCGGCTTGACTATTCCGCGGGTGAGCCTAAAAAAGAATCTTACTATCGCCAGTGTGCGGATGCCGTCGCACATGGTCTGGCATTTGAGAATCGTAGCCTGTACCGGATGTTAAGTACGTCCCCCGCGGGGGGAGTTTGCTGGTCTTTGCAGAATGCCCCCTATCGGGGGACAACCCGCCTGGTGGACGCCCAGGACCGGCGTGACGCCATCCGGCAGCTCGTGGATTTGCGTGGCCAGATTCTGACGATGGCTGCCTATCGCGAGCGCTGGACATTGGGCTGGCCAGGCAGCCGCATGACCGATGTGGAGCTCCGTGAGCGTTTGTTCGCCGTCTTTTTTACGGCTTTTGACAGTCAATTTGAGAATTTCTGCCGGCTGTTGTTGGTGGTGGATATCGTTTTGCAGGAGCTACTACTGGGCGATCGCATCGAGCGCAGGATCAGTCTGATCCGGTTGATCAAGGAATTCGGTTATCCCGATCCGGGCAGCAGCGCTGTGCGTGCTCAGTTCAACGGTTAGGAGGCTGCCGCAGGTTCAGGCTGGTTCATTCGGTGCAAGCCGTTATCCGTGACGACTGAGTCTGGAACGGCTCCGCTTATCAGGGGGAATGCCTCATGAGTGAATCGAGTGTAACGGCGCCCGTCAAAGGCAGGACACCCCTGCTTTCGGCACGGGTCGTCCGCAGTGTCGGGCTGCCGCTTCTGTCTGTCTTCACAGCGGTCATCATCGGCGCTATCTTCATCATCCTGGCTGGCTATGACCCGATCGCGGCCTACCTCGGCCTGCTGGATGGCGCCTTCGGGGACGCGGCCAGTCTGGTACGCACTCTGGTCAAAATGACACCGCTGGTCTTCTCTGGCCTGGCAGTGGCGTTTGGCTTCAAGGGCGGCCTGTTCAATATTGGCGTGCAGGGCCAGTTGATCATGGGATCGGTGACTTCGGCCTGGATCGGATTCGCTCTCCCGGTCGATCTGGGCGACCCCGTGCTCTCCACGATCGTGCATGTCTTCCTGGCGCTACTGGCCGGTGCCGTGGGCGGGGCATTGTGGGGAGCCATCCCTGGCCTGCTGAAGGCTTACACGGGCGCGCACGAAGTCATCACGACCATTATGTTCAACTACATTGCCAGCAATCTGATTAGCTGGTTGTTGTATGCAGGCTCGCCGGCGGAGGGCATCCCACCGGGACCGTTGAATGATGGCAATGGGGTGATCGCCCGGACGCCCTCGATTCTTCAGACCGCTCAACTTCCAGTTGTCTACGATCCGCCGGGACCTCAAGCGCTCCACCTGGGACTGTTTCTGGCCGTCATCGCGGCTGTGCTTGTGTTGTTTCTGATGAACAGGACGACCTTTGGCTTTGAGCTGCGTATGGTCGGCTTCAATTCCTCCGCGGCGCGCTACAGCGGCATCAGCGTCAAGCGCATCACCGTGTTGACAATGATCATCGCGGGCGGTCTGGCCGGCCTGGCTGGGGCCATGCAGACGCTGGGCGTCAACTACCGGTATGAGCCGAACCAGAGTCTGGGGCTTGGCTTTGACGCGATAACCGTGGCGCTGTTGGCGAGCAGCCACCCGCTGGGCATCCTGGTATCGGCATTGCTGTTTGGGGCCATGGATGCTGGCGGGACGCGCATGCAGTTCAACAGCGGAGTCCCCACCGAGATCATCATGGTCGTTCAGGCGTTGATTTTGATGTTTGTGGCGGCGGAGCAAATCATCCGCATGATTTACCGGATCCGTGGCACGGCCGAGACTGGGCAGAAGCTCAGCACCGGCTGGGGCCAGCGGTAATGCCGGGAGGAGAACGCGTCTATGCTCTCGACTGTGATGGTTGACGCAGCCGCGCGCGGCCGCCGGACGGTGTGGATGACCCTGATCGGGGTCGTCCTGGCCGTGGTCGCCGCCTTCGTGGCTGCCACAGCGGTAGGCCCCGAAATCGTGGTGGCCGTGATCAATGCCAGCATTCGCGGTACCGTGCCGATCGCGCTCGGCGCGATGAGCGGTATCTTCAGCGAGCGGAGCGGCATCGTGAACATTGGCATCGAAGGTATGATGCTGATCGCGGCCTATGTCGGCTTCATGATCAACGTTGGGCTGAGCTACAGCAGTGTGCCAGCGGTGCTACAGGCTGAACCGGTGCGTCTGGGTCTCTCGGTCCTCGGCGGCGTCCTGGTTGGCGGCCTCATGGGGCTGCTGCATGCTTTCCTGACCGTGCGCTTCAAGGTCGATCACATCATCAGCGGCACGGTGATCAACACTCTGGCGCTGGGTCTGACCGGCTACCTCTATCTTCCGGGCGCGACGACGGGGGGCCGGCTTCCTCCGCTTGTGACCAGCCCGCTCACGCCGGATGCCGGCCTGTTCTATTGGGTAGGTGAGATTGTCTTTGAAAAGGGCCTCATCACCTATCTGACCGTGCTGTTGATTATCGTGTTCACGATTGCCCTGTTCCGTACGGCCTGGGGTCTGCGGACGCGGGCTATTGGCGAGCATCCCCGCGCGGCTGATACGCTGGGCATCAATGTCCATCGCCTCCAGTACTGGAACCTGTTTTACAGCGGGTGTGTGGCAGGCCTGGGTGGGGTCTTCCTGACCCTCGAGGCGGTTGGAACTTTCGAGCGCGGCATGACCAACGGGCGCGGCTTCATCGCCCTGGCGGTGATGATCTTCGGCAAGTGGCATCCCCTTGGGGCGGCCGCTGGCGCGCTCCTGTTCGGGTTTGCAACCGCGCTGCAAGGCCAGCTTCAGTTCTTCAATATCAACATTCCACACCAGTTCGTGGGCATGCTGCCCTATCTGCTGACCGTGATCGTGCTGGCAGGCTTTGTAGGCCGGGCACGTCCCCCTGCGCATTCAGGGAAGACCTACGACGTGGAATAAGTCGCTCATGAGTGGCGAGGGATGATATGCCTACAGACGAGATTGTTCTGGAAGCCATTGATATTTCCAAGGAATTCCCAGGCGTTCGGGCGAACGATCACGTGAATCTTTCCCTGCACAAAGGGGAGATTCTAGCGCTCCTGGGTGAAAACGGGGCGGGCAAGTCCACCCTGATGAACATCATCTATGGCCTGTATCACGCCGATTCGGGCACGATCAAGCTGAAAGGGCGCGAGGTTTCCTTTGTCAGCCCGCGCGAAGCTATCCACAGCGGCATTGGGATGGTGCACCAGCACTTCCAGTTGATCCCCGTCATGTCCGTGGCGGACAATGTGGTGCTGGGCGAGGAAGTTACGCGCGGCGTGCTGCTGGATCGGACCGAGGCGGCCCGGCGGGTGCGCGAGTTGAGCGAGCAGTACAACCTGTCGGTCGATCCCAACGCGATCATCGAAGAGCTGCCGGTGGGTATGCAGCAGCGTGTGGAGATCATCAAGGCGCTGTACCGGGATGCCGAAATCCTGATTCTGGACGAGCCGACGGCGGTGCTAACGCCCCAGGAAGTCGAGGAGTTGTTCAAGATCATGCGCGATCTTTCGGATCGCGGCGTGAGCATCATCTTCATTACGCACAAGCTCAAGGAAGTACTGGCGGTTGCGCACCGGATCGTGGTCATGCGCGGCGGACAGGTGGTTGGAACCGCCTTGCCGGCGGAGTCTACCCCCGAATCGCTGGCCGCGCTGATGGTGGGGCGCGAGGTTCTGCTGCGGGTGCATAAAGACGCGGCAAAACCTGAGCGCGTCGTATTGGAGGTCGCGAATCTGAGCGCGCGTGATGATCGCCAGCACCCAGCCCTGCGAAATGTCAGCTTCGAGGTGCGCGCGGGTGAAATCCTGGGTGTTGCGGGGGTGCAGGGGAACGGCCAGACGGAGCTGGTCGAGGTTTTGACCGGGCTGCGCCATGCGGATTCCGGGCATGTGCGGATCAATGAGAAGGATTTGACCAACGCCTCGCCCCGCGCGGTGACTTCGGCAAGTTGCGGGCATGTGCCTGAAGACCGGCATCGCTTTGGACTGGTCAAGGATTACACGGTCTCGGAGAATCTGGTGCTCAACAACTACTTCGAGCCGCCCTATTCCGCGCCGCCCAACTGGCGGACACTGCCGCTGGCGGTGGTGTTGTTCGCCGTGCCGGCCATTGGGATTTTCGCGCTTCTGGCCCAGTTCTGGGGTGCGATCCAGCAGGGTGTGATCTGGCCGCTGGTGCTTGGAATCTTTGGGATCACTGATGTCGAGGCGGCCAGCCGCGACGCCCTGAAAGGCCCCTATCTGATCGAGCTTCTGCTCACGGTGGTTATGGCCCTCGTGCTGGGCTATATCGCGGCCCGGCTGGCCGTCTGGGTCGTCAACTGGGTGCGCGGGCGCATCCAGGCCGCCAGCCAGACTCCGCGCGGCGGGATGGTGTTCAATCACGAGGCCGTCGACGCACATGCCACCGGACTGGTCAACCAGTACGATATCCGCACGCCCTCGGTGGCGACTTCGGGCGGCAGCCTCTCTGGCGGCAACCAGCAGAAGCTGGTCGTGGCGCGCGAGTTTGGACGCAAGCCGAGGCTGTTGATCGCCGCTCAGCCGACGCGCGGGATCGACGTGGGCAGTATCGAGTTCATCCACCAGCAGATCGTTGCCCAGCGGGATGCGGGCGCGGCGGTGCTGCTGGTCAGCGCCGAACTGGACGAAATCACGGCGCTGTCGGATCGCATCGCGGTCATGTACAAGGGTGAAATCGTCGCCACGGTCGATGCCGGCGCGGTCACGCGCGAGCAATTGGGATTGCTCATGGCGGGCGCGCATGCCCAAGACGTGCTGCGGAATGGGCATGCCGCCAGCGCAGCGTAGGGTGATCGCGGGTTGTGCCGGGTGATGGCAAACGCTACAATGCCCGATAACGGCTGAACATTGGGGGCGTCGCCGGGGCCGGGGACGCCCCTGATCGTTGGATGGTCATCGTCCTGTAATGGGTAACCAACGCGACCTACCTGAGAACTCACTTCCTTCCTGGTTGAACCAGGTCTGGCGCTTTCTGCGCCATATCGCCAACCGGTTGTTCCTGCGTGGCGATCTGACCGCGTTGCTGCTGGCCTTTGGGATGCTCATCCTGCCCGCCCTGACGATGCAGGCGGCCGCCTGGACCGTCGGCCTGGAACAACTTATCCCTGTCTCTCTGTTGAGCGTGTTCCTGGGTTTCCTGCTGGCGCGCAGCCACTATGGTGAGTTGCTGTGCCTGGTGATGTCCGGAGTCTACGGGATCGGGTTGGTGGGACTCGTCACCGCCCTGAACATGCCCGGCGATGGCAGCGTCCTGGACCGCTTCGCCGAACTGGCCCGCCGGGTGAGCGCCTGGTTCGGCGTGCTGGCAGGGGAGGGGGTCAGCCAGGACAACCTGATCTTCGTTTTGTTCCTCTCGGTGCTTTTCTGGTTTCTGGGTCATAACACCGCCTGGCACATCTTCCGGGTTGATCGAGTCTGGCGAGCGATTCTGCCGCCCGGACTGGTGATCCTGGTCAATGTGTTCTACTACACCGGCGACGCGCCGCTGGGCTATTACATGGCTGCGTTTGCCGTGCTGGCACTCCTCCTGATCGTGCGCAGCGCGATCGACGAGCAGGAGTGGGAGTGGTACCTGCGCCACATCACGTTCCCGCCCCAACTGCGCACCCAGTTCCTGCGTTGGGGAGGCGTCCTGGCGATCCTGCTGGTGGGGGGGGCCTGGGCGCTGCCGAATGGCTCCGAGAGTGAAAGTCTGGAGCGCATCCAGGAGTTTTTGAACAGCGACCCGTTGAGCGAGATCAACCAGTTGTTCAACCGCCTGTTTGCGTCTCTGGACAGTGAAGGTTTGGCGACGGCCGATTACTATGGAGGCAACCTGCTCCAGCTTGGCGGGGCCATCCGGTTGGGGGACCAGCCGGTGATGCTCGTCCAGCCCGATCCCCCACAGGCGGGCAGTGGGCGCTACTACTGGCGCTCGCGCACGTTCAGTACCTACGAAGGCGGGCGTTGGACGCCAACTGCCTTGCTGCGCCTCACGGTCCCGGACTCGGGTTTTGACATCGAGAATCCCCCCACGCTGCCGGGAGCGCGGGTCACGACCCGGCAGCAGTACACGATGGTGCTGAATGCATCCCGGCTGGTGTATACCGCCCCCCAGCCGGAAGTACTTGATCTGCCGGTCGCCATCGATCTGAGCTACGTCGGCGACGCGCAGGAGTTGATGGATGTTTCCGTCATCCGGCCATTGAGCGTGCTGCGGACGAGTGATGCCTACACGGCCAGCAGCAGTATGGTGGCGGCCGACGCGCCCGCGTTGCGGACGGCCGGCGTGGATTACCCCCTGTGGGTGCTGGCCGAATATCTCCAGATCGGGACGAGTGTCACGCAACGGACGCGCGATCTGGCCGCCCAGATCGTGGTCGAAGCAGGCGCGAGTACGCCGTACGATCAGGCCAAGGCCGTCGAACGCTGGTTGCGTGCCAATATCACCTACGCGGAAATCATTACTGGACCGCCGTCGGGCAGTGATCCGGTCGACTGGGTGTTGTTTGAAGACCGGCGAGGCTACTGCAACTACTACGCCAGCGCGATGATCATGATGCTGCGCTCGCTGGGGATTCCGGCCCGGCTGGCTGCCGGTTTTTCGCAGGGTGAATGGGATAGCGCAACTCAGAGTTACCTGGTTCGGGAACGGGACGCGCACACCTGGGTCGAGGTTTATTTCCCCGGGTATGGTTGGGTGGAATTCGAGCCGACGGCGGCTCAGGCACCCCTGGAACGGCCAGACGCCCAGCCGGTCCAGCCACAGTCCGGCCAGTCGGCTACACTGCCGCCAACCAATACGCCCCGACCAACGGACACGCCGACTCCCACGCCGACGCCGCCCGCCACGAACACCCCGGACCTGACTCAGGGCGCGGTTCCACTGATACCGCCAACGCTAACCCTCACGCCCTCGCCATCGCCCGCGCCACCGGTTGCGCCGACGGTCAGCGCGCCGCCTAACCAGGAGACCCAGCAGCGTAATCCACTGGAGACGCTGGTGGCCCTGCTTGGGTCGCTTCTACTGATCGTATTGTTGCTCATCCTGTTGATGGTCGGCGTCGTGTTTTTTGTCTGGTGGGTGGAATGGCGTGGGCTGGGTGGACTGACGCCGGTACAGCGCGCCTACGCTTTGATCGAACGTTATGCCGCGTATCTGGGAATCCACCTTGGCTCCAGCTATACACCGGACGAGCGCCGCCGGATTGTGATCGATCGGGTGCCACACAGTGAGCGGCCGGTCCGGACGATCACCGAGATGTATGTCGAAGAAACCTATGGACCTCAGCAACGGCGGGCCGGGCGTTGGAACGCGCGGGCGCGCAGCGCCTGGAATGACGCCCGGAGCGCGTTTGTGCGCGCGCGATTTGGACGCTGGCTGCCGCGCCGCTTCAGAAAACGATCATGATCGGGGGAGAGAATGGCGGCTACCAAAGCAGAGTTGATTCAGATGTTGATGCATGCCCGGCAGGTGATGCTCAAGGCCCTGGAAGGGCTGAGCCAGACTCAGGAAATTTACGAGAGCTGGCAGTTGAAACACTTTCTAGCTCACCTGACAGGCTGGCAGGAGGCGACCATTGCGTCGCTGCGGGCTTTCCGCGACGGGGGCGAGTACGAGATTCCTGCCTTTCGGGGGATCGATGAGTACAACGAGTCGACTGTCGATACCCGGCGCGAGCTGAGCTACGACCAGATTTTCGCGGAATGGCAGCTCGTCTTCAAGGAAATGATCGAGACGTTGGACAGCCTGCCGGAGGCCAAGCTGGAAGAAACACTCCTGTATCCCTGGGGGCCTCGCGGCAGGGTGGAGGGTCTCATCCGGGTAATGGCCGGGCACGAACTGGAGCATGCCGAAGACGTGATGAAGCTCAATCCGCACTGAGGACGTGGGGCGTCCGATCTCAGTGATCGCGAGCTACGGCGAAGCGTGTCAGTTCGATTAGAGACTGTCTTCCGGGCCGGTTTGGGACGATGCTGAGCGCCCGGCGGGCCTGCCTGGCGAAATCTCTGGCGATCTCCAGCGAGCGTTCCACGGCGCCGCTGAGTCTGATCGCCTCGATCGTTTCAGTGATCTGGTCTTCGGTGGCTTTGCCGGCGATTACCTGGCGGAACGTGCCGTTCAGAGATGGCGCATCGGCATGGTAGAGCAGCACCGGAAGAGAAATGATCCCTTCGCGTAGATCGTGCCCGATGGGTTTGCCCAGGCGTTCCGAATCGCTGCTGAAATCCAGCGTGTCATCCACGATCTGGAAAGCCATACCCAGCAGGCGCCCGTAATCACTCATGGCCTCGATCTGGTCCGGATCATCGGTGCCGAGCATCGCCCCGATCTCGGCGGCGGTGCGGAACAGCGATCCGGTTTTGCCATAAATGCGCGTGTAGTATTCGTCCAGCGAGGTCAGGGTGTGTTTGCTCTGGGCTTGCAGGATCTCTCCATGACAGATTTCGCTCAGCGCGCGCGCAAACGAGCGGATCACCGCGACGTGATCGGCTTCGGCGACCAGCCGCGCTGCTTCGGCAAACATCATGTCGCCGCTCAGCACGACCAGCCCCATAGGGAATGCCGCATTCAAGGTGCTTACGCCTCGTCGCTCCAGGGCATTGTCAACCAGGTCGTCGTGGATCAACGTCGCGGTGTGCAGCATCTCGATGCCTGCGGCGACTGCGAGCACGCGCTCCGGATCGGCGTCGTAAATATGCCCGGTGTGGAAGGTCAGGGTTGGACGGAGGCGTTTGCCCCCGGCCTGGATCAGGGAACGCAGACGGTCTCCCAGGGTCGAGTGCGCGATCGGCACTGACCGCAGGAGCTTTTCTTCCAGCCGCAGCAAGTCGTGCTCAATAGTGGATGGGAACGACGCTATGAGTGTGCTCATCGGGTTTTCTCTATGCATGCTCAAACCTTACCGGCATGGGAAAGCTGACTGTTGAGACTCTCCCAGGCTTCAGCCCGGTGACTTCGGAAGAATTCCGAAAGTTGGATCAAGCCGTGATACATGCTCTGAAGCTGCTCCAACCGGTCCGCAGGGAGAGAGGGGCGAACGTCGCTCTCGGGGTCCAGGATATGTTGCCGTCGGGTGGTCAGGTTCTCGATGCGCTGCGCGATGCCCACCGCGAAGGCGTCAGCCGGAGTGCTGGTGACCCGATAATACTTTCTCCGGTCGTTTGCCCAGTCGACAGTTTCAGCCAGATTCATCTGCTCTAGGTTTTTCAGGATGACGCTGATTGAGCTTTTGGCAATGCCTGTCTGAGCGGCCACTTCATCGAGTGAAAGCGGCTCGTCGGCCACAAAGAGCAGGGCTAAAGTCAACGAAGCCGATTTACTTAGTCCAAGTATTTTACCTAATTCAGCGACTGCATCAAAAAGTGCAGAATTGCCTTCAATCGGTATGGGGTTCATGGACGTGTATGGAACCTCGACTGGGTTTTGTTCCGACCTTCACAATCGATTATATAAAGGGGGACAGGGGGTTGTCAATTGGAGTTTTGAAGTTTTAGAAAATTCTAAATGTTTCTTACGAAAAAAATAGGTTTGTATCCTGGGCCATGAGATTCGCGTTCCCCAGATACAGACCTATCTTCAAAACCCTACTGTCGACTATGGCCTTGCGACGCCATCACGCCACTAGACAGCCCAGGATGCCGTGGAGCCGGTACGATTCTCGGCGATGACTCCATGCAACTTGGCCAGCAATTCCTCCTTGGCAACAGGCTTGGTCAGGAGATCGGTTGCGCCAGCCTGCATGGCCTTTCTACGGGTGGCGTAATCATCCAGCGCGGTGAGCATGACGATGGGAACCTGCCGCAGGCTGGGGTTCGCCCGAAGATGCCCGCACACGGTGACGCCAGAAATGTCAGGCATCATGATATCCAACAGCACCACGTCCACATTCCGACTCTGTGCCTTGGTCAGAGCTTCTTCCCCGTTTCTCGCGGTAACGATGTCGAAGTTGGAGTCCCGCAGCATGAGGCCCACCATGCGCAGCGCTTCGACTTCATCATCGACAACCAGAAGAGTGTATCTGTCTTCCATCGCTGGCCCCTTTCCGAAGATCGATATCTCCCTCCATCGCCCGTCGCATGGCCCTGAAAGTGAAGTATCTTGCTACCACAGTAACACGTTTTTTTCGTTTTTTGTAGATCGATCATCTGTTTGATGATGTATATCCATGCTGTTCAGGTCAATTTACTATGATTTGTCCCGCCGTTGGAAGTCACCCTTTTCTTCCCCGGCTCTACCTGGGGCAGACGCAGCCTGAAAAGCGTGCCCCGATCCGGCGCGCTGAACAGGGAAATGCTGCCTTCATGCCGGTCCGCCACCATCTTGACCAGGCTTAACCCCAGGCCGGTCCCTTCGACTTCAGCCATGCGCACGTCTTTGACCCGGTAGAAGGGACGAAACAGGTTTTCCTGTTTGCTAGGGGGGATGCCAATCCCGTTGTCGGCGACGATGGCATCCACCCATGACGGATGATTGTGCAGACTGACCCTGACCCAGCCGCCCGGGGGGGTATATTTGACTGCGTTCTCGATCAGGTTGTGGAGCGCTTGCTGAAGCAGCCGCTCATTGCCATGTACGACGCAGCCCGTCTCAGGCAAGGCAATGATCCTAAGGTTGACGTTTCCCTGCTTGGCGCGGCCCTGAAGATCACTGACCGCAGTTGCGGCCAGAATGTCAAGATGGACGTCGGTCAGCAGGTCGGAATAATCTTCGCTCGTCTGATCGAGCAGGGCGAGATCGGACAGCAAACTGTGCATTCGACGCAACTGGCGAGCGATGATCTGAGCGCTTTCCTTACGTTCGGCCTCGTCCAGCAAGTTTCCATCCATTAAGTCCGCGAAATTGAGCGCGATATTGAGTGGATTGAGCAGATCGTGCACGATCATACGCAGCAATCCGGCCCGCTCAAATTCGCGAGTCTGGAAAGGAGTCAGGTTGAACAGTATCAGCGCGGTATAGGCTCCCATCGCGATACGGTATACAGCCAGACGATGCGTCGGCGTGATCACCATCTGAGAGTGGGCGGATGCTTTGCCTTCCAGGAGACCGGCGACATCGATCTCCGGGAGAAGCCAGTTCAGCGTCTGTTTGTGAGCGGACAGGTTGTTTCGTCCCAGAAGCGTTTCGGCTGCGGGATTAAGGTCCACGATTCGCAGCCGTTCATCGAGCAGGACGATGGCGATCGACATGGTTTCCAGCGCAGCAGCCGCGAGTTCAGGACAGGATTGGATCGACAATGCATGGGCGACGGTCTGCGTTAGCGGGGCAGGCTGGATTCGGAACAGTTGCAATCCTGTTCCGGACAGCGACAGCGGTTCCGAAACAAGACGGTTCGTCGTGAGGAATTCGTCCAGGTGGATGGGCGGCTGGACGGGGCCGGATAGCAGTGTGCGGGCGGCTGCGTTCAGAAACGTCACTGTGAGGCCATTGTCTGTGACCGCCAGAGGAACAGGCAGAGAATCAATCAGTTCTAGTGCCTGTGTTCTATTGAGCGAAGGCGGTTGGTCGGGCATAATCGTAAAGGTCAATCTCTCTGCTCCATGAACCTCATTATTTATTGTACATTATATTTTACTTTTACACGAATTCTTTAACAACGCTCTGTCGCTTGTCATCAAGGTGGACACACATGCTACGACTGCTGGTAGGAACCCAGAACCCTGGTAAACAGGCTGAATACAAAGATCTCCTGGCCGAACTGCCTGTAACCTGGATTGGCCCGGATGACGTTGGTCTGGCTGATTTCTCCCCTCCGGAAAATGGTGAGACTTTCGAAGCCAATGCCCGGCTTAAGGCTGCGGCGTACGCTCGGAGGGCGAATCTACCTTCACTCGCGGACGATTCCGGGCTGGAAGTCGATGCACTGGCCGGTGCGCCGGGGGTATACTCCGCTCGCTATAGCGGGCCGGGCGCGACCGACGAGGACCGCTACCGGCGTGTGTTACAGGAGATGGACGGAGTTCCTGCTGCGGCACGCGCCGCCCGATTTGTCTGTGTGGTGGCCCTGGCGCTGCCGGATGGCCGGGTATTCACCGCGCGCGGAACTGTGGAGGGCATGATCGGGGATGTTCCCAGAGGAGCCTATGGTTTTGGCTACGATCCGATTTTCGTGCTGCCGGATGGCCGGCACATGGCGGAACTTCCTCCTGCCGAGAAACACGCCATCAGTCACCGAGGAATTGCCCTGGCGAAGTTCAAACCGACATTGCTTAGAATCCTGGCTGAAACGGACAATCGCTAAGGTCATTTCGATGTGCTGCGCATGGAGACAGTGACACTCATGTTCAACTCTGTGCATGTCACGCTGACTCGTCCAGAAGGCGGGGCTCCGCCCCTGCCAACCTTCGTGCTGTTCACCAGCCAGCTTCAGGCCAGTTCTACCCTGCTATCCCGATATATCGTCCAGGTGTCCGGCCACAGCCAACAGGATCAGGTGCGCCTGATCCTGGCGCTGCCTGATCCGGGTGTCCGCGTGGGCTGGGTCGATCTACGACGGAGGGAGGCTTCGGAATACCAAGCTCGCAATCGGGCCTGCGGCGGGGTTCACGTGCTTGTGGTTCAGGATACGCCTGGCACTCAGGCGCAGATTCCGTATCTGGTCCGTCCATTCTATGCGGATTGGATGGGAGCGCTGTCCGAGGACCAGGTAACCAGAGAGGCGGTGCATGTGGCGCCTGTGACCGGGCTGGGGCTGTACCGGTCGCGTATGTACCGCAAGCGAAAACAGATTCGCCACGCGCTCCAGGCATTGATGGACGAAGTCAACTTGCTGCTGACCAATGGCGAAGGGGCTTTTGGCCGCCATCAAGCGCCGCTGTTGCATGAAGCCGGCCTGCTGGCGGAGGCGCTCGGCAATGACGAGGCCTGGGAGTATTTCGAGACGGTTGCCCTGATACTCTATCCCAACTGTCATGATGCGCTCATCGGGCTGGCCTTGATGATGATCGGCAACCTGGAACAGGCCGCTCCCTTGCTGGCCAGGGCGTACGCCATCCGAACGCGCGAGGATGAATTGAAGCTTTTCGTCGATACGTTTGCCCGCCAGGGGCAGCACCGCCCGGAAGTCGTCCGAGAGGTGATTCTGGCGAAGGTCGGGGACATTGATCTGGATGCGCCCGTATATCGGGATGCGACTGGGCAGGCGTTGAGTGTATCCCCATCCGAAATTGTCAAGCATCTCAAGGCGCTGGTGCCGTAGCATGTGACCGGGGGCCATGTCGCGCATCTAAGAAGTGTTGTCCACGACATCATTGAAAGGAATCCCATGGGACAGGTCCAGGTAACCTGGTTGCAGAACTTGCAGTTTGTTGGTACGGATAGCACGAAACACTCGGTGGTGCTGTCCGGTTCCGGGCCGGATGATGGCACGGGCATGAAGCCGTCCGAACTCCTCCTGGTGGCATTGGGCGGCTGCACCGGCTACGACGTGGTCAACATTCTTTCCAAGAAACGCCAGAAGCTCACCGGGCTGCGCATTGCGGTGAGCGGCGAGCAGCACAGCGATCCCCCCTGGTCGTTCCACACGATTCATATTCACTATGAAGTGACGGGGCACGGCCTTGATCCGGCTGCCGTGGAGCAGGCCATCAAGCTTTCGGAGGAGAAGTACTGCTCCGTATCCGCGACCCTGGCTCACGCGGCCACGATTACCTACGACTTCACTATCGTGGATGTCGAGCAGGTCGAGAGTGAAACCGAGCCAGTCTAGGGACTGACTTCCGGAGATGGTGTGTACCGCGGGCGGCGAAAGCCGCCCGCCTGGAGTTTGGCTTTTTTTGAGCCATCTAGAAGGCAATCTTTCCCGTGACAACCGCTTTCCCAGCTTTTTCTTGCCCAGTTGCCCGACAACACCCTCCGATCGGCCTGGATTCTCCTCGTCGAACCTGGCTCGCTTGGATCAGAGCGGTTGGATGGAGCTGGTTCCATGGGGCGTGTCCCGGCACTGTCTTGCGCTCCTTTGGGGAGAGCATCCTCTCCCTACTACGATGCTATCCCGGCTCAGTCCCCTTGTCACAAAAGGCCAAAGTCCAGGCGGGCGGCGAAAGCCGCCCGCTTATGTTTTGGGGCTAGGGCAGGCCGGCCTGGCTGGCGATCACGGCCAGGAGCAGCAGAACGAAGTTGTACAGGAAATGGGCTGTGATCGCGCTAGAAGTGCCGTAATACTTGCGCAACAACCCGAAGACCAGGCCGACTACCAGGATGATCAGTGTGGCGGGCGAGAACTGGTACTGGATGTGGGTCAGCGCGAACAGTAGGGTGGTCGGACCCAGGCCAAGAACTGGCTGGAGCGCGCCGCGAAACGCGACTTCTTCTCCGATCGATGAACTCACCGCCACGATCAACGCCGCCAGCGGGCTGGTGACGCTGCCCGCAATGGCTTGAGTGAGCTGGGTCTGCTGTTGAAAGACATCGGAAGGCGTGACCAGCAGCCAGACGGTGCCCGCGCAGAACTGGAAGGCGATCAGCGCGACTGCTGCGCCCGCGCCCATCGTGAGTTCGGCGAGGGTGGGCCGGCGCAGGCCCAGCCGGTGCAATACGGCAGCCCAGGGCCGGTCGGTCCCGATGCCGCTTCCAACGAAAGAGACGCTTAGCAGGAGGCCCGCGGTCAGGATCGCCGACAGGATCAGTTTGCTTTCCTCGAGGTTGTTGGCCAATACATCCGCCTGGCCACCGGCGAGGATGTAGTCCGTGAGGGTCTGGATGAAGAACAGCAGGGCCAGCCCCAGCGCGACAACGTGGATCGGGCGGTCCGGATCAAACCCCCTGATTTGATGCGGCCTCTGCCGGTCGTCGGGGGTGACCTCGCTTTCCTTGGCGGCGGTGGGGAGCCAGCGGGTCAGTTGGCGTCGAAGGCTGGGAGCTGCCAGCAGGAACCAGTTGTGCAGCGCGGTCAGGACCGCCAGGCCGATTGCCAGTGCACCGCGCGCGGAGATGCTCTCGTCGAGGCCGAGTTCGGCCGCCTGGACGCGGTCCGCGGCTGCCAGACTGCTGAGACTGGCATAACTCAAGATCACATATCCCACGAAGCCTACCTGGAGCAGGCCCCACAGGAGGCGCAGGCGGGGTGAGGCGGTCTGGGACTGGTTGCGCCGGGCTTCGAGCGCGGTCTGGCTGATCAGGATGACTGCGGTGAGCAGGATGAGGGCCTCAAGTTCCATGCGCTGTTTGACCTCCACAGGATACGTGACGCGCTGATGATACCCGTATTTGGCCGCCCCGGACGAATGGTTCACGAACTGTTAGAACATGGATCGAAGTCAGTTCGAGAAACCGAAAATCAACTGACGCTCTCTGGGCTTTTTGTTATGCTGTGATTATCAGACAGGCAGTGCCGGATTCCTACAGGTTGGCCAACCCATGAAACTCGTCCAACGGCTATCCTTGATTGTATTTCTTCTTGCCCTGGCTTTCTTCTCCCTGGGCGCGATGGTGGGGGGACAGCCGGATTTGCTCGTGGAACTGACTTGGGATGGGACAGCCGATCTCGACCTGGTGGTGACCACGCCCAGCGGCTATCGCATTTCGTACCTGAATCCAACCGCTCAGGGCGGCACCTTGATGGCCGATACGAACCGTTTCTGTGCATCGTCCCTGACTTCCCAGGAACGGGTGGCTTTTCCTTGGCGGGAACAACCGGAGGGCGAGTTCTTCGTCACCATCAACTATGCGCTTGCCTGCGGTGTGGAAAACGATCCGGTCCAGTGGCGTCTGATCGTCCGGAGCGGGACGGAAGTGGTGGAACGTAGCGGTGAAGTCACCCTGGGCGAATCACTGCCGGTTGGCCTGTTTTCTCGAGGTTAACCGGAGTCACCCAATTTACTCGAAATGGAAAGAGACGCCTGCACATCCAGACGTCTCTTTTTTCACAGGGAGATGAACGATCCTTCAGGGAAGGTTAGCGGCCGATACTCATCGGCATGATCACGTGGGTGAAATCGTCCCGGCCCACCGGGCGGATGACGCCGGGCGCAGTCGGGCCGTTGCTCTGCAGAACGACCTGCTCTTCCTTGACCACATTGAGCACGTCGATCAGATAGCGAACATTGAAGCTGATTTCCTGGACATCACCCTGGATCGTGGCATCGACGATCGCGTCCGCGTCGCCGCGTTCGGTGGACGTGGCGCTCAGCCGGACCATGCCGGGGGCCGAAGGGCTGTCCGCCGGGGTGATGGTGACCTTGGCATTGTTGTTCACATCGCGGGCGAAGATGTCCGCCCGTTTGCAGGCGGTCAGCAGGTCGGAGGTATAGGCCACGGTGCTGGTGGAGAACGATTTGGGAATAATCGCGTCGTAATCCGGGAACTTGCCATCCAGCAGGGTCGAGGCGACATCCACGTTCTTCAGATGGAAGATTACCTGGTTGCGCCCGCGCGGGATGCTGACCAGCACTTCCTCGTCTTCGTCACTGATGATCCGGCCCAACTCGCTCAGGGTGCGGGCGGGGATGATCATCTCAAACGGCTGGGGCGCACCGATCTCAAGCGGGGCTGTGCGAACCGACAGCCGATAGCCGTCGGCGGCCGCCATGATCATCTTCTCCGGCGTGACTTTGGTGTAGACGCCGGTCAGGATGGGCCGGTTGTCATCCGTGGCCGCCGAGAATACCGTCTGGGCGATCATCTCGCGCAACACCGCGCCGGGGATGGCGATCCCCGGATCGTCCCCGGCCTGGGGGATAAGCGGGAACTCGTTGGAGTCGATCCCCTTGATGTTACTGTTCGTCGCGCCGCAGTGGACGCGCAAGGTCTGGCTGCGCACGTTCAGATCGAGGTCGACGCGTTCGCGAGAGAGAGTATTGACCAGATCGATGAAGGTCCGGGCCGGGATGGTGATCGCGCCGTCTTCTTCGATCTTGGCGCCAATCCAGGCGGTGATCCCCAATTCGAGATTGGTCGCCGCGAGCTTGAGCCGGCCTTCTTCCGTTTCGAGCAGCACGTTGGCGAGCACCTGCATGGTTGGCCGGGTGGGCACAGCGCGTCCGACTATACTCAGACCCTTGGCAAGGTTTTCCTGAAGTACCGACACCTTCATATCGGAGGTCTCCTGTGAGGTTGACACGGTTAGCCAGCTTGTGGTGCTTTGCGCCCCATAAATCTATAGTATACACCAAGTCGGGCAGGGGAACCAAGCGAACATTCCGTGGGGGGTGTGTTAT
Source organism: uncultured Anaerolineae bacterium (assembly GCA_964533805.1). Lineage (GTDB taxonomy): Bacteria > Chloroflexota > Anaerolineae > Aggregatilineales > Ch27 > JARKOQ01. The sequence goes on along the minus strand of CAZHMJ010000012.1, from coordinate 15,211 downwards.
AATTCGTGCGGTCTGGGTCAGCGCTTGGCGATCGTCGGAAGCAATCCTTAAGCGCTGGTTGGGCCGGGCGGACTTGCAGCAGATGTCTTCTCTCACCATAATAAGGTGGATTCTCGTGCTGGCGCCATCCGCGCCGGATCGCTGTGACTGTGATAAGGATAACCCGTGCCCCGTACAAGCACTGCTTCGCTGTTTCTGTTCGTCTTATCTGCGATGCTGATCTTGAGTGGTTGCAGTGGCGAGACTCCAGCCGCGCCAGTCACGACCCAGAGTCCGGTCGAGGTCCAGGCTCAGGCCACTGAACCACCTACTATCCAGCCGACCGAGGTATTGGCGGCGCTGGTCAACAACGAGCCAATCACCCTGGCGATCTTCCAGGCCGAGTTGCAGCGCCAGGAAGCCCAACTGGCCAGTATGGGAGTCGTACCGGCTGATCGGAGCGTGTTTGAGACGTCCGTGCTGAGCGGCATCATCGATCAGGTCTTGATCGAGCAGGCCGCCGGGATTCAGGGACTGACCGTCACCGATGATGAACTGGCAGCGGAGATCGCGGTCGACATCGAAATGGCTGGCGGTGAGGCCGTCTGGCGTTCCTGGCTGGCCGAAAACGGGTTGACCGAGGAAGAGTACCGGGCCTCGATCCGCAGCGCCCTGCTGACGGGCAAAATCCGCGATCTGGTGATTGCCAGCGTACCGGACAACGTCGAGCAGGTTCATGCCCGTCACATTCTGGTCAGCACCGAGGCTGAAGCTCAGGCGATTTACGAGCAGATTCAGGCCGGCGCCGAGTTTGGCGCGCTGGCGCTGGCCCATTCGTTGGATGTCAGCACGCGCGAAATGGGGGGTGATCTGGGCTGGTTCGCGCGCGAACAGCTTCTAGAGCCGGTCGTCGCCGAGGTCGCGTTTGGGCTGGAGGCGGGCCAGATCAGCACGCCGTTTGCCAGCAGCCTGGGCTATCATGTGATCCAGACCCTGGAACGGGTGGCGGATCGTCCCTTGGACGACAACGCGCGCACCATTCTCGACGGGATTGTCTTTGATCGCTGGCTTCAGTCGTTGCGGGATCAGGCGACCATCCAGCGTTTCGTCGGCGGGTAAGTCTGCACGAAGAGGGCATTATGTTCGGCGAAGGTCGCAACCGCGTTTTCAACCTGCTTACCATGTTGTTCCTGCTATTCACCGTGATTTGCCTGGTGTTGACGGTGATCTTCGCGGCAGGACTGATGCCGGTGCCCTTCCTGGCGCCGCGTGCGGTCACGATTCCGGATGTGGCTCTGGTACCCACGCCAACGATCACCCATACCCCGATCCCGCCAACCTGGACGTTCACGCCGAGCAAGACGCCCACAGCCACCAGCACGCCGACGGCGTCTCCATCCGTGACGCCTTCCCTGACGATCACGTCCACCGCCGGTCCGACGGAGACCCCCTCCATCACGCCGACGGCGACCGGGACATTCACGGAGACACCCACAGAGACGTTCACGCCCTCGGTCACGCCAACCGGGCCGACGCCAACTTACACACCCACCGCCTCGCCATTCCCGTTCATCCTGCGAGGTGGAGTAGTGTTCACGGCGAACTTTGCCAACACGGCCGGCTGCGCCTGGCAGGGTGTGGGCGGCCAGGTATTCGGCCTGGGCGGCCAGGGCTTGCTTGGATATCAGGTGCGGGTGACGGGACCTGGACTGGGCGAAGGCGGTGCGGGCGTCATTGTGGGGACGGGCTCGAACACGCTGTATGGCTCTTCCGGTTGGGAGGTGTATGTCAGCGGCCAGACCAACAACAACACCTATTTCGTCGAACTGATCAGCCCCAGCGGGACGGTCGTATCGCCCGCGGTCCAGGTGAGTTTCCCCAACAACTGCGCCCAGAACCTGGCGCTGGTCAATTTCGATCAGACGCGGCCCTTCTAGCGGCCGGGCGCAGGCAATGAAGAAGAAAGAGAATCCGTATCTGCCGGAGGGTGTTTCTCCTGCCGATCTTCCGGCAGGAGGTGATGAAGTCCTGGGGCGGCCTGGCTGTCTGACCGCACAGGGCGTCACGCTGCTGTTCCTGGTACTGACGGTGGTTTTCCTGGCCTATTTCGGGCTGCTGCTGGTCAACCCCTATGTGCCGGTCAACCCGTTTCCGCCGCGCACGCCGCTGCCGGTGTACGTCGTCGCGACGGCCAATCCGAATCCGCCAACCCTGACGCCTGCCCCGACAAAGATTCCCGACCTGCCGCAGTTGAGCACCCTGGCGCCCACCGGCACGGCGATCCCATCGGAGCAGCCTTCGGCGACACCATCCGAGACGCCCGCCGTGATCGTGACCCTGCCGGGCTTTCCGACCGGCACAATCATCGTGCCTAGCCCGACTCTGGTCAGCGGTGGCACGCCGGTGCAGGTGGTCGAAGGCGTCTTTACCCCGCCTCCGCCTGGGGATGTGGCCGAGTACACGCGAGCGCCCTTCCCATTCACCGTGTATGAGGATTCCGCCAGCTACATGCAGAATCCCAACGGGAGCGGTTGCCGTTGGGCGAGCATCGCCGGAGCGGTGACCAACCTGGAGGGCGTGCCGCTGGCCGGGCTGGCTGTGCGCGTGATCGGGGAAGGAATCGACGAGATACGCTTCACCGGCACGGCGCTCACCTATGGGCCGGGCGGATTCGAGATTTTCCTGAACGGCGCACCGTTGCGCGGGCAGTATGTCGTGCAGCTTCTGAGCCAGACCGGGTCTCCGATCTCCGCCCCCTTTACCGTGGAGACTTCCGCGACCTGCGAGCAGAACGTCGCCATCATCAATTTCGTCCAGAATTACGCGTACTGAGTCCTCCCAACCCGTTCCGGAGCCACCATGCCGCTGTACATCGTCCCGACGCCGATAGGCAACCTGGAAGATATCACCCTGCGAGCTTTGCGCGTGCTGCGCGAGGTCGATCTGATTGCGGCCGAAGATACGCGTACGTCCCGCGTCTTGCTCGATCACTACGAAATCGTGCGCCCGATGGTTAGTTACCACGAGCACAACAAGATCGAGCGGATCGAGGATATTCTCGATGTCCTGGGCAAAGGAGGGAGTGTCGCGCTCATTTCCGACGCCGGTACGCCAGGATTGTCCGATCCGGGTTACGAGCTGATCAATGCCTGTCTGCTGGCCGGAATGGACGTGGTTCCACTGCCGGGGCCGACGGCGGCTATCACGGCTCTAGTGGCCTCTGGCCTGCCGACCGACCGGTTTTTGTTTCTGGGCTTCCTGCCCCGCAAGCCGTTCGCACTGATGAGTCTCCTGAGCGAGCTGCAAAACCGGCCAGAAACGCTGATCGCCTACGAAAGCCCGTACCGGCTGGTCGAAGCGCTCCAGGCGGTGCGCGAGGTACTGGGGGAATCGCGCCCGGTGTGCGTGGCCCGCGAGCTTTCCAAGATGTTCGAGGAGTTCTTCCGGGGCACGGCGGAAGAAGCCGTGGCCTACTTTCAGGAACAGCCGGTGCGGGGCGAGATCACCCTGCTGATCGGTGGGCAGGTGCAGGCCGAGGCGATCTGGACCGAGAGCCAGGTTCGGGCAGCGTTCAGTGAACGGCTGGCCCGCGGTGAGAAGCGGAATGACGCGGCGCGGGCCGTGGCGGCGGAATCAGGCTGGAACAAACGGGACATCTACGCCCTCAAGCTGTAGCATCATCAAACGGATTGAACTGGAAATCTGGCATGGCGTTTCTAACCCGGCGCGGTGCGCGTCTCATCGGCGGCTGGCAGTCCCTGGGTCCGGCGGCCCAGCGCCTCTCGCTCTCGCTCTTTTTGTGGGGGCTGGGCGAGGGGCTGTGGGCGTATCTGCGTCCTTTGTACATCGCCCAGCTTGGGGCTGATTCGGCCCAGGTGGGGCTGATTCTGGCGATTTACGGGCTGGCTCCGATGCTGGTGATGCTGCCGGCAGGCCGGTTGAGCGATCTGTTTGGGCCGCGCGGCCTGATGGTCGGTGCCTGGTGGATCGGCACGTTGGGACAGGTCGGGCTGGCGTTTGCACCCGACTGGTATTGGTTGGCCCCCGGCGTGTTCCTGCTGGCGGCGTCGGCGGCCGGGGTGCCCGCCATGAATGCGTACGTGGCCCTGGATGCGACTCGCCGCCTGGGTGTGGAAGAGGCCGGCCGCAAGATGCAGACCCTGCTTTCGCGCGTCATGGCTATCTATGTCGCGGGGACGATCGTTTCGCCGCTGGTGGGCGGCTGGCTGGCGGAGCATCTGGGTCTGCGGGTGGTGCTCCTGATATCAGCCGGCTGGTTCCTGATGTCGACCCTGCTCGTCCATACCCTGCCGCCGATCAAGCCGCTTGCGGCGAAGCCGGACAGGGACACGCCTTCGGTCGGGCGTCCGGCGGTCTGGTGGCGCATGAGCGCTGAGCAGCTCCGGGTATTTGGCGTGCTGCTGCTGGTCTATCTGTGTTTCTCGTTGGGATACAGCCTCGTGCCGAGCTATATGGAAGATGTGCGCCGGCTTCCTGTGGCGGCCATCGGCGGGCTTGGCAGCGCGACCGCATTCGGGGGGATGGTCTGGCTTCTGGTGCTGGGCCGGCGCTCGTCCCGGCAGGCGCTCGTGATTTCGGCGGGGATGCTCACCGCTGCATGGATGGGATTGCTAGTAATTCCAAGTGGGGCGCTCGAAATGCCGGCCCTGGTGGGGGTGTATTTTCTGCTAGGGGTGTACTCTGGAGCGCGATCGCTGTCGCTGACCGTGGTTGGAGAACATACCGATCCCGGCCAGCGTGGCACAAGCTTCGGACTGATTGAAACAATGTTTGGGGTGGGAACTTTCGTCGGCCCGTGGCTGGCCGGGCGGTTGTATGGGCTGGACCCGCGCCTGCCTTTTGGCACGGCGATGGTCGCGGCTCTCCTGCTGATGCCGGTGATCTGGCTGGCGCTAACGTCGCCCCGAAGCGCGCAAAACAAACGGGGGCAGCCGGTCGCTGCCCCCGTCGAAGTCTCCGACTGACGCGCCTAAGCGCCTTCCTCGATGGTCATGATCCGGACCGGCACGGCGCGAACCGCCAGTCTCTCCTCGAAGACGCCCCGGAAGGCGTCCCATGTCGTGCAGGTGATGAGCGTCAGTGTCTGGTTTCGGGTGGGATAAGCGACTTCCACCGCGTCAGGCGCGACCACATCAATCGCGTAGACCATGAACTCGTAAATCTGGCCTTGTTCCGCCAGGAAGATCGAGTCGCCTACTTCCAGCAGGTCGAGGTCCCGAAATGGGCCTGGCACGCCGGTTGTGATCTGGATGTGCCCGGCCAGAACGGTATTCCCTCCCAGACCCTCTCCTGCTTCATCGACCCAGGTCGTTCCTTCCAGAAAGCCGATATTCTGGCCAAGATCGCGCACATCCCAGGTCTGGTTGCGAAGCGGTACCGTGATGATCGGGACCGAGTCGCTCAACCCCAACTTGGGGATGTACAGCTCGCGGTCATAGTGCGGGCTGAACGGCGGCTGGCTGACGGTCTCCACCGGCACCTGCTGGCCCGGGGGTAAGGCTGCTATCGCGGTCGGAATCGGGATGGGGGTGGGGGGCGGCGCGGTAGGCTGGGCCGGTTCCAGGGTTGTTGTTGGGAGGGCCGTCTCCAGCGCTGCGGCGGTCGATTCCGCCGGGGTGGCCGTGGCCACCGCGACCTGTTCCGTCCCCGGCGTGGCTGCGCCCAGATTGAGCACCAGGCTGGCGATGACGGCCACGATCACCACGGCCGCCGCGATCACCGCCACGATGATCACCAGGCGCAGGCCCTTGTCCTGCATGTTGAGCGCGAAGCCCAGTAAACCGCCCAGCACCAACAGACTGATCAGAAGGCCAGTGGCCGGGAGGTCCGCTTGGTCAGGCGCGATATCCGCACCCCCGGTCGCGGGGAGCAGCGATGCATCCGGCGAGACGCGCACCGTACCCGTGGCGCACACGGCCTGTTGGGCGCCAACCGAGGTCGCGCAGCCGATGTTCTGAATGACCTGGTTGGCGAGGACGTCTTCGCGGACACGCGCGATGACCGTTAGCACGGCTGTCTGGTTGAAGGTCAGCGTGCCGGTCTTGGCGACGATCACGTTTCCTTCGGATTCGATCGTCCCATTGTTGATGGTCACGCTTTCCAGAACCATCGTGCTTTCGAGTGTGTCGGTCATGATGACTTCGGTCAGCGGATCGGTCCCCGGGTTGCGGACGGTGACCTGCCAGGTGAGCAGACCGCCCGGTATGGCATAATCCAGGTCGGCGGTCTTGGTCACTTCCGGCGCGGCGGTGCCGGGTACCGGCGTGCCCACGATGATTGGGTTGCCAGACGCATCTACCATGATCAGGGGAGTGCTAATCAAGGCATCGTCGCTGACCGTCACTGTGGTCGTGCCGACCAGGCCCTCGCCCGTAGCGGTGACCCGGAACGTGAGCGGGTTGATATCCCCACTGGTAACCACATGGCTGAAGGTGCCGGTCGTGCCCACGCCTTCGGCCAGGGTGCTGCCCGCGGGCAGGGTGAGCTGAACCGTGCCGCCTTGCAGGCTGGGCCGCTGCTGGGTGCCCGTCCCCTGGGTCGGCGTGGCGGTGATGTAGACCGCGCGCAGGCTGCGGATGGGTCCATCACCGATGTTCAGCACGGTCATCTGGTAGTTGACCAGTTCACCCACGGTCGCGATCGATCGGTCGGCTACCACCGTGACGAACAGTTCCGGGCGGCGGACATTGATCGAGAAGGTGTCGTTGTCCGCGACAGACCGGTTGAAGCTGGTCGAGGCGCTGACTGTGAGGGTGTTGACCAACGGATCGGGGTCCGAGGCCGTGACCACATGGGTGAAGGTCACCTGGCGCGTCTCATTCGGCCCCAGGCGGAGAATAGCCGGGTTGACCGTGATCGAGCCATACCGGCTGTCCACCAGAGCCACATTGAAGAGATCCGTGTTGCCAACATTGCTGACGTTGGCTGTGTAGGTGACCGTGTCTCCCGCGGCGGCCTGGGTCTTGTCCGCGGTCAGGACGATGCTGATGCGCGGGGTCGCCGTGGACAGGAGCAAGTCGTAGGTCTGCGTGACTGTGGCCCCCACCGGGTCCTGAGCGCGGACAGTGACCGAGATCATGGTCTGAAGGGGTACGCCAAGCGGCACCCGATAGGCGAAGTTGACCGAGTGAGACGCGCCCGGTTGTAGGATGGGCGGCGCGCCGGTGATCAGTTCGCCGGTCGGATTCGTGCTGGTGACCGCCTGCGGGCTGGTCATGGAGAGACCGGTCAGCAGGGTAGAGCCACTGTTGGTGGCGGTCGCCACAAAGTTGACCAGGTCGCCCATAACGGCCACACAGGGCACCGTACAGCCGGAGGTGCGCAGATCGAGGTCGATGGAGGAGGCTGTGATATCGGTGCGGGCAGCGCTGGTGTCGGTCACCGTCCCGGCAATCGCTCCGACGCCGGTCGCGGTGACGGTCGAGGTGACGGGCGATGTGTCGGTTGGCTGGACGGTGTAGGAGAAGGTCCGGGTGACACTCTGGCCGGTGGTGAGGCTGAGCGCATCGGCCAGCGTGATGAGCGACAGTGTCGTGCCATCCGGGCGGTTGGCCACGAGCGTGATATTGTTGAGCGTTTCACCCCCGATGTTAGTGACGGTTGCCAGGTAGTTGATCGGCTCTGTTGCCAGCACTCTGGCCCGGTCCGCGGCCAGGGTCACCCTCAGATTGGCATTGGACAGGAGGGCGACCGTGGCGCTGGAAGTGTCGCTGACCGGTACGCCGAGCTGATCGCGGCCGGCCACAACCACCGTATTGACCAGCGGATCAGGGTCCGCGCTGGTGTTGATCGTATGGGTGTAGCTGGTTGTGATGCGCTGGCCCGGATCGAGGCTGTACTGCGGCAGGGTCAGCCCGGAAGTCACGAGGGTATCGGAGATTGTCAGGCCGGCGACTCGTGTGGTGCTGGTGTTGGTGATCTCGACGGTGTAGGTGACGACTTCGCCATTCTGGGCAGCGGCCACACTGGCCCGTTTGATGACCTGCAACCCGCTTCCGGCAATGCTTACCTGTGCCGAAGACGTGTCGGTCAGGGTGGCGCCAGTTGCCGTGATGGCCGTGACCCCGGCAATGTTGACGGTGGGATCGCCGTCATTGGAAGTCAGGGTACGTGAGAGGGTTGCCGAGATGGTGGCCCCAGGGATCAAAGGCTGGGCGGCGCTCACGGCCGGGAACCGGTTGGTGATGTCGCCGCCAAGCAAGGTATCGGTGATGGTCGTCGATACGATGTTCGTCGTCCCGGTGTTGGTGACCGCGATCGTGTAGGTGATCGGCATGCCGATGGCGGCCAGGGTTGGCGTCGCGCTCTTCACGATGCGGATATTGGGCGATACGATGTCCACGCTGGCCGTGGCCGCGCCGGAGATCGGCCGTGACTGGCTGATGCCGGTTATGTTGGCCGTGGTCTGGTATGGATCGGCGTCCATGCCGCTGATGACATGTGTGTACGCTGCAGTCGTGCTCTGGCCCGGATTAAGCGTTGTCACGGTCAGTGGCAGCGCGCTACCCGTGGGGAGCGTGCTAGCCGACAGGTTGGCAATCGTGGTCAAACCGGTGTTGCGGATGGTGACCGTGAAGGTGACGGTGTCCCCGATGCTGGCGTAGGGCCGGTCGGGCGTGTTGGTGACCAGCAGGTCGCTCGTGGTCAGCGGGATACTGGCCGAGCTGGTATCCGTGACGGGTAGCCCGCCGATCTGCCCGGTCGCCACCGCGGTGTTCACAAAGGGGCTGGTGGCCCCGGCCGGGATGGTCGCGGTGATGCAGGCCTGGGCAAACCCGCTTGGCCCCAGAGGGCCGGTGGTACCCGGACCCGGATTGATCGGGGTTGTGAAGGTGCTGAAGGGAATGTAGTTCCCGGTCAGTGTATCCTGAACGGCCACGTCCATGATTGTCGTGGCGGCGCTCAGGTTACGGACCTCGATGTCGTAGGCCAGCGTATCGCCGATTTCGGCGGCCGTGGCGGGGACAGCGCTGCTACAGTCGCCGATACCCCGGATCGTCTTGGTCACAACCAGGGCCGAAGCCGCAACCTGCACGGTGGCGCTGTCCGAGTCCTGAATCAGCATGCCGCTTGTGGTGCGTGCGGTGGCCCGCGCGGTGTTGATCAGCGGGTCGGGGTCCGAGGTCTGAACAACGCGCGTGATCGAGCCGGTGACGGACTCGTTCGGCCCGAGCGAGCCGGTTGTGCTTGGGACGGTCTGGCCGGGGAAGATGAAATTGACCAACCCGCCGTTGCAGCCGGTGAGCGCCGTGGCGCACAGCGGGTCGCTGACCTGGACGTTGCTCAGGTTGGACGTGCCCGCGTTGGAGATCGTGAATTCGTAGGTGATGGTGTCTCCAACCGTGGCGGTGATGTTGTCGCCGCTCTGAGCACCGTTGATCGCGATCTTGCTGAGGGCGATGTCGGCCTCACGGATATCCACGACGGCCAGGGCGCTGGTGGATACCACCACGCCCGATGGTGCACGCCCACTGACCGTGACCCGGTTGATCAATGGGTCGGGCGCGCCCGGCGGCACCGTGTACTGGAAAGTGCCGACCGCGCGCTCTCCAACTGCCAGGGATGTGATCTCCAGGCCCGTGGTCGGACTGACGAGCGGCACGGGCAGGCTGGAAAGCTGGTCCAGCGCCGTGACTGCGGTCAGGGCCGTGCTGCTGGTGTTGGTGACTTCGATGGTGTAGGTGATCGTGTCCCCGATGAGCGCCGAGGCGGTATCCGCCCGCTTGGTGACTGTCAGGCTCAGATCGCGAATTTCAACGGTGGCCGCAGCGCCATCGGTCAGCCCCTGGTCATTGGTGACTGTAACTGTATTGACAAACGGGTTGGGAGTTGTGCGCGTAACCACGTAGAAGATCACGCCGCGCGCGGTCTGGCCGACTCCCAGGCTGCTTTGTGCCGGATCGGTGGTGGTGGGGCTCCCGTTGTAACTCATCGGGACGAGTTGGCCTGTCACATTGTCGACTACCTGGATGCCCGTCAGGGGTGAGGCGCCGATGTTCACGAGCTCGACCGTGTACTGGATGGTGTCATTGACCGACGCGCCGGAGCGGTCGGCCGTCTTGGTGAGCAGGATGCCGGGCACGGCGATATCTACCGCGACACGATCAGTGCCTTCGACCGGGTCGTCGCTGCTGTCCAGTCCGGTGACCGTGACTTCATTGACAAAGGGGTCTGGGATGGCTGCACTGGCTGTGACCCGGTAGCTGATGAAGGCGACCTGGAAAGGACGCAGCTCCTCGGCTGGACTCACGGTCAGCGGGTTGGTGACGGTGCAGGTCAGGGTGTAGTCCGTGGTCCCATCGCCGTTCGCATCGATCGCGCCGCCGCAGGTGTTGGGGCTGGCACTTGTGTCCAGACCCACCGCAGGGTCAACCACGCGCAGGTTATGGATGCGCGTCTGTCCGATATTCGTGATCGCGATGTTGTAGGTAATCTCGTCGCCGACCTGAACGACCGAGGGAGATGCCTGTTTGTCCACCAGAAGCTGCGATGACGAGATCAGCACCGTGGTATAGGTACTGTCTGAGAGCTGGAGACCCGCCGGGGTGGTCCGGCCCGTGGCCGAAGCCCGGTTGAACAGCGGGCTTGGATCGGCCTGGGAGAGCGTGTACGTGATTACACCCACAGCCGATTCATTGGGATTGAGCCGCCCGTTGACTCCACTGGGGAAAACCAACGGCACCGGCCCGGTCAGGTCGTCGGTCGCGGAGACGTTGTCCATGACCGAACCACTGGAATTGGTCACGGTGATGGTATAGGTGATCGTGCTGCCCACGAAGCCGATTCCAGGATCGGCCACTTTGCTGATGCGGAAGCGGGGATCGATGATGTCGACGACCTCGTCATCCGAGGCGCTGATCGCCTGACCGCCCGTGTCGGTACCGTTGACGGTCAGGTTATTGACCAGCGGGTCGGGATCGCTCCCGGTGACCGTATATTGCCACGAGCAGGAGGTAGTCTGGCCCGCCAACAATGAGGTCGGACAACTCGACACGTTCGCGATGATCGCATCGGTGCTGTCGTCATAGACCAGGTTATTGATCGTGGTTGTCCCATTGTTGCGCAGAACGACCGTCCAGTTGATCGGGTGGCCGCGCTCCGCCTCGTTGACATCGGCCGTCAGGTCGATATCCAGGATAGGATTGAGCAGGTCGACTTCGGCCTGGCCCTGGACGACCAGATTGTAATCCTGGGTGCCGATGGTCATCACCCCATTGGCCGTCACCGTATTGGTGAAGGGATCGGAGGCTGTCGGCGGCACAATCAGCGAGGTCGTGCCGACCGCGGTCTGGCCGGGGGCCAGTTGGCCGGGGTTGGTGGGGTCGGGGAAGACGAGCGTGACCTCACCGGTCAGGGAGTCGACCGCCGTGATGTTGCGGATCGTATCGGTCTGGCTGGTGTTGGTGAGCGTGATCGTGTAGCTGATTGTGTCTCCGACATCGGCGGAGGCCGGCCCGGTCTTGATGATCTGGAGCGGGCTTCTGACCTGGACCTCTGCATCATCTTCGGTGATGATGATCACCCCTTGCTCAACCGGGCCGGTCCCGGTCACGCCGCGGACGGTGATCGTGTTGACCAAAGTGTCGCTGGCCAGATCGGCTGGTTTGATGGTGTAGTTGTTGGCTGCCGGATCGCTTTCCAGGTAGTTCGGGTTACAGATGAATGGCAGGCAGGGCGAATCGGCGGGGTTGCTGATCGCCGCTGGCAAGGAATGCGGCGCGGTGGTGTAGGCGCCGGCGCCATTGTACCGCACGGCAATCGGGCCGAGCTTGTCGTCCGTCAGGACCACGTTTTCCATGTTCACCCGGGAGATGTTCCACACGGTGTAGTCGTAGTGGACGGATTGGCCCACCAGGGCGAACGTGGGTGAGGGCTCCTTGAGGATCAGGAACGGGCTGAAAATTCCGACCGTCAACTCGGCGGAGTATGTGACCGCGCCGGTGCCATCGTCGACCGTGACCGCGAAGAGGTTGGTCAGTTCGTCCGGGTCGCGTGGCTGGATCACGTAATTGTAGGTCGTGGATGCCGTTTCACCAGGCTGCAGGATGTTGTCGTTGGCCCCGGATTCGACCAGTGTATTGAGGAAGTCTCGAGGCCCGGGGGAACCGGCGCTGTTCGACTGGTCGATGGCCGAGACGAGCTGGTAGGGCGAGTCGGAGACATTGGCGACGCTCAACTGGTAAGACACCTCGTCGCCAATCAGGGCGATCCCTGTGGCTGTCTTGGAGACGATGATCGGCTCGGTAACCTCGACTTCCCACGAATCCATTGCGGAGACGAGCTGGTTGTTGACCGTCCCGGTGATCGTGGCCGTGTTGGAAATGCTGCCCCGCACGACGTCGTCATTGTCCACTTCGTAGCCTGTGCCAGCGCCGCAAGGAGTCGTCGGCGCCGTCACGATCCAGACGCCACGCGGTGGCAGACTGGCCCGCGTGGCGATGGCGCCCAGATGTGAGTCCTGCAGGGTGAGGTCCGTGATCGTGCTGATCTGGCCCGTGTTGGTGACTGTGAAGGTATAGACGATGCACTGGCCGCGCGTGGCGACGACCCGGTCGGCTGTCTTTGCGATAGTCAGCGGGTTGACGACTCGGACTTCCCACTGGTTGGAGTCCGCAACCTGATCGCCGGTGGCCTGTCGCGTGCCGCGCACCGTGGCCGTGTTCGTGATGGTCTGTTCAGGCCTGCCCAGGTCGGCGAGTGTCGCCTGGTAGCTGAATGTGCCATAGGCCATCTCACCGGGCGTGCCTGCGATCGGATCGGCTGGATTCAGGCTGAGCGTCTCCTGGAACGGCCCGGTGACGGTCGTGCCGTCGTAGGGCGCGATCAGCACCCGCCCATTGGAGCAGTCCGCCGATGTGGTGGGGCAGAGCGCGTCGAGCAGCTCGACATTTTCGATGACTTCATCCGAGATGTTCTCGATGACGAACTCGTAGTCGATGGTATCGCCGACCGCGGCACTATTGACGTTCGCGGTCTTGGTCAGGCGGATCTGTGTCGGCAGGATATTGATGGTGGCGGTGCCGAAGAAGCTGCGCTCCAGACCCTGGTCGTCACGCCCGGTGATTCGCACCAGGATGGTCAGAGGGTCGGGGTCCGAGGATTGCACCGTGCGGGTAAAATCCGCGAAGGCGCTCTCGAAGGGGGCCAGGTCATCCGGCAGGGTCGTCGGACCGGAGCCGAAGTCGATCTGGAGCTGGCTGGGTGAGCCACCGCCACCGACCACTTCCCAGTACCCAACAATATCGGTCAGCGTGATCCGGCCGATGTTGGCGATGCCCACATTGTACAGCACGGGCAGGCCAGGACCCTGTTCGTCCGGTGGATTCGACGACACGGTGATGAACAACTGCGCGTCGCTGATGTCCACGATTTCCGAGGTCGAGTCGGACAGGCCCGGTGTCGTGGTGGTGACTTCGACCACGTTGACGAGCGGGTCAGGGTCGCTGCCGGCGACCGTGTACGGCACGCTGAAGGAGTACGTAGCGCCAGCGGGCAGCGGCCGTCCGCTGGGCGGGATGCCGCCGACCTGGCCGATCAGACTATCGTTGATGGATTGGATGACGAAGTCTTGATCCGGAGTCAGGTTGGTCACGGTGATATCGTAGGTGATTGTATCGCCGCGCAGGGCCGAGGTCCGATCGGCTGTCTTGCTGATCTGGATGCGGTCATCGAGGATGTCCACGAACACCGAGGCCGAGTCCGAAATCGTGGAGCCGGTGGTGGTGGTCGCCCTGGCGGTGGCCGTCGTGCTGGTGGTATATCCAAAGGGGTCCGGATCGCTGGCCTGGATGGTGTAGGTGAAGGAGCCGGAGACGGAGCCTCCGGACGGGATCGATGTGCCGGTCAGGTTGATCTGACCGCCGGTGCAGCCCGCGCCAGCGCCGGGCAGCGTACACAATGGGAAGGTGAGTACGACGTTCACCAGGCCATCCGGCCCGGTGTTGTTGATCTGGAACCCGTACTGGACCGTACTGCCGGGAAGCTGGCGGTCGGGGTTGACCGTCATGACCAGTTCCAGCGCGGGATTGGTCTTGTCCACGCTGGCCGTCCAGTTGTCGCCGACATTCGTGCCGCGCGGCGAAACGCCCACTGCGGTGACGATGTTGATCAGGGGATCGGCATCGGTCTCTTTGACGGTATAGTTGACCGTCCGGGTGACGATATCGCCGGCAGGCAAGGGGTTGGGAATGCCCGTGATGATGCCGGTCAGCGAGTCGACGACGGTGACGTTGTTGAGTGGCACATCGCCGTCATTCTCGACCCGGATCGTGTATGTGATGGTTTCGCCGACGGCCGCTTCCTGCACGTTGGCATATTTCAGCACGCTCAGCGAAGGAACGGCCTTGTTGGTCGTCGCACTGTCGCCAAACTCCGCGTTGATGCCGGAGGCCGCCGCCTGAATCACGACGCTGTTCAGGACCGGGTTGGGATACTCCGGCAGCATCGTGCAGGAGAATGTCCCCGTCGCCAGCGCGCCTACCGTGGGCGGGAGGCTGAGGGTGCTCATCAGGCTCTCGATTGTTGAGCCAGGAGTCGGCGTACATTGCCCGAAGGTAGTGGTTTCAAAGTAGACGTCGTTGATGAAGTTCAGGGTGGTTGCAATGGCTCGGTTGTTGACAACGGTCAATGTCCAGGTAATCGTGTCGCCGACTTCAACGGCGGGGGTGGCCGTCAGGTCGACCGAGATGCTGGGGCCGTCGACGCGGAAAGTCAGGTTGTTGGTGGACCCCGTATCCTGGTCGCACACGACACCTACGCCTGAGAAGTTTCCCCACGAGTTCCAGCGGTAGTCCATGACGACCGGGTCTGAGGCGCGCGCCGTATATTCGACGTAGGCCTGGGCGGTTTCTCCTGGTGAGAGAATGCCATCGAAGGTAATGGGAGTGCCTGAGGCATCAGTCCAGACGGGATCAAGATCGACCCGGTTCAATGCGTTGTTGAAGTCCATGCGGACATTGCCCTGGACTCCCGTTGCTTCCACGCCCGATGTATTGGTTACATGCAGGGTAAGACGCACCATATCGCCTGGGGTAACCTGAATCAGGGGGCCTGTGAATCCACCGGGGTAGAAGTCGCCATGCAGGATAGTGCGATTGCCGAAGATCGTTGAGAAGGTCCGTAGTTCCCAGAGCTGCACGCTGATCCGGTTTCCGGGATCGAGTGGAAATGTCGAACACTGCGAAGGCGGCGGCGCGCCGTTGGGTCGCTCTGG
>CAZHMJ010000011.1:0-37522 GCA_964533805.1 uncultured Anaerolineae bacterium | reverse complement strand
CGCGGCTTCGACAATGTTGACAAAATCGTATGCGCCAAGCGTGGCATACTGCGCCACGACCTTGACCCCCAACGCCGCCAATTCGGCATTGACCTCCTTGATTCGCTCAGGATTGTGTTTGATGGTTTTGGAGCCTTCATCGGTCAGGTTGCTGAGCATGACATACGTGGGCATGGCTGCCTCCTCTGCTCGTGCCAGTGATAATCTCAGTGTAGCATGAAAAGCGTCCGGCCCGTCTCCGTTCATCCATCCTGGACGCGCCACGTTTAGACCAAACCCTGACCAGCCGCGATCCGCAGCAGATGCGGCAGGCGGCCTGGGTCGATCCGGGGCAGGATTGCATTCCAAGCGGGGCTGTCCCGGAATGAGGCGCTTCATTGTATGATCGGGTGACGCGAACCAACATGGTTGATCCTGGCTCGTTTCTTGGGGGGACGGACCACCAATGCTCTACTTCTTCGGTGAATTACCCGCAACTGCGTTCAGGCAGGCAGGCGGCAAGGCAAGTACCCTGGCCCGCCTGTACCAGAACCGCTATCCCATACCAAATGGGTTTGTCATCCTGGCCTCTGCTTTCGTGGAAAACCAACTGAAGCCCGAAGCATGGGCCATTCCAAACCCAGGCCACGAGCTTGGATCATTCAGGTAAAACAGGGCGTGAAAGGGGTCAGGGAGCCAATCCCAATCTGGATGCGCATCTGACCCGATACGCTGCTCCCGACTGTGCCGACGGCGCTGCCAGTCCGGCACGGCTGTCCACGGCCCGGAACAAATACGCGATCGTGTAGCAACCGGCGCCCAGAGTCAGTTCCACATTCTCGCCAACCTGCTCCCCTTCGTCCGACAGGGCGTCGTTGATCGAGATTTCACCCACCTGGGCACCGGGGAGCACAACCCTGGCCAACGCGTTGAACGGAATCACAAGTTCAATGACGAGATGCCCTGCGTCATCAAGACGCCAGCCGCTTTCGTAAACTCCAGCCGTCGAGCGGTAGCGCGCTCTGGCCCATTGCAGTGATTCGTCCGGCTTGGGCGCGATGAGCGCGTGACGGAAACCGGTTACATCATCGTCGCCCGAAGATGGGTTCAACCCGCACAGATCGCGGTACATCCATTCGACGATGGAACCATACGCATAGTGGTTCAGCGAATTCATACTTGTTGAACTGATCGATCCATCCGGGTTGAGCGAATTCCACCGTTCCCAGATGGTCGTGGCCCCCAGGTTCACGGCATACAGCCACGATGGGTAATCCTCGTTGAGCAGCAGCCGGTAAGCCAGGTCGTTGGCCCCGATATTCGAAAGCACCCGGCACAGATAGGGCGTGCCGACAAAACCCGTCCGCAGATGAGTATTGTCCCTATAGAGCCTGGAGATGAAATCCTGCTTCACGCGCTCGCGATGGTCTGCTGGCGCCAGGTCCATGAACAGCGCCAGCACGTACGCCGTCTGGGTTGGAACGGCCAGCCGTCCGTTCGCAGTGAAATACTCCTTGTGAATCGCTGCCTTGACCTCGGCGGAAAGGCGCCCGTAGGCATCCGCCAGTTCCGGCTTACCGAGCAGCACGGCAGCCCGCGCCACCAGACGCGCCGAGTAACAATAAAAGGCCGATGCAATGTAATCCTCGGGAGTGCCGCCTTTGCGCGAAGCCGGATCGTCGCCATCCAGGGCGAGCCAGTCGCCAAAATGAAAGCCTTCCGTCCATAGACGCCGACCGCCGGATGAGTCATCGATGCCCTTGATGTAATCCACCCAGGCGCGCATACTCTCAAACTGCTGCTCCAGAATGGCAATGTCCCCGTAAAACTCGTAGACGTTCCATGGCACGATGGTCGCGGCATCGCCCCAGGCGCTGGAGCCGCCGCGGTTCAGATTGGCCATGGGCACGATGTGCGGCACCATCCCGCCGGTCTTCGATTGCTCTTTGCCCAGATCGTAGGTGTATTTGGAGAGAAAGGCACAGGCATCCATATTGAAACAGGCAGCGCCTGAAAAGACCTGGATGTCCCCAGTCCATCCCAACCGTTCGTCACGCTGCGGGCAGTCGGTGGGAATGTCGAGGAAGTTGCCCTTCTGCCCCCACAGCGCGTTCTTGAAGAGCTGGTTGACCTTCTCATTCGATGTCTCGATCGCGCCGATCGTGTCAATCCGCGAATAGACCACGCAGCCGGTGAAATCGTCGGGATTGAGATCGCCAACCCAGCCGGAGACTTTGACGTAGCGGAAGCCATAGAAAGTGAAATACGGCTCTGCGACCGCGTCCGTCCCATCGGCGATGTAGACATACTCGGCCCTGGCCGTGCGCAGATTGTCGCGGAAGAAATTGCCATCTTGCAGCACCTCGCCATACTGGAGATGGATGCGAGTGCCAGCCGGCGCGCAGGTCCTGAAGCGAAGCCAGCCGGTCATGTTCTGCCCCAGGTCCAGCACCGTCTCACCCGCCGGGGTATGGATCACCGCCACGGGCTTGATCACTTCGTTGATGCAGACCGGGATCGACCGCCGAGCCTCCAACCGGGCGGTGCCGAGGTCGATCAGCCTGACGCCAAAAGACTCGTCCGGCAATGGCACGACCCTCTTGATTCGGGCATCGTACGTCTCGCCGTCGAAGATGTCGCTCTCGATGATCGGGGAAGGCTGGGCTTTCCAGGAGGGGTCAGTGACGATAACGAGTTCGTTTCCGTTTTCCAGCGTGATATGCAGCTCGCAGATCAGCGCAAACCGGTCTCCGTAGAACCCCAGGCAGCCCCCGTCCGCGCCATAACGGCCTTTGTACCAGCCATTGCCCAGCATGACGGAAACCACATTCGCGCCCATCGCCAACTGATCGGTGATGTCGAAAGTCTGGTATTGAATCCACTGGTCGTAGGCATTGCAGTAGGGCGTGAAGTACTCGTCGCCGACCTTCCGGCCGTTCAGTTCGAAGTGATACAGCCCCAGCCCGCAGATGTACGCCCGCGCCGCGACCGCACGCGCGGGAAGCTCAAAACCTCGATACAGGATCGGGTGGAGGCGGTTGTCCTCGACATCCGGGGTGATCCACGCCGCCCGCCAGGCCTCGTCCATTTTCGCCGTCTCGAACCAGGCGATGTCGCTTTCGGCGCTTTCGCTTTCCCCCCAGACGGTGACCTTCCAGAAATAGCGGGTGCGAGGCTTGAGCGCGATCGGCGGACGGTAAGCCAGACTGTCGATCCCGGCGCCATCAACCTTGCCGCTATCGAAGATGACCCGCTCGAAATCCTGGTCAAGACTGACCAGGACCTGAGCAGCCGTTTGCACCGTATCGCGAGTATCCTCGACGATCCAGGACAAGGCTGGTTTTGCGATGGCGAAGCCCAGGGGGTTGGTAACATGGTTGGTCTTGAGATGGGTTATTTTCACGATTTGCCCCACGGATACGGGATAATTACTTTTAAGAGTATACCCAGAACTTCCCCCTAGCATCGCCCTTAACAAAAATCAGGGCAGGTAAAAAGCGCGGGGGCGTGCGCCCCCCCGCGTTTGCTAAACGCATGCAGCCGGGTAATTTACGATAAGACGCTCGATCAAGGCCTGCAAATCCTCCGCGGCCTGCTCAACCGTGCTCTGTCCGTACGCGACCTGCTGACCGATCAGTTCAAGCTCACTCACAAACTCCTGATCGTTCGGAAGGTTCGGACCCTGCGGGATCATGCGATCGGCGATCGCGGCATAGATCTCGTAAACCGCCGCGTCAGTCGCGGTGGCCTCGTCGGCGATGGCCTCGCGCACGACTGGCGAGGAGGGGATACCACGATTGGTCTGGAGGATCGCGCCCGCCTCAGGGCTGGTCACGAAGAAGTTGATGAACAGGGCCGCCGCTTCCTTGTTCTCGCTGGCATTGTTGATGGCCAGGTACTGGCTCATCTGGATGACGTACGAGTCTTCGCCGCCCACGGGGAGCGTCATCAAACCAAGCTCGTCGGTCATGGCCGCCTGATAGGCCGCCGCCTGGTTGCTCCAGATCAAACCGATAGCCGCCTTACCCGCCACGAGGATCGAACTGTCCGGCCCGTCTTCGGTATAGGTATAGGTGGTGTCCGCGTCGGGGATCAGGCCTTCAGCGCGCATATCCGCCCACATTTGCAGCCATGCTGCAGCAGACTCAACCGTGGCGTAGGATTTGCCGCCATCGTCCAGAGTCCAGAGATCGGTGCCCTGCTGCGTGTAGAAGTAGCTGAGGTAGTTCGCCTGGTTCGTGCTGTTGTCCACGAAGGGGAAGACCCCCTCGGGAAGATTCGCCTGAAGCTCTCGACCGTAATCGAGAAGCTCTTCCCAGGTCATGTTATTCGCGGGGAGATCGACCCCCGCCGCCTCGATCATCGTCTTGTTGTAAGCGAGGACGAGCGTGTTCGTGCCGAGGCTAACGGCATACAGATTACCATCGGCATCCGTCGCGGGCACCAGCGCGGTCTGGTCAAACCGCTCAGGGGTGTCGATCAGGAGTTGCACGCCGAGATAGTCATTCAGCGGTTCCAGGTACTGCTTGTAATCGGGCCAGTTGCCGCCGAACTGGATGATGTCGGGGGCGTTGTTGCCGGCCAATTGGGTGTCGATGATCTGGAAGTGGTCAGCCGTACCGCCATTGGGTTCGCCGATGACGGTAATGTCGGGATAGGCAGCCTGGAACAGATCGATGACCCCCTGGGTTCTGGCAGCGCGGTCATCATTGCCCCACCAACCCATCCGAATCTCGGCAGGCCCGCCCGTGTAAGCGGGGAGTTCGTCGGTGCCGCCCTGGGCCCCGACGGGCACGACGGACGCCATGAGCATCGCGACGAGCAGTGCCATGAGCGTGATTGTGCGCATTTTCCTCATTTTTGAGTTCTCCTGTTCCTGCAGTCGTTTAAGTTTCAGCAGCAAAATTCGAAATCCGTCGCCGAGCATCATTTCATATGCTTTTCCTCCTGGTGCCGTCCTAGCCCTTGATGCCTGTGGTGGCGATACCCTGTACGAAGTATTTCTGCAGGGTAAAGAACAGGATAAAGGCGGGAACCACAGAGAGGGTTGACATCGCCAGCGCACCACCCCAGTTGGAGACCGCGCCCGCGTCACCGACGAACGTGCGCAATGCCCGCGATACCGTGAATGTGGCCGGCGTTGTGAGGTACAAGAGGTGGTTGAAAAAGTCATCCCACGTCCACAGGAACGTGAACAGCGCGGTCGTCACCAGAGCGGGAATAGCGAGCGGGATGATGATTCGCAGGAATACCCCGGCTTTCCCGCACCCGTCGATGATCGCCGCCTCCTCGATCTCTTTCGGCAGACTGCGCATGAACTGTACGAGCAGAAACACAAAGAACGCGTCCGTCGCGAGGAACCTCGGCACGAGGATCGGGAGATACGTACCCACCCACCCGAAGGTGTTGAACAGGATATAGCGCGGCACGAGCGTGACGTGGCCGGGGAGCATCAGCGTGATCATCATCGCCGCGAACCAGAAACTCCGGCCCACGAATTTGAGCCGCGCGAACGCGTACGCCGCCATGGAGCACGAGATCAGGTTGCCGACGACCGCCACTGCGCACATCATGAGCGAGTTTGCGAAGAACTTGCCGAAGGTCGTCCCCGCGTAGCCTCGCCACCCCGTGATGTAATTGTCGATGGTCACGGTTTTGGGTATAAGCCCAGGGTCGCTGAAAATCATATTGTTGGGCTTGAACGAGCTGATGATCATCCAGAGGATGGGGTAGATCATCAACAGCCCCAGGGCGATGATGAACAGATGTGTTAAACCATGCCGTACAGCCCGGATGGCTCTCGCGTTATTCTCCGACACCATATGACACCCACCATTTCGATGATCTGAAGACAATCGCCGTGAGCACCCCGATGATGAGCAACAGCACCCATGCCATCGCTGACGCGTATCCCATCTCGTGGTACGTCCATCCCTGGATATACAGGTGGAGGGTATAGAACAACGTGGAATTGAGCACGCCACCCCTGCCGCCGCCGATGATATAGGCCTGGGTGAACGCCTGGAACGCGCCTATCATCTGCATGACGAGGTTGAACATGATCACCGGCGAGAGCAAGGGGATGGTGATGGAGAAGAACTCCTGGACCTTGTTCGCGCCGTCTACGCGCGCCGCGTCATAGAATTCCTCTGGGATTTGCTTCAGTCCCGCGAGGAAGATAATCATCGACGAACCGAACTGCCACACGGTCAGCAGGATCAGCGTCCCAAGCGCGTAATCGGGGTTGGTGATCCAGCCGGGGAGGTCGCTGAAGCCAAGGCCTGCCAGTACGCCGTTGACCAGGCCATCCTTCTCGAACAGCTTCCGCCACAGCACCGCGATAGCCACCGATCCGCCGAGGAGCGTGGGGATATAGTACACGGCGCGGTAAAACGACACCCCACGCAGTCTCTGATTCATCAGCATCGCCACGGCGAGCGCGAAGACCAGCTTCAGCGGCACGGACACAAACACATAGGTAGACGTCACAGACAGCGACTTCAGGTAGTACGGGTCCACGCGCATCACCTCGCCCGTGGACGCGGTGAACTCCTCCTGCCCAAACACCGACCCGAACATCTTCTGGTAATTGCCAAGTCCAATCCATTGCGTCTCATTGGGCTGCGTGAAGTCATAATCCGTGAAACTGAGCCCCAGCGAGTAGATCATTGGGTAAAGCGTCAGTACGAAGAAGCCCAGGAGCCACGGCGTGAGGAAGACATAGGCAGCGGCGTTGCGCCTGAAAAAATTGGCAATTCCGGACGTTTTGCGCATAAAGAAACTACCTTTACCCCCGCTCTCGATTCGCAGGCCTTCAAAAAAGGTCGTCAGGTGAGGCTGCGTCCCGGCTGTCATTTTTGGCTGGGGATGCGCTCGGCGATAGGTCTGAGATGACGCCACCGCCTGCGTCTGCCGTCAAACGAGAACGACGTGAAGGCTGATTCCTCACTTGGTCTTCCCGATTGAAAACCAACCAATTTGCCTGGCAAATCGCACCTTCGCTCAACACGAGGCGCGCGTGCACGCTATCCCTTCTTCGCCAGGGGAACCGGACCCGTTGACTCTCGAACAATCAGTTCCACATTCACCGTCGTCACCTGTTGGGGAAGGTCCGGCTCCGCGAGCCGCCTGAGAAGCAACCGGACCGCATCACGTCCGCTTTCTTCCGCCTTCCCGGAAACGGTGGTCAGGCTCGGCACGGTGTACCTGGAAAACAGGATGTCGTCGAAACCGGCAACGGATAGGTCACCGGGAATCGTCAATCCCAATTCACTCGCGGCACGCATCACGGCAATCGCGAGCATGTCATTGATGACCAGCAGTGCGGTTGGGCGATCTGGGTGGGCCAAGAGCATGCGGGCAGCCTGGTAGGCATCGTCCATGTGGACGCCGCAGTGCACTTCAAAGGGAGCCAGCCCGGCTTCCTGCAACACCTGGCGATAGGCATGCAAACGGTCATAGCCCTGCACTTCCTCGGTAACACCGTACACGAACCCGATGCGCCGGTGTCCCAGTTCCAGCAGGTAGGTCATCAAAACGCGTGTCCCGCTGGCATAACTGTGAGAGACATGATCGAATTCGGCTTCGGTCGCCGTGATCTCGACCGCCGGCCGGCCTGACTTCCGCACGTAATCAGTAAGCACCGAGGACAGGCGTTTGACCGACGCCAGGAGGATGAAGCCATCCACGCGCTGCTGCACGAGTTCCTGTAAGGCGCGCACTTTCTTCTCAGGGTGCAGCGACAGATACACGCTGTAACCGGCGGGCTCCAATTCGCTGGAAATTCCGGATAAGATTTGCCAAAAGAAGGGGTTCTGGATCACAGGAATGATGACGCCGACCGTCTTGGTATTGCCCCGCCGCAGCGATTGCGCCCGCGCGTCCGGTTCGTAGCCAAGATCAGCAATCGCCTGCATGACACGCTGTCGCGTTTCCGGGGAGATCGGCACCTTCAGGTCGGTCTGATCGTTCAACACATAGGACACGGTGGAACGAGAGACTCCCGCCCGGTCTGCAACATCTTTTTGTGTGGGTCGTTTCATGGGACTGTATTCTCTTTAAAGTCATTTTATCGTGTCAATTGACACGTGTGAATTCAGTGTAAGGCCAGTTTGGGGACCTGTCAAGAGCGTGGCGAAGGGGTGTTTCAGATGGGACAGTCAAAGAAAGGCGATGGACGTGGTGACCTTCACTCAATCTGGAATACACTCGCGAGGGGGGCCACAAAGAAAGCGCCCGGACATCGCGAGCGCGATATCCGGGCGGCTCAAATTCCAGTCGACGGACAACGAGCCTGCCCCCTGCCCCCTTTCAGCCGATCTCCAGCGCCATCTCGTTCTCCCGCAGAGGGGCAAAATAGGGGCGCTCATTGGGGGAGGGGTTGGGCCGGTGGTAAGCCAGCATCAGTTGCCCATCGAAGGTCCGGAACACCATGCAGTGACCGCCATCGCCGGCGTACAGTGGTTCAGACAACTGCCGCCACGGCCCCAGAATCCTATCGGACTCGGATCGCGCCATCCCGACGGTGTATCCCCCCGCGCCGAAACTGGACCACAGCATCAGCAGCGCCCCGCTGGCCAGCCGATGAAGCCAGGGGCCATCGGTCACATAACCTTTTCTGCCTTTCGAATTGCGTTCCTGCGCCCAGCGTGCCTCGGAAGCCCGGAACAACACGCGGGGCGCCTCGATGGCCGCTTCCAGTTCGGCGCTCAAGCGTAGGGCGCAAATCTCACCATCGCCAACTTGAACCCACTCGTGGCAAAAGACCATCCAGGGCTGGTCATTGGCATCCACGAACAGCGTTCCATCCAGGCACTCCCACTCGCGGGGGGTGACTGGCCCATCGCTGATGGGCAGAAAAGGCCCCCGGGGGCCGTCCGCCGCCAGGATTTGCGTCCCCCGGCAAACGCCCTCCGCCTTGAAGCTGGCGAACAGGTAGTAGCGCCCATGGTAGATGTGGACTTCGGGAGCCCAGAAATTGCGGTCCGCCCAGAATCCGGCGGGAGGCCGAAAGGCCGGGAAAGGGCCTTCCCAACGCTCCAGATCGGGACTGGTGTAGTAATCGATCCCCGATGCGGCGCTGGTCCAGCACTCCGGGCCGGTGGTGCCATACAGATAGTATTGATTCTCCGCCACAACCGGCAGCACGAAGGGATCGCGGATGTGGATATCGGTGTTGTTCAGCATGGTTCGCTCCGGGAAAGCGTAGAGGCAAGCTTGTCCACCCATTATATGAAACAAGATCAACAAAGTGCAGGGGGTGCGACTCGAAAAAGGGAAAAAAACTAGATCGCTGTGCGTCGCCAGCCGCCTTCGATACAGAGCCGCCGTAAAGTAGCACCCACCCCCTTGCCGGTGTACCATTATGCAAGAAAGTGCCGTCGACAGTCCCTTTACCGCTGTTCTATCACAACCCGTATTCTGCTCAACTTATTGTACGAAAACCAACTCCGCTGACGGCGCGGCCCGGCCGTTTTTGCCTTTGGCTGACCACTAACCGCTGAGTGCTGACCGCTGTTTTCCGAGGAGGGCAAGGGTGATCCGCAAAGCGTTTATCATGGGTGTCGCGCCGGACCAGCACGCCGAGTACAAGCGCCGCCACGACCACCTCTGGCCGGAGATGGCGCAGGTCCTGCGCGAACACGGCGCGCACAACTATTCGATCTTCCTCGACCCGGCCACGAGCCAGCTCTTCGGCTACGTCGAGATCGAGGATGAAACGCGCTGGGACGCGATCGCGTCCACCGAGGTGTGCCGGCGCTGGTGGGCCTACATGCAGGACATCATGCGCACCAATCCGGACAGTAGTCCGGTCTCGATTCCACTGGAAAGTGTCTTCTACCTGGCCTGAGCCGCCGGACCGTGCGCGGCCAACCTCACGCTTCTTTGAGCGCCTCGCACAACAACAGGAGGGCGAGCGCTTGCCCGTACCAGCGCGGCGCGATCGGAATCCGGTTGTACTCCTCGTAGGCGATGAAGCCGCCGGTGCCGCTGGACACGTTGGCGACGATCCCGTCGGGCCCGATGTTGGCCAGCGTGGCCGCCAGCGCTTTTTCGCCCATCGCCCCGAAGCCCGGTTCCAGGATGCCCAGCCGCACGCCGCGCAGGGCGGCATACCCCAGCGCGGCCGTGGCGGACATCTCCAGGTAGGTGGTCGGATCGTTGAGGATCGTGTGGAACAGGCCGTTGGCCTCCTGCAGCGAGGCGGCGGCCGTCATCTGGCGCTGGAAAGAAGCGACGATGGCCGCGCTGCGCGGATCGTCCAGGCCGATCGCGCTCAACATGTCGACCAGGCTGGCCGCCAGCCAGCCATTACCCCGTCCCCAGAACGCCCCGGCGATGTAGCTCTGCTGGATGCCGTCATAAAAGTGACGGTAGAGACCGGTCGCGGGGTCTTGCAGGCAGAACTGGTGCGCGGCGAACTGGACAAAAACCTCGTCGCGGCAGTCCTCCCGGCCCAACAGCCGGGCGCTTTCCGCCAGCACAATCCCAGCCATGAACAGCGTATCGATCCAGACCTGCTCGACCAGATGGACGTTGGTTTCGATCCAGGAATGCTCGAAGCAGCCATTCTGGCATTTGGCCGCGCTGTGCAGCAGCCAGCGCAGGAAGTAGCGCATCTCGACCCGGTAGCGCTCGTCGCCGTAGTGTTCGTGGAGCTTGAGCACGGTCGCAAACACAATCGCGCCGTTGATCGAATACGAGACTTTGTCCTCGGCCAGCAGGCGGTCGACGTACAGCTTGCAGTAGTCCAGGTAGGCAGGCTCGCCGATCGTCTCGTAAGCCCGAACCAGGCCGTACAGGCCCACGCCCTGCTGCCAGTCCCAGTGGCGCAGTTCAGGCGGTCCATCGGTCGCGTCCTCCTGGAGCATCTTGATCAGCGCTTCGGAAACCTGCCGGATGCCATGTTGCAGGCGGTCAATCATCGTCAACCTCTCAGTGAAAAAACATCAACCCGCCCACGGCGAGCCACCGGCCTATGGTTTTACCCTCAAAACCCACTGGTGGCGATGCCTTCCACCGGGCGGCGCTGGAGGATCTGGAGGCCGGACCGGCTTGCCCATCCCGGATTTCGTTTTATGATAGGAGACGGGGCGAGGCGGGACAACTCCGGGCTTCGAGATTCCCAAAACGCGCCATTGGACTGAACCACCCGGAAAGGGACACCCATGACCAAGTATGCCGGCGACAGCCACCTGGACACCGCCTACCAACTGGCCCGCGAGCGTTATGCGGCGCTGGGCGTCGATACCGACGCGGCCCTGGAGGCACTCCGCGCGATTCCGATCAGCCTCCACTGCTGGCAGGGGGATGACGTGGGCGGCTTCGAGGACCCAGGGCGCGGCCTGAGCGGCGGCATCATGACGACCGGGAATTATCCCGGCAAGGCCCGAACGATCGACGAGCTGCGCAGTGACCTCGACCTGGCCTACCGCCTGATTCCGGGTCAGCACCGCCTGAACCTGCACGCCATCTACCTGGAGACAACCCGGAAGGTCGAACGGAATGCCATCCTGCCAGAGCACTTCAGCGGCTGGGTGGATTGGGCCAGGGCCAACGGGCACGGCATCGACTTCAATCCCACCTGTTTCTCGCACCGGCTGGCCGATGACGGCTTCACCCTCGCCCACGCCGATGCGGGAATCCGCCAGTTCTGGATCGAGCACTGCATCGCCAGCCGCCAGATCGGCGCTTACTTCGGGCGCGAGCTGGGCACGCCGTGCGTCACCAACGTGTGGATTCCAGACGGCTACAAGGATACACCCGTCAGCCGGGCCGCCCCGCGTCAGCGCTTGAAAGAGTCGCTGGATGCCATCTTCGCCGAGAAGATCGATCCCCGCCACAACCTGGATGCGGTCGAAGCCAAGCTGTTCGGCATCGGGTCGGAAAGCTACGTGGTCGGTTCGCACGAGTTCTACCTGGGCTATGTGGCCCGCCGGAACGACGTGCTGCTGTGCCTGGACGCCGGGCACTTCCACCCGACCGAAGTCATCTCGGATAAGATTTCCGCGGCGCTGCTGTTCGTGCCGGAGCTGCTGCTGCACGTCAGCCGGGGCGTGCGCTGGGACAGCGACCACGTGGTCACCCTGACCGATGAATTGCAGGCGATCATGCAGGAAATCGTGCGCGGTGACTACACCCGGCGCGTACACATCGGGCTGGATTTCTTCGACGCCAGCATCAACCGGATCGCCGCCTGGGTGATCGGCACCCGCGGCACGCTGCGCGCCCTGCTGCTGGCCCTGCTGGAACCGCGCGACCTGCTCCGCGCCTACGAAAACGAGGGCAACTTCAGCGCCCGCCTGGCCCTGTTGGAGGAACTGAAGGGCATGCCCTTCGGCGCGGTCTGGGATGCCTACTGCCGGCAGCAAGACGTCCCGGTGGGTCTGACCTTCATGGACGAGATCAAGACCTACGAAACCGCCGTCCTGGCAAAGCGAGCCTGACGATGACGACCCAGACCGTGCTGGCAGTCGACCTGGGCGCCGAATCCGGGCGGGTGATGGCCGTTCATTTCGACGGCGCGCGTCTCAGCATGGAGGAACTTCACCGCTTCGCCAACCCGGTGACGGCGGTGCGCGGGACCCTGTACTGGGACGTGCTGCACCTGTGGCGCAACATCCAGCAGGGCATCGAAAAGGGGAAAGCCCACCGCCCGGCCAGCATCGGGGTGGACACCTGGGCAATCGATTTTGGCCTGCTTGACGGGCAGGGCAACCTGCTCGCCAACCCCGTGATGTATCGTGACGCGCGTACGGAAGGCATGATGGACGCCGTCTTTGCCCGCGTCCCCCGGCGCGAAGTCTTCGAGCAGACCGGCATCCAGTTCATGCCGATCAACACGCTCTACCAGATGATGAGTCTGGTCGTGGCCCAATCGCCGCTGCTGGACGCGGCCCGGACCTTCCTGACCATCCCCGATCTGCTCAACTACTGGCTGACCGGGCGCAAGGTCTGCGAGTTCACCAACGCGACCACGACCCAGATGTTCAACCCGCGCACGGGCGCCTGGGCCGTGGACGTCCTGGACACGCTTGGAATCCCGGCGCGGATTCTGCCGGAAGTCGTTCCACCAGGAACGAAACTGGGCGAGTACGAAGGCATTCCGGTTTTCGCGCCGGCCACGCACGACACCGGCAGCGCGGTCGCCGCAGTCCCGGCAACCGGCCCGGATTTCGCCTATATCAGCAGCGGGACGTGGAGTCTGGCCGGGTTGGAAGTCCCGGAGGCCATCATCACCGACGAGTCCTACGAAGCCAATATCACCAACGAAGGTGGGGTGGAGAACACCTACCGTCTGCTCAAGAATGTCATGGGATTGTGGGTGTTGCAGCAGTGCCAGGCCACCTGGCGCACGGAAGGTTCCAGCTACAGCTATGCCGATCTGGTCCAGATCGCCAGAGGGGCACCCTCACTGAAAACGATCATCGACGTGGACGATGGCCGCTTCCTGGCCCCCGGCAACCATCCCCAGCTCATCCGGGAGTGGTGCCAGGAGCATCGGCAGCCGGTTCCGGTGACTCACGGGGAAGTCGTGCGCTGCGTACTGGAGAGCCTGGCGCTGAAGTATCGCGCCGTGCTGGAGAAGCTCCAGCGGATCTCCGGCCAGACAGCCAGGACGCTCCACATCGTCGGCGGCGGCGCGCAAAACGACCTGCTCAACCAGTTCACGGCGGACGCCACCGGCATCCCGGTTGTCGCCGGACCGGTCGAAGCCACCGTGCTGGGCAACGCGGCCGTCCAGTTTATTGCCCTGGGCGAACTCGCCAGCATCGCCCAGGCGCGGCAGATCGTCGCCGAGATGGGTATCATCAACACCTACGAGCCGCAGCAAACACCGCAATGGAACGAGACTTATCAAAGGATGTCGCACGCATGAAATTCGATTTACAGTCGCCGCGCCAGCAAATTGTGCAGATCATGAACCGGATTTACTACGGTGGACTGACCACGCTGTCGGGCGGCAACCTGTCGATCCTGGATGACGAAGGGTCGATCTGGATTACGCCCAGCCGGGTGGATAAGGGCAAGCTCACCCCGGCGGACATCGTCCAGGTTGGCCCGGACGGCCGCGCGATCGGCCTGCACGAGCCGTCGACCGAACTGCCCTTTCACCGCGCGATCTACCAGCGGCGGCCTGACATACGCGCAATCGTCCATGCGCATGCCCCCGCGCTGGTTTCGTTCAGCGTCGTGCGCAAAATTCCCGATGCCAATCTGATCCCCCAGGCCCAGAGTGTGTGCGGCCGGGTGGGCTGCGCGCCCTACGCCCTGCCGAGCAGCGAGCTGCTTGGCGAGAACGTCGCCGAGCTTTTTGCCCAGGGCAATGATGTGGTCCTGCTGGAGAATCATGGCGCGGCGACAGGCGGGGCCACCCTGCTGGAAGCCTTCCAGCGGCTGGAGACGCTCGATTTCTGCGCCCGCACGCAGATCGTCGCCCAGGGGTTGGGCCATCTGACCACCCTGACCGATGAACAAATTGCGCTGGTCGATCGCCGGGAATATTTGCTGCCGGAATTCGTTCCCCAAACGCACAGCAGTTGGGAACGCGACCTGCGCGGCCAGATCGTGGATATCGTGCAGCGGGCCTGCGCGCGCCGGCTGATGATCAGCACGGAAGGGGTCGTCTCGGCCAGGGTCGATCAGGATAGCTTCCTCATCACCCCCACCGGTTACGACCGGCCCAGCATCGACCATGCGGATGTGGTCCTGATTCGCCAGGGCCAGCGCGAGGCCGGCAAGGCGCCCAGCCGGGCGGTCCGCATGCATGACCTCATCTACCGCCAGCACCCCGACGTGAACTGCATCATCACGGCCCAGCCACCATATGCCATGGCTTATGCCATCTCAGGTCAGCCGCTGGATACCCGGACGATCCCCGAAAGCTACATCTTGCTGCTGGGAGTGCCTAACATCGCCTTCGGAGCCCAGTATACCGATCCGGCCGCGATCGCCGGTGTCCTGTCCCCTCAGTGCCCGGTGTTGATGCTCAAGAACGACTGCGTGCTGACCATCGGCACAAACATCCTGCAAGCTTTCGACCGTCTGGAGGTGCTGGAATTCACCGCCCGCGCGCTATATGACACCGCCACGATTGGCGACCTCGTGCCAATCAGCCAGGACGAGATCGAAGCGCTCAAAGTCCGCTTCCTAAGCTGAGACCGCGCGCGGCCCTAACTCGTGCATCAAGCCGGAGGGCCCTGTTTCTGCGACTCTCCGCCAGCCACCATACCAGTTTCAGACGCCGGCCCCATGCCCACCTTCGCATGGGGCTGATTCTGCTCCGGGCCGCCTGCCA
The DNA here is from genome assembly GCA_964533805.1 of uncultured Anaerolineae bacterium. Classification (GTDB taxonomy): domain Bacteria; phylum Chloroflexota; class Anaerolineae; order Aggregatilineales; family Ch27; genus JARKOQ01. The sequence continues at coordinate 22,245 of CAZHMJ010000011.1, read as the reverse complement.
GACTGCTCGTCTCCAGCTTCATGACGCTTGCATTGCTCCCGACAGGCCGGCGGAACCTTGCCGGTGTGGGAACCAGCGGGCGGTGGGCGGCGTCCTGTAGGCAGCGATACGTGTTCGACAGGGAGAGAGTTCGATGAACCGGAAGCTAGGGATTGGGATCAGTCTCATCGCTGCATTAACCGTCTTGATCGTGATTGCCGCTGCGCTGTCTGGGAGCCGTGCGCCCGATATGTCGGCCCCAAGTGTGACACCCAGAGCAGAAGCGTCGACCACGCCGCCGCCGACCATGACCGCGGCTTCGCAGGCAACGATGGAGATGCCGGCGGAGGCGCAGGAGGCGGGAGCCATCGTCGCGGACGCGGTCTTTGCCGCCGCGCCAGCCATGACGGGGGCCGTGGCCCAGCAGGTTGCGACCCCGGCATCCGCCAACGGCCCCGTGCCCACCCCGGACACCATGTTCTTCGAGGATTACGGCGTCAATCCCTTCCTCGACACGGCCGATGACCACCTCAGTACTTTCGCGATGGACGTGGATACCGCCTCGTACACCCTGGCCCGCAGCTACCTGACTGCCTACGGCCAGCTTCCCGACCCGGATGCCATCCGTCCTGAGGAATTCATCAATTATTTCGACGTGGACTATGCCGGGCCGGAAGATGAGGACAGCGCCTTTGCCATCCATCTGGACGCCGCCCCCGCCCCGTTCGGGTATGACGGTCACTACATCCTGCGCGTCGGCTTGCAAGGCCGCTACATCGCGCCGGAAGACCGCGATCCCGCCCTCCTCATCTTCGTGATCGATGTCTCCGGCAGCATGGACCGCGAGGACCGGCTGGAGCTGGTCAAGCAGGCGCTGGCCCTGCTCGTCGACGAACTGCGCGAAGATGACCGGGTCGGCATCGTCGTCTACTCCGAACAGAGCCGCCCCGTGTTGGAACCCACCTCGGCCCAGGACGCCGGGACGATCATGGAAGCGATCAACGCCTTGCATCCCGAAGGCAGCACCAACGTGGTCGACGGACTGCGGATCGGCTACCGCATGGCGGAGGACTACCGCCGCGACGGCGAAATCACCCGCGTGATCGTGCTCAGCGATGGCGTCGCCAACGTCGGCATCACCGAGCCGGGCGGGATGCTGGACACTATCAAAGCCAGCGTCGAGAGTGGGATCACGCTCAGCACGATCGGCTTCGGCATGGGCAACTTCAATGACGTGCTGATGGAGCAGTTGGCGAACGACGGCAACGGGAATTACTACTACGTGGATACCCTGCGCGAAGCCCGCCGCATCTTCGTCCACAACCTGACCGGCACCCTGCAGGTCATCGGCTTCGACGCCAAAATCCAGGTCGACTTCAACCCCGAGGTCACTGACCGCTACCGCCTGATCGGCTATGAAAACCGGGCCATCGCCGACGAGGACTTCCGCGACGACTCGGTGGACGCGGGCGAGATCGGCGCCGGGCACAGCATCACGGCCCTGTACGAGCTGGCGCTCCAGGACGGCCTCGACCCGGCCCCCGAAGACGTGGTCGCCACCGTCTACATCCGCTATAAGGATGCCGTCAGTGAAGAGGTGGTCGAGCTCAGCCAGCCGATCACGGTCGCCGGCCTGCGAGCCAGCATCGACGACGCCCCGGCGGACTTCCGCCTGCATGTGGCCGTCGCCGAATTCAGCGAGCTGCTGCGCGAGAGTTACTGGGCGCAGGAAGGCAACTACCCCGACCTGCTGACCTTCGCCGCGCCGCTGGTGGACGAGATGCCCGGCAATGAGGACGTCGCCGAATTCGTCGACCTGATCCGCCTCGCCGGCCGGTACATCGACCAGGGCTAGATCGCAGGCAGAACACCTGGCAACCAGAAGGGACGGGCCAACCAGCCTGTCCCTTCGCGTCCCCACTTATTTATCGTCAAACCGCCCGCACCATCGCATCCCTTGCGCCAGCAGGGAGCGGAAATTTGCGTCCGCCCAGGCCTGGGGCTCGTCGCCGCCTTGCAGGCAGAACACGCGGCCGAGTCTGTACTCGCGCGTCCAGGCCAGAGTCGCCATGCTGCGTGGGTGATCCGTGGTGATGAGGATGTGATTGTCCCCGGCCGCGTCGGCCATCAGGTAGGTCTCATCGTGCAGGGTCCAGTCCGCCAGGCCCGCGCAGATCGGATGCCGGGGGTCGGCGACGTGATAATTGACAGCCTGGGCATGGTCGTAGGCCGCCAGGGAACGGTCCGCCATCCCGACGAGTTCATCCCAGACTGCCCAGCCGGGAAACGCCAGCAGGCTGTGATGCAGAACCACGATGCCCGGCTTGCTGACCGTCCCCAGCGACTCCAGCACGGATTGGGCCGTGTCGTGCCGCCCTGGGGCGAGGCCCAGGTCCGTGGGTTCGCCGTGCAGATGCGTGTAGAACACCAGCACGTCATACCCCGCGCGCACCTCAGGCGGGGACGCGACAAAATCGGCCATGTGCTGGATGTACGCGTCGACGCCGGACAGTTCACGAAACAAGCGGTGAAACGCCGGCACATGGTAATGATGCCCTCCAGTGATCACGGCAGCCGTCAACATCGTTCGCACTCCATCCAAGATCGAAGTCGTAATCAGCAACCCCAGACAGCGTTCAGCCATCAGCGGTCAGTGGTCAGCCAAAGACAAAAATAACCAGACAGCGTCGTTGACAGGTTTGACTTTCATCCCTTGGGAGTGCCGCTGGAGGATCGCCCCCCGGCATATGTCCCGTTTTCCGCCTGACGCTTGAATGCTTGTCGCTTGGACGCTGCCAGCGGGATGATCCATTCTCGGTTGCCTTTTCGTTGCTTTTGTCTGGCCTCATGGCCTCCGGTCTCTGGCCTCCCCAGGCCAGCGGCCTGACCAGCTTTACGGTCAGGGTCCGGCCCCAATCGCCGCTAGACAATCCATCGTGATACGAGTATTCTGCATAACAGGCAAGAAAGCCAACAAGATGGCTGTTGGGCGCTGGTGAACCGCCCGCGCCGGGATCGACCCGCTGGCGTCTGACGAATCGAGCATGGATACGGCATGAGTCAATCACGGGACCTGGTAATCAGCATCGATAGCAGCACGACCGCCTGCAAAGCCATCGCCTGGGATCACGCAGGCCATGGGATCGTGGAGAGTCGCGCGGCCCTCGCCAGCGTCTCACCGTACCCGACCTGGCATGAACAACGCGCCGAGGACTGGTGGCAGGCCTTGATTCAGACCGTGCGGGAACTGCTGCGCCAGGTCAGCCCGGACCGGGTTGCCGCCCTGTGTATCGCAAGCCAGCGCGAGACCTTCGTCCCTGTGGATGCCCAGGGCCGGGCGCTTCGGAATGCCATTCTCTGGCTGGACGCCCGCTGCCATGCCCAGCTTCAAGAGCTTGATCGAAGATACGGGAGCGACTACATCCACGATCTGACCGGCAAAGGGCCGTCCACCAACCAATCGCTCGCGAAACTGATGTGGCTCCAGACCCACGAGCCAGACATCACCCGCCAGATGTACAAAGTTCTCGACACGCATGCCTATCTGGTCCACCATCTGACCGGCCAGTGGGTGACGAGTCTGCCCTGTGCCGATCCAATGGGTCTGGTGGACATGCGGCGGGGAACCTGGGCCGAGGCCCTCCTCACGGACCTGGGCCTGGACCCGGACAAATTCGTGGCGATTGTGCCGGCCGGCTCCGTGATCGGACCGCTGACCCGTGCCGCGGCCGAACAAACGGGCCTTTCCCAGGAAACCGTGGTGATAGCCGGATCGGGCGATGGACAATGTGCCGGTCTGGGGGCGGGCATCATCCGGCCGGGGATGGCCTACCTGAACCTGGGGACAGCCATGGTCTCCGGAGCGCACGTGGATCACTACGTCGCCGATCGGGCCTTTCGGACCCTGTGCTCACCCATCGCGGGCGCCTTCGTGCCGGAAGCGGTCCTGACCGGCGGGACTTTCACCATCGGCTGGTTCCTGGATGCCTTTGGGTCGGACGCGGACCGTCTGGACCCGGCGCATGCGCCGGAAGAGGCGCTGGAACTGGCTGCCAGCCAGATCCCGCCCGGCGCGCTGGGCCTGATGGTCGTGCCCTATTGGAAAGGCGTGCTGCCCCCCTACTGGGACCCCGCTGCCACCGGGATCAGCCTGGGCTGGACTGAAGTCCATCGCAGGGAGCATTTTTACCGGGCCATCCTGGAAGGGATGGGCTATGAACACCGGCTGAGCATGGAAGGGGTCAGCCGGGCCACCGGCCAGCCAATTGACGAATACATCCTGATGGGCGGGGGGTCGCGCAGCACGCTGTGGTGCCAGATCATCGCGGACATCAGCGGCAAGCCGATCAGACGCGCCAGCACGACGGAGGCAACCAGCCTCGGCGCGGCGATCCTGGCCGCCACCACAATGGGTTGGTACCCGGATATCCGCCAGACCACCGCCGCGATGACCTCCCCCGGACAGCCCTTCGAACCCGACATGGACGCCCATGCGCGGTACGAGCGCCTGTATGTCGACGTCTACCGCGAGATTTTCCCCACGCTCAGGCCCCTTGTGGACCGTCTTTCGACGCTCACGCACCGGCAGACGCGCTTCGCCTCGGACTGACGGGCCACTCGCGCCGCTTCGTCGCGCTGCAAGACCAGGATGCCGGCCTGCTTTCTGGCATGGAGGCGCGTCTGTCGTCAAACCGTCCGGGACAGAGTGGGTTTCCAGCCTAGGATACATTCCCCGGCGATTGGCTCACCGTGGGCCAATCGCCAGCGTGGCCGCGTGCGGCCAGCGCGCAAGGGCGGCCGGGACCAGGGCCGGACGCACGACCACACACGCCATATCGTAATGGCGACTGGAATCGAGCAACGCCAGGGCCGAAACCCAGCCTTCGCCGCGCTCCAACTCCAGCGGGCCAAGCTCGTCGATCACCAGCACGTCCGTATGCTCGATCGCGCGCAGGATCGTATCGCCCCAGGCCAGCACCGCCGGGTCAAACTGCCAGCGCTGCGTCGCGACCCCGGTGGTGTCCTCCCCGGCCCGCAGCCAGGCCAGCAGGCGTTCCTCGGCCGTCGCCAGGTTCACCAGCCGGATTCCGGTTTTGTGTCCGTCCTCAAACCGGGCCGGGGACAGCAGACCGCAGACCGTGACCTGCCGGGCGCGAACATACTTGATCCAACCCTGGCACCAGGTCGTTTTACCCGCGCCGACTTCGCCGGTCACGATCAGCAGGTTAGGGTGTTGCTCCCACAGGACCTGGAACGCACTCATGCCACGTCATTCCGCCGCTGAACGATCGCGCGCGGCAGCCGCTGGCCGTTGCGTTCCTGGTAAATGATCTCTGTATGCATGTCGTAAGCGGTGGACAGCAGGGGTTCCGTAAGCGTCTCCGCAGAGGGGCCAAGCGCCAGCGTGACCCCGTCGCGCAGCAGCAACACCCGGTCGGCATAGGCCAGGGCATGGTCCGGCGTGTGCGACGAGATCACGAACGCCAGGCGCTCAGCCTGGGCCAGGCTGCGCACCAGTCCCATGATGTGATGCTGGTTGCGCGGGTCGAGATGCGCGTCGGGTTCGTCCATCAACAGAATGGCGCACCGCTGCGCCAGCCCGCGCGCGATCATCACCATCTGGCGCTGCCCGCCGCTGAGCTGGGTATACGGCCGGTCGCGAAAGCCGATCATACCGACCCGTTCCAGGGCTTCGTCCGCGGCAGCGTGGTCGGCCTTGCCCGGCTTCCCGAACATCTCCAGGTGAGGGGCGCGTCCCATCAGCACGATATCGTGGACGGTGTAGGCGAAAGCCGGGTTATGAATCTGCGGGATCAGGCCCACTCGCCGCGCCCGTTCGGCAGCGGGAATGGTCTGGATCGCCTGCCCGTCCAGCAGGATCGAGCCTGTATCCGGCTGGAGGATGCCACTCAGACAGCGCATGAAGGTCGTCTTGCCGCATCCGTTTCGTCCCAGCAGAAAAAGAACCTCGCCGGCGGCAATCTGGACCGTGATATCACGCAGCACCGGCCTGCCGCGTTCGTATCCAAAGCAGACATCGTGGGCCTCTAACACGGTCACCATCCCGTCCGGTTACGTCTCAGAAGCAGGATCAGAAGCGGAACGCCCACCAGCCCGGTCAGCACCCCCAACGGCACTTCGGCGGGCAGCAGCGTACGCGAAATCGTGTCGATGATCAACAGGAACGAGGCGCCCAGACTCAGAGAGACGGGCAGCAGCCGGATGTGATCCGGGCCGACCAGAATCCGCCCGGCGTGGGGGATGACCAGGCCGATCCAGCCGATCACGCCCCCCACGGAAACGGCCACGGCCGTCATCAGCGTGGCGCAAATGATAATGATCAGCTTCATCCGGTTTGGGTTGGTGCCGAGCGTCAGGGCTTCCTCGTCGCCCATCGACAGGATGTTGAGCCGCCAGCGCACCAGCCACAGGAAGATTCCCCCGGCCACCGTGATCACCGCCAACTGAGGAATGTCGTCCCATGTGACACCGGTCAGGCCACCCAGCAGCCAGAACGTGATCGCCGGCAGGGTGTCCAGGGGATCGGCGAGATATTTGAGGAGCGACGTCAGCGACCCAAAGAACGAACCGATCAATACCCCCATCAGCGTCAGGACGATCATCGGCGCGGTGCGATACAAGCGGCTGCCGAAAAACGCCAGCGTGACGGCGACGAGACCGAAGGCAAAAGCAAAAAGCTGGATCTCGGCCGGCGACCTGTGCAGAACCAGCGCCAGGGCCGCGCCAAATCCCGCGCCCGACGTCACGCCGAGCAGGTTGGAGTCCACCAACGGGTTCTTGAAGATCCCCTGGAAAGCGGTCCCCGTGCCGGCCAGCGAGGCTCCGATCAACGCCGCCGCGAGCGCGCGTGGCAGCCGCACGCGCAACACCAGGATGCTGGCGGTTGGGTCCACGCCCTGCGCGATCGCCGGATCAAACGGCGAAATGAGGACGCGCGTGACGTCTTCGACCGCGATCGGATAGAGACCCAACGTCAGCGAGTACACGAACAGGACGATAGGAAGGAACAGCAGCACGACATACAGCATGTCGTGCTGCTGGACGTTGGCGAGGAACCGGTGTTGTGCTATGACCCGCATACTGCGGCTATCTCGCCCTCGGGCAATTCGTAGTCGTAGAAATTCCGGTAGAAATAAGCCGTCTCGGTGGCGCAGTCCAGATCGACCAGATCGGGATAGAGCGTCTGGGCCATCCAGATCACGCCCAGGACGGACTCCTGAATCGGCGTATCCCAGGGCGCGACGTAGCTCGGCATCGCGTACACCCGTCCATTCTGGACGGCGCCGAGCGCCTGCCATTCCGCGCTGCCGGTGAACGTTTCGACCGTAGAGCCATACGGGACCGCGACGATGACGTCGGGATTCCACACCACGATCTGTTCCAGATTGACATCGTTCCAGTAGCCCGTCAGATCGCGGCTGACGGAGACCCCGCCCGCGGCCTCGATGATGGATGTCTGGTACATCTCGCCGCTGGCGATGCGGAGCGGCTCCGAGCCAGAGATGAGCACGGTTGGATGGTTCTCCAGCCCGGCCGTCGCGGTCGTGACCTTTTCCAGGACCGAATCATAGTATGCGATCCAGGCTTCGGCCCGCGCGGTCGTATTGGGACCTAGAATCTGTCCCACGATGCGCACCGACTCCTTGAGCGCGTCGGGCGTCTCGCCCTGGAACAGCACGACCGGGATCGCCAGCTCGGCGACGGCATCCAGCCATTGCGTGCGCGCGCTGGTCAGGATCACGTCCGGGGCCAGGAGCGCGATTTCTTCCACATTGATCTCCCGCTGGGACATCGCATAGCCCGATAGCTCAGGGAAGCGCGGGTCGATCTGCGTGATGCGGCTGATGCCGGGTTCGTCCCGCGCGCCGAGGTAACCGGCCGCCAGCAGCCGATCCGCGCCACCCACCCCATACACCAGGTAGGTCGCCATGCTGTATGGCGTCACGACGCCGCGCACCGGCTGCGGAATCTCGATGACGTTGCCCGCCTGGTCGGTAATTGTCACACTGGCGGGCAGCAGGCCCGCGTCGATCAAGGCTTGCTGGCCATCAGGGGATACGGTGAAAGCCAGGAAGCCGGCCGCGTCGGCGTTCTCGGTCAGCGCGACGATCCCGGCCTCGGGCAGGAAATAGTCCGGCAGGTCATCCGTGGCTTCCGCGAGCGCATCGGCGTCCGCAGTCACCAGCAAATCGGCGTCCGTTTCGACATAGGCCGGCTCGGCCCCATCGAACACTGCCGCAAACAGCGCATCAATGGCGGGGCGCAGCGCCTCGTCCGCCTGGATGGTAAACGAAACGTCCTGGGCACTCGCAAGCCCCGGCACAAACACCAAACTTAGCGCCAACAAAAAAACGAGATACCGTCCTTTTGACATAGGTTCTCCTCAACAAAAGACCACCGCGCCATTACCGTGGGAAAACATCCTGGCAGGACCGGGACATCGTCTGTCAACCGGTCGTGTTCTGTCAGGCTTGCCACCGATCTGGTCTACCCTGCCCGCTCATTCGCATAAATCGATCCACTGCAGGACGGAATCCAGTTGGAACAGCATGAACTCCAGCGCGAGAAACCCAATGCCGGGCGGAGTCTCCTCGCGCTGCGCGACCAAAATCTTGCGCTGGTGCTGGCACGCCATCCTTTGATGCTGAACAATGCCATCCGTGGGAAGATCCAGGAGCCGCGCGATATGCAACCGGCTGAGAAACTCAACCCGCACGCGCCGGATGCTCGCCGAGGGTTGGGGATCGTTCAGCCAGAGATCGAGGCTATCCCGCCCCGCCTCCGTCAGGCGATACTCCGTGCGTGTCGGCGCATCGGGCGAATGAACAGCCCGCCCGTCAATGAGGTTCTTTTCCTCCAGGCGCTTGAGGACCAAGTAAAGCTGGCTGGTACTCATGAGCCAGACCCGGCCTAACCCGTTGGAGTCGTGGAAATACTCCAACAGTTGGTAGCCATGACAGGGCTGGACCGCCAGGAGGCCGAGGATGACATTATCCGGAGCAGGTTGATTCATGACCCTATTCTATATTGAAATAGGGGCCATTGCGAATCGAAATACGGGGTGCCTCAGCCCGTGGTCTGAAACCGGATCAGCCCGGCTTTTCGTCGTACACATAGACGCGCGTGTTCATGACGATCCAGTTGTCCCACAACCACTTGGCATCGCTGACGGTGAGATTGACGCAGCCGTGCGACCAGTAGTAGCCGAAGTTGTCGTGCCAGTACACGCCGTGCAGCGCCTCGCGCCAATTGAAGTACATGTGGTAGGGCACCTGGTCGAGCGCGTAGAAGTCGTCGCTGCCGGCGGCGCCTTCCATCGGCCCCACTTCCCAGAACAGCTCGACTTTGTACACGCCGGGATCGGTATGCCAGCGTTCCTCGTCCATGTCACCGGTCGAAACCAGGGTCGCCATCACCGGCTGCTCGCCCTGATAGGCCACCAGGTTCTGCTCGTAGGTACTCACGCCGACCCAACGCCAGTTGAAGACGGCGGGCGGCGTAGGATGCACGATGCTGAGGTTGGTCTGCACCGTCCACTGGTTCGGGCCGACGAGATGCCAGTCCAGATCGCCGATCGTCACCGTGGCGTAGATGTTCATCAGGTCGTAGCGGCTGAAGCGGCCCGACTGCTGGCAGTCGCGCGGCCCGCCCGGCGTGAGCGACGTGCAACGGCTGTAGATCGCCCAGGCAAAGGGCATCTCCATGCGGTTGATGATCACGCCGGTGAAGGTCGAGGGTTCGGCGAAGATGGCGTTTTCCAGCGAAACCCAGCGGCCGGGGCGAATCTCCGCCCAATCGCCGGAGTTCTGGAGCACGTTGACGTAGCTGCTCCGCCCCGCGGTGAGGGTGCCAATCGCTTCGCCGTCGGGCGCGTCGTAGAGCTGAACTTCATCGGCGTCGAAATAGACAAAATCCTGTCCTGCGATCACGCCGAGATCGTAGGGCACGGGCGACACGTCGGGATAGGGCAGCGCCGCCATGATCGCGTCGCATTCCGGCGTTTGCGGGGTTTCGGCGGTGATACCCGCGCAGCCGGGATGCCCCTGGGCGAGCGCCTGGGGCGCATCGGGAACGGCTGGGGCGGCGTGAGCTGGCACGAGGCCGGCTGCAGCGGTGAACAGGACTGCAAGCATTGTGAGGGCGCGAACGCAGGACATACCCGGCTCCGTCATCGCTTGGACGTAGGAATGCCATCATACCGCAAACCCGCCGGCGAGGGTGCTGGCGGGTTTGTGGTCGTAGGCCGAACGGAGGGGAAACCGCTGGTGAGCGCCGCGTCTGTTGCTAGTCCCTGGCCGTGTCGCACGGTCTGAACTCGAATCGCACATCGTCCAGCCTGGCTCCGGCGATCTCGATCTGGTCCAGGAGATAAGGCCCCAGCCCAAGCTCGTGGGCCAGTTGCAGGTGATTGAGGCAGTCCAGAAACGGTGCGGCGGCAAACCCAGCGGTGGACGGATCAAAACCCATCGCGGCGGTGGCGACGGCATCGGTCGCGACCGGGTTTTTTCCGGCGACCAGGATGCCCGGCTCGACCGGGTTCCAGCCGTCAATCCAGGGGCCTTCGCCGCCCTCGGAGGTCCTCACGCCGTCGATCAACGCGAAATGAATCGGGCAGGCACGAACCAGGTCCACGATTACGCTGGGCAGGCGGACCCGGTAGGCGTCGCCTTCACCATGCAGCATGGCACGGTTGCTGCCGCCGGTGGGCTGGTAGAGCCGCAGGGGCGTGATACCGACCAGATTCTTCATCGACAGGGTGACGCCTGCCAGCTTGTGGCATTTCATCTTGGCGACCGACATAAACACGTCGATCTCGCTCAGAATCGGGTGGAGGGGGAATTCCTCGTAAACCAGCCCGCCCCCGGTGACCGTCCGGGAGATGAACGACTCACCACGAGGCGGTCTGTTCAGATCGATCAGGGTCAGACCCAGATCCGCCGCGATCGCGGCAAAGCCCGCCGCTTCATAGGAGGCCTCATCCCAGACTCCCTCGACGATAACCACCTCACTCGCCCCGGCGTCCAGCACCGCTTCCGCCAGCGCGCGCACCACTTCCGGATGGGTGATCATGCTATCGACCAGGGGGACGCCGATCTGACTTTGCCACCACATCCCGCCGGTCAGGTTGACTTTGATCCCGACCTTGTCACCAGGATGGACCACGTCCGCCAGCCCGCCGAGCGCCTCGATCTGGCCGAACACCCGCTCCCGGATCACGGCGCGGTCGTAGGTAGCCGCCTGGGCAAGCGCGACTTTGGCAGCCGTGCCGCTTCGCCGGGTCAGGCCAGCGCCTTTGGCCTCGGAGCCAGAAATGAGCAGGCTTCCGGCGGTCAGCCCGACAACCCGTAAAAAGTCGCGGCGAGACAAGCCATCATCGGTGTGTCTGGGAGTCATCACCCAACCTCGCGATCACGACGCTTTCAACAAGAACATGTGGCGCTTTTCCGTGCAGAATGGACCTGCCACAGCCAACGATCCACGTGTTATGTTAGTCTTGACCGGCCGAAAGGGGAAGCACGCGGCCACCTGGTCAAGCCCCAAACAAGCAAAAATAACCGCTAGGGGCGGCACAGTCCCGTTCTTTACGTCTCGTCAGGGCGTTGGTCCGGTTCGATGATCGCGCGGGCGTGGTCGGGAAGTAACTCTACAACATCTTGCTCCGCTTGAACAAGCTGTTCCAGATCGCGACCAGTTCTGCCAGCACCGACTGCTTGTTGGAGGCGTAAGTATTGGGGAGGTTGTCTCTGGGAAAACCCGCCAGGGGCATACGGTCGAGCTTTTCGTTTGTTTCTTCGACGCGGGCGGCGCTATCCATTGGGTCGTGGGGCACTTTCGAATAGCGAGCCATATTGTGTACCTCGATAACACGACTGTCTGATCACACTATGGCACACCCCAGGGCCGGCGTCAATGAACGGCGGGCGCAGGCCGGTAACGGGCGCAGGGCCTCGACGTTCGCACCACCCGTCGGTGGAACCCAGCCTGAGATGTCCCCAGGGGCGGGTCGTCAAGGTGGAGGACTCCGGGTTATAGTCTGGCCCAGCGTGGAATCTGACTCTGGAGAGCGCGGGATGAAATACGGCGTCGATATCGCCCCCTTTGGCCCCCTCGGCAGCGCCCAAGTTCTGGCGGACCTGGCGCGCGATGCCGAGCAAGCCGGGTGGGATGGGTTCTTCATCTGGGATCACATCGCGCGCGAATGGACGCTCGACATCGTCGATCCCTGGGTCGCGCTAACGGCCATCGCGATGCAGACCCGGCGCGTCCGGATCGGGACGCTGGTCACCCCCCTACCACGCCGCCGCCCCTGGAAGCTGGCGCGTGAAACGGTGTCCATCGACCGGCTTTCAGGCGGCCGCCTGATCCTCGGCGTCGGGTTGGGCAGCGGACGCGACCCGGAATGGGCCAACCTGGGCGAGGAGACCGATCCCAAAGCGCGCGGCGAGATGCTCGACGAGGCGCTGGATGTGTTGGCCGGGCTGTGGAGCGGCGAGCCATTCAGCTACGATGGCACGCACTACCACGTGCGAGAGGCCCATTTTCTCCCCAGCCCCCTCCAGCAGCCGCGAATTCCGATCTGGGTCGGTGGCGTCTGGCCGAACAAAGCCCCCTTCCGGCGCGCGGCGCGCTGGGATGGCGCGTTCCCGATCCGGGGGGGCGGGAGCCGTCCCGGCAACAATCTCCAGCCGGAGGACATCCGCGCGGCGCTGGATCTGATTCGTCGCCACCGGACGGGCAGTGACCCGTTCGATATGGTGTGCCGGGGCGTGACACCGGGCGACGATCCGGCGCGCGCGGCGGAGATGGTCGCGGCCTATCGCGCGGCCGGAGCGACCTGGTGGATCGAGGCCGTCCACCCACCCTATTTCGGCGGCAGTTGGGATGGTGAATGGCCGGTCGAGGCGATGCGCACTCGTATTCTGCAGGGACCGCCGCGCAGCTAACCGGGCCGGATTGCGCGGAACAAAAATCGAGCCAGCGTGATGATCCCTGGCGCGTGAGACTAAAGAGTCAGGGCGCATTTGGCGCCCCCAAGGAGCAGGCGACATGACAACGCCCCATCTCTCTGACGAATACCGGCGGCTGGCGGCGCGGCTGGATGCGCTGCCCAACGGGTTCCCCTCCACCCCAGACGGGCTGGAGCTGGCGCTGCTGGCCCGCCTGTTCACCCCGGAAGAAGCCGCCCTGGCCGCCCAGCTCCGTCTGACGCCTGAGACACCCGCCGAGATCGCGGCGCGAATTGGCGGAGACGCCCGCGCCCTGCGCGCCATGCTCAAAGACCTGGCGAATCGCGGATTGATCGAGGTGGCGCGCGCCCCAGGTGGGCTGGGCTTCGCGCTGATGCCGTTCGTGGTTGGCTTCTACGAGATGCAAAACACGCGCCTGGATGCCGATCTTGCCCGGCTGGTCGAAGCCTACTTCAAGCAGGCATTCCCCCAGGCGCTGGCCGTCGAACCGCAATTCCACCGTGTGATCCCGATCGGCGAGACGATCCCGGTCGAGATCGACGTCCAACCCTTCGAGAGCGCGGCGGGGATCGTCAACCAGGCGAAGGCCTGGGGCGTGATCGAGTGTATCTGCCGCAAGCAGAAAGCCCTGATCGGCGAGGCGTGCGGGCACCCGCTCGAAGTCTGCATGGTCTTCAGCAGCGTGCCGGGGGCCTTCGACCACGCCGACGAAATCCGAGTCCTGACGCACGAGGAAGCGCTGGCGACCCTGCGGCTGGCCGCGGACGCGGGACTGGTCCACACAGTGGGCAACCGCCAGGATCATACCTCCTACATCTGCAACTGCTGCACGTGCTCGTGCGGGATTCTGCGCGGAATCGCGGAACTCGGCATGGCGAATGCCGTGGCCCGCGCTGCCTTTGAGAGCGTCGTCGACGCCGCGCTGTGCACGAGTTGCGAGGCGTGCGCGGCCTGGTGCCAGTTTGACGCGCTGGCCCTGGACGACGAAGGCTTCATGGCAGTGGACCGGCTGCGCTGCGTCGGTTGCGGGCAGTGTGTCCTGCACTGCGAGCAGGGCGCGTTGCGCCTGATCCGCCGTCCCGAAGACGAAATCAAGCCGGTCCCCGCGACCCTGCACGACTGGCAGGTTCAGCGGGCCGAAGCGCGCGGCCATGACCTGACCGAGGTGCTTTGATCGACTTGTGCCCGTTATCGGTCAAGTCATGGGTAAGGACTCTGCTTTCCATGCATGTTTCGTGTCAATGAGCATGCCAATAGTGCACGAATTTCCGGTCTTTCGGTACAATTGAGCAGACTTTGTCGGAAATTGGGAGGCTGCGACCGCCCGGCCAGGCAGCCGCCAGATTCGATAAATCCCTGACCAGTCCTTTACTGAAAATGCCGCGGCGCGCTCGCCCTGACTCTGAGGCTTTGCTACAAGCCGCCAGCCGGTTCGGCGCACCCGATGGCAGCCAGGAACATTACTGACGGAGGCATCAATATGGAGATCATTCCGGGTGTCGTCATCGGCATTTTGGTGGTGGGGGGTCTGCTGGCGCTGTTGTTCGAGCTTCGCGTCCGCCAGCCAGATGTGATCGTGCTGTATGAGTCGGACGGCCAGATCGGCATCCGCAAGGGCCTGGTCTATCCCCGCCACTTCAGCCTGCCGCTGCGGCGCACCACCTGCCCCCTCCAACTCACGGTCGAAGCCGCCGCCATCGGCAATTTGGTCGTGCGGATCAAGCTGGTCGGATCGGCCGCGCCGTCGGTAGAGCACATCCATGCACTGGTCCGGGTCGGGGGATGGGACACCGAGGCGGTGGCCCACGCTGTCGAGCAGGTCCGGATTCCGCTGCAAGGGCTGGTCAAGGAGTATACGGAGCGCTCCGAGATTCACGCGATTTCCTCGCCCGCCCTCCTGGAGCACCTGAACAAGCACCTGCCGATCATCGAGGAGAAATTCGGGGTTGAGCTGATCTCCCTGGCGGTCCAGTCGCTCGAGCCGATCGATCCGAAGATCGCCGAAGCCCTGAGCCAGCAGGAGGAAGCTCGCCTGCTCGGACAGACCGAACAACTCAGCAACCAGGCACGGGTTGTGGCCGCCAAGGCCCGCTACAAGGCCGACGAAGAAATCGCGGAGATGGAACACGCCCTGGAACTGCGGAAGGCCGAGCTTAAGAAGGCCCAGTTCGAGAGCGACGCCGAGCTGGCCCGCCAGCGCATCGAAGACGAGCTGGCGCGCAGCCGCCTGCGCCTGGCCTTTGAGAAAGAGGAGTTGGAAGTCCTGCGCAGCAGTCCGGAACTGCTGATGCTAACCCCCCAGGCCGCCCGCCTGGCCGAAGCCAGCCAGAACCTCAAGAACGCCCGAACCGTCATCTCCCTGACGCCGCAGGACGTCGACAACGGCTCGGCGCTTTTCACCCTGTTCCGGAATCTTCTCCAGAAGGGCCTGGACGCAGAGGACAAATCATAGATCGGGAGGGCGGACCTGGAAGCCTCCCCACACCGTGGACCCAGTTCAAGCGAGCGCGAACCCATGCCCCAGTCGCCTGATCCCATTGCCCTGTTTCGCCTGAAGCCGGTCCGCGCGGCGCGAGTCTCCGAAGTCAGCGAAACGACGGCTGCCGCGCCGGTCCCCGCCGAGGAGCGGATCAACTTCCACATCGGGAACCCGCTCCAGGACCCGCGCCTCTCGTCGGCTTTCCTGCGGACGGCCCTCGGCCTGGATATCCGGCAGGTGGAGCTGAACGACGCGGAGCCTCAGGCGATCATGGAGGTTCTGGGCTGGGAGGAAGCCGACAGGTCCAGGCTCGACTTCCTGATCCGCACCATCCGCAAGAGCGCGCCCTACATGCCGCGCGGTGGATATTCCTCCAAGACACCCCATGTCGCGATTCAAGCGTTTTGCGCCTGGCTGGAGCATCAGCGGGAATCGCTGCACTACGACACCGGAGAGACATCCGGCCGGCGCGAGATCATCCTGGCTTCGGGCGGGACCTGGGAAGCGCTGCGGGTCCTCCTGTTCACGCTGTCGTCTCGCCTGGAGACGCTGCCTGCCCGCATCCTGTGCTATGGTTACGACCTCCGGCCGCCTTTGACCACCCTGCCTGGCCTGCTGTTCGAGGACCTCCCAGACGATGAGCACCTTGCCTGCGATCAGATCGAACAGAGCCTGTCGGCCCATCCCCAGACTCCGACCTTCGTGGTGCTGGGCCGCGTGCCCGGCGAGATAACCCGGCGCAGGCTGCGCGCCATCAGCGTCGACCGACCGCTGATCTTCATCGAGGTCAACGACGCGCCCAATCACCTGTCGCTCGCCCGCGAGGCGAGGCTGGTCCAGCGCGTGATCCGGCTGTTGACGCCGGCGATCTTCTCGCCCCGGCTGCGGACGCTCTCCACCGTGTTCATGGTCGGCAACGCGGACGTCCTGAGCGCGATTGAGAACGTCCACTTCAACCTCAAAGGGACGCCCGCCGCTTCCGAGATCGAGCTGTTGGTCTACCTGTTGGACCGGCAGCAGGCCAACCCGCCACAGACCTCGCTCCCGGCGATCCCCGAGGCCCGCCCATCCTTCGAAGGGCTGACTCCCGGCGGTGCCACGGACACGGCGCTGCCACACCTGGTCGAGCAGGCAGGGCTGCACCTGGAAGCCCTGATCGATGCGCGCGCCCAGACGCTTGAGCACTCGTTAGGGATGCTGGAAGAAAAGACTTCGGTCTTCTCCCGGCGCATCCAGGACCTGTGGAAAGCCCAGGTCTTCGATGAATTCGCCGGTCTCGAAGTCCGGGAACTGATCGATCTCCTGGTCGAGAATCTCGACCGGCCGGAGACCGCCCAGGCGCTTCAGCGCAGTTTTCTGAGCGCCTTTGTCAGGCACCAGCCGCAGTACCAGGTCGACTCGTGCCTGGTGGCGAGCGGTTCCTCCCGCACGGTGCTGGGCATCCTGGGGTTCCACTGCGGGATCACCGAGGTCGTGATCCCCGACCTGAGTTGGTCGTACGAGCAGTGTTTCCCCCAGGTCCACGCCGTGCCCTTGACCCAAACGCTGGAACTCGATCCGGGGGCGATGATCGACAAGGTGGAGGAACTCTGCCGGCGCGATCCGGCGTGGCCCCAGCGGGGCGCAATCGCGATCAACAACCCGCACAACGCCACCGGGCGTGTCTTCCGCGAGGAGGATATCCAGCGTCTGGTTATCTACTGTCTGGAGCGCAACATCTACCTGATCGACGACCTGGCCTACCAGAACGTGGCCCCGGTCGACGATCTGCCTGAGATCAAGACGGTGCGCCAGGTCGCCGCGGACCTGGTCCGGCTTGGAGTCGCCAATGAATACCACGCGGACCGGGTGGTGACGGTCCACTCCATGTCAAAGACCGATTGCCTGGCCGGGGCGCGGCTGGCCGTGGTGGAAATCCGCGACCGGCATCTGCGCCAGCGCTTCGCGGAGATCAATGCCCAGATCCAGCCCAACCTCGCCGCCATCCTGATCTGTTACCTGTTCTATCGCGGTCCCAAGCAGGCGGCGCGCACCTACTGGCACCTGCGCAACGCGATCTACAGCGAGCGGACGCGCGCCCTGCTGGCCGCCGTGGAGAATCTGCCCCCGGATCGCAACCCCTTCCGGCTGGATATCATCCCCCCCACCGGCAGCATGTACCCGCTGCTGCACATCGAGATTTTGCCGCCCGGCCTGTCCCTGGACTGGCTGGCGACGTCGCTGGCCCGGCGCGGGATTGGCCTGCTGCCCCTGGCGACCTTCGCGCGCACGGAGAAGGGGTTCGAAACCGGCCGGACCACCTTCCGGCTGACACTGGGCGGCGTGGACAACGCGGAAGTCCTCCTGGTCAAAACCCGCCGCCTGCTGATCGACCTGAATCGCCTGATCGCCAGGGAAGACTCCCGCTACAACCGGAAACGCCTGTCGTTCCGGACGGGGGAAAGTGACAGCAGCCGCTCAACCGAGCTTGGCCGTGCGATGGATGCCATCACGGAGCGCATCCTCCGCGAAAGCGCCGCCAGCCGGTCCTCTCGCCGCCTGGTGGCCGCCATGCCGCTGCTGGAAAACGCCCAGGTCTGGCGCGAATTCACGCAGCGCTACGCGCCGGAACGGCTGGCCGTCTTCCGCACCCGACTGCTCGACCGCGCGCAAATCAGCGACGAGTTGATGCGCCAGACGCTGGGCAATGGCGGCAAACAGCTAACCGAACGCTTGCAGCAGGAATTCATGAAGGACTCCCTGCCGCGCCGCCAGGCGTTGTTTCAGACACGCGCCTACGATCGGACCGTCCATCCAACTCAGATGTATTCGCTGCAGGCGGAACTCGCCCTGGATGCGATCCTGTCCGCCCTGATTGCCGGCCAGCCGGTCCCAGCGGGCCTCGTCGAAAAAGCGGCCGAGGAGCTGGTGAAGGAGTACCTGGGGCTGAACGTCAGCGTCACGGCGCGCCAGGAGGCCGACGAGATCCTGCTTGACCTCGCGACCCTGAGCGCGGGCGAGCAGCACGCCCGCCTGTTCACAGACGTCACCCTGACGCCGTTCCTGTCCTTCTGGAGCGACTGGGATGGGAGCAACCGGCCTTCCGGCCAGGGGCACCAGTTGGTCGCCGCCGTGGTCATGGAAAACGTGCGGCGCATGGCGCGCATCCTCAACCTGCTGCGCCAGGTCGACCCGGATGTCGCGGTCAGTCCGGAACTGCTCTCCGAGTTGGACCAGCTCGCCCAGCGGAACCAGCGCTTCACCCGGCTCTTGAACGAGATCACCCAGCTCACGCACCAGTTGGAGCGGCGCTATCGCGGCATCCTGCCCTTCTCAGTGGAGGAAACCGCCTGGCAGCGCCTGACCACGCGCTGGCATCTGCGCCGCGACCCGGTCAAGGTGCTCTGGCAGCACAACGACCGCTACGAACAGAAAATGCTGGAACTGCGCCAGGAACGGCGCGGCATGCTGGAGACGTACTTCGGGCTGAACAAGCAGTTACGCAAACAGCTCCACACCCTGATCCCCGCCATCCAGAGCCACCGCACTTCCGAGCGCCTGCTGCGCGAGGTGGTGGGTTACCAGGACATCCTCCAGCGCACGGTGATCACCCCCCGCATCCAGCAATCAATGATCACCGCGCGGGATCAGTTCGCCGTGGATACGACCGTGCACAACATGCACGAGATCAACACGCTTTCCGGCAAATATGGTAATCCGGGCATGACTCTGGCCTTGCAGATCAGCCTGTCCACCCGGCCGGAGACGCTGATCTCGCTCGACCGGAAGATGCGCACCCAGTTGGAGCAGGCGCGCCGCGAATATCCGGCGGCCGACCTGCCCTCGATCTGGCTGATCCCGCTGTTTGAAGACATCGACGCGGTAAAAAACGTCCGGGCCTACCTGGACCAGGTGTGGAACTATGCCAACCAGAGCCGCCATACCGCCCAATCCCCGCAGAGCCGCTTTACCGAAATCATCACCGAAGTCTTCATTGCCGGCTCGGATCTGAGCCAGCAGGTCGGCCAGGCGACAGGAGCCTACCTGTATGAGAAGGCCAAGTACGACATCCTGTCGTGGCTGATCGAGCATGGCACCGCGGAGTCGGTCCGCATCAAGATGGGCAGTGGTGAGCCAATGCAGCGCCAGGGAGGCTACTACTCCGTGGTGGCGGGCGCGCCAGCCTTCCAGAATACGGCGGACAGCAAGCACCGCTTCTCCGAGCATCTGTTGGCCGCCGCGCGCAAGAGCACGGCCTATGCAGTGACGCCCCTGCAAGGTGTCTTTCTGGGAGGGGAGCTGCGGACTTTCCAAAGCAACCTGTCGGAGCAACTGCGCTTTCTGCCGGTGCGCGATTTCGTCAGCCTGCTCCATCATGTCCGGGAATCGCAGGCGGTCGCGCACCACGACCTGATCCGCGCCGCCGAAACAGCCGTCGAGAGCCGTCTGGTGGCCCAGAAACGCAACTGGCAGGAGCTCGAACGCCTGACGATCGATTCCGGCGAGACGTTGTACGAGCAGTTTCTGGACGAGCTGACGGACAGTTTCCGCCACATCCTGTACGGCCGGGAGGAAGATGTGGTCGGCATCCACATCATCTCCTACTTTATTGGGAGGTCCATCCCGCAGTTACGTGACCGGCCCACCAGCCGCCAGACGATGGGCACCGGCGTGGAACGCGGGCAGCGCATCCTGGCCAATATCGCCGAGATCATCCCGCTGGCCAAGCAAGGCAGCTTGCTGCGGGCGATCGCTCACAATCAGGCGCAGACGGCCGTGCTGGGGGTCAACCAGCTCACCACGGGGTTGTTCCGCGCCCTGGAACGCCACGCGCAGAAGGCGTTTGTGGAAGCCGAGCAGGAGCGCATGATCGCGGAACGCCTGTTGCCCCACCTGCCGGTCTACGAAATTCTGAGCAGCCTGCGGATTTACCAGGACCGCAAAGGGGAATTTCTGCGGACCATCGAAGGCGCGTTCCCGGCGGGCAACTCGGCCTTCGTGGCCCTGCGCGAAGACAGCGACGCCTTGCAGCGCTATCTGCCCCTCTTCCAGCAGGAACTTCTGCGCGGGCATGGCGTCAATGTCAGCGAGTTCTTCTCCAACGGAGTCTTCAATCCCGATCTTCTGCCGACGCTGCGGCCCGATCTGGCCGTCCTGCTCCAGAAGGACCTGTTCAATACGGATATCGAGCGCATGCTGGATGATGTTTCCGGAAAGATCGCGGAAGACTGGCGCGCGGAGGTCAGCCGCCTGCTGCGCGTGCCCGACCAGATTCACGGCTGGCGGTCGATCATCTGGGAGGTGATCGGCGACTCGATCTACCAGCGCGTCCAGAGCTTCGATGAGCTGGCCGCCGCCCTGTATGCCTTCGCGTCCATCCGCTCGTTCAGCGCCACGCCACCGACCCTCCGGGGAGCCAGGCTGTCCCCCGTCCTGGCGGGTTTCTTCCGCACCGCCCGCGCCGACGATGAGATGCGCGACCTTCTGATCGGCGCGATCGAGTATCTCAATTCACTCAACGAGGGCAACTTCGAGATGCCGGTCAGCATCATCCGGGCCATGAATGATGTCGAGCGCATCGCCCACATCGAAGAGAGCGCGCTGGCCCCGGAAAAACAGAATCTGTTCCGCCACTGTGTCCTGCAAATCGCCCGTCTGGCGGGCGAAAACGGGTGACGGCGCAGACACCGTGAGTCCGAAGGTGAACTTGCCACGCGGCAGGACGGGCCAACCAAAACACGCGCCATGGCGCCTGGAGGGACACCCGCAGGAACACCGGCGCGGAATGGGCATCGCGGGGTGAGTCCGGTCCAGTTCGCCCCGCAGCCGCTTGATCTCCGCCTGCGCCGCCGCCAGGTCCGTCAGTTCCAGGCTCTGCGTCTCACCATTGACCTGGTACTTCTTGCGCCATGCGCTCAACCGCCCCGGCGTGATCCACAACTCCCGTTCGATCTCCGCCAGCCCCTTGTCGCTGCTGGCCGCCAGCTGAATGGCTTCTTGCTTGAATTCTTTCGCGTATCTGCGATTCTGTTTTCTCATCTTTCCCTCCGGTTCGAGTCTACTCGTTTCTCGCTTTTTTGTGTCTACCTAACCGGGGGAAGGTCAGAAAGTCCGGCGGCGAACCCCACAGCCACATGGGTTAGCCCCCGGGGGATTTAAGCCCAAGTACGCCCAGAAGGTGGCCGAGGACATCGCCGCGTTTTCGTGGGCAAAGGTCGTCTTCCGCGCCAAACCGGCCGACGGTGAGGTCGCGCTCAAGTTCTTCGCCTACCAGTATTTCGAGTGCGATGCTCCCCTCACGGTCGCGGTGAACGGCCACGCCCGCGAGTATTCCTCCGAAAGCGGCAAGGGACAGTTCGCCTGGCGGGAGGTGCGTTTCCCGGGCGCCTGGCTGGCGAACGGCATGAACGAAGTCGTATTCCGTTCCGATCACCGGAGCGCCGACTCCTGGGCCATCGCAGTGGAGCACGCCGACGATCCCAGGGGCAGCGCCAAATCCGCCGACCGCGGGAAGACGTGGTATACGAAATCCTTCGGATATAACTACAGCATCGTGGGACAGTACGCCGTGCGGCTGTACACGACGGACGGAAAGCCGATGCAGGTTGTCTTCCTGGACCCGCCGCGGCCCGCGCCGCTGCGGCAGAAAGCCATCTCCCCGGCGATCGACCTGCGCGGGGGGAATGAGAATGCGTTCGTACGTTCGGTGACGCTCGCGGCCCAGGGCATGGGCGACGGCGACTCGCTCCAGGTGCGCTTCGGGAGCACGCCCGCGCCGGAACGCGAAAAAGCGAATTCACCCGCCCGCGCCTGGACTCC
>CAZHMJ010000010.1:28624-38252 GCA_964533805.1 uncultured Anaerolineae bacterium | reverse complement strand
CGTGTAAGCGTTCTCCGTCACGGCGACGATGGTCCGGCCGCCTAGGTCGGGTAGCGCCGCGGCGAACGGATTGTTGGTCGGGTCGTAGAGGAAGAACCACTTGGTGTTGAGGTAATCGAGATAACCATCGGCCCGCATGGAAGCGATGGCGGCGTTGATCGGTTCGATCAGGTCCGAGGCCTGGGGGAAGATGAAGCCGAAGTCCTCGGAGGACAGCGACTCGCCGACGATCTTGAAGGAGTCGGGGTTGGCGCCGATGTAACCCCGGCTGGAGGCGGCGTCCATGATCACGGCATCAACGTCACCGGTCTTGAGGGCCTGGACGGCCGCGCCGAAGCTGTCGAAGAGAATGATGCGCGGGTTGGCTTCATCCCCATCCAGGACGGTGTAGACGGCGGTGTAGAAGGGCGTGGTGCCGGGCTGGGAGCCGATCAGCAGCTCGGTGTTGGCGCTGAACTCGGCCGCGTTGGTGAAGCGGTCCTCATCGGCCCGGACGAGCATGAACTGCTCGAGGGTCATGTACGGGTCGGAGAAGGCGACCTGCTGGGCGCGCTCCTCGGTGATGGTGATGCCGTCCATGCCGATGTCGTACTGGCCGTCGGCGACGGCGGGGATCATGGCGTCCCAGCCGATCAGGTTCCACTCGACAACGCAGTTGAGGCGGCGGCAGATCTCGGCGACGGCGTCGTATTCCCAACCCATTGCCACCCCCGTGGCCGGGTCTTCGAAGTTCAGCGGCGTGTAAGCGTTCTCCGTCACGGCGACGATGGTCCGGCCGCCTAGGTCGGGTAGCTCACCCCACTGGGCGGAAGCCGCCGGCAGACCCACAGCCAGCAGGGCCAGGCACAACAATAGAGTCAAGAAGCGAACTCTTCTTGTCATTGGAACGTCCTCCCTGAAAGTGTATTTGTAGTACAGGCGAGTCGGGCGATCACGCGGCGAGATGCATGAATACTTGATGCACCGTGTATCGCGCGCATCCCTGTTATACCACGCCGCCCATCATCTTACCCACCCCTGACCGCGATTTTCCTGAATCCGTGAGGGGATGCATGATCCCGATCGTGTGGCGTAGGGGACCGCCAAGCTGAGTCTAGCCGATCGGGTCGGTGGATTTGACCAGCTTCATTCCTTCCTGGATGTATTCCGCCAGCGTCTGGTTGGCGATCGCGTCGAAATCGATCTGAGGATGGACGACCGACGAGGTACAGTCGCTCAGCAGCCGCAGGCGATCGATCAGGCCTGGCTCCCGTGCGAAGTAGCGCGTGATCGAGGCGACAGTCTCCAGCACACAGTGGCTCTTGGCCTGTCCGGCGATATAGACCAGGTCGTAGATCTTCAGCATGTCCAGAAAGGGGATGTTGATCTCGCCTAGCGGCTGGCCAGGAACCTTGACTTCCGGCTCCAGAATCGAATAATGCTCGGTTTCGGGGATGGAGCCTTTGGTCAGGAAGGTAGGCTGCACCCGGCGCGCGCCCGAATGGTAGGCAATCGCTTCGTACAGAGCCGGAGTGATGGCCTGACCGGGCGTGCCAATCATCGTATGGTAGGGCCAGATCATCAGGACTTTCTTGGCCTGCGCTTCCAGCTTCCGGACGTATTCCACCGACCAAGCTGGCTCGATCAGGGGTTTCCACAGCCCACGGCGTACATCCTCGCTGCTGATGGGGGTGAAAGGGGCGGGGTGCTCACCCTGGTCATTGATCCACCAGGTCGGGTAGAAAATCTGGATCGGGGTGTGGCTGTCCAGGGAGACAGCAATCGCAGTGACCTGATCCAGGTGGCGATACAGCCATTCGATGGTACGGCGGGTATCTTCCACCGCGCCCGGAACGGGCAACGCTCCGTCGAGGTGGATGAAATCCACCTGGGTATCGACCAGGAGCAAGAGCACCCGGTGTTGATCCTGGCTGGCAGGGCGGATGCGCGCGGCCTGGCCCGCCGCGAGGGCGGCTGCAGTCCGGGGAACATAGAGCGTGCCAATTTGTTCAGGGGAGTAGAAATCAGGAAAGGTCATCGAAGCCTCATTATTGTCAAAATGACACGAAGCACAACGAAAACGAAAGGGGCAGAGCTGCCCCAGGTTTATGAAGATTTCGTGTCTTGATTACACTATATCAGGCGGGGTGGCGGGTGTCAAGCAAGGCAGCATAGGCCTAGTTGTTGCGCCGCTGGACTCCTAATCCTGGCGCCGCAGGCAGATGGAGTCGGCCGTGATCCCAGATCATGCCCGTGTATGGGTCGTTGATCACAAGCAGATTGCCATCCAGATCGGCGAAGTCCACGAGCGGGGCCAGGTGGGCCGCCGCGGTCACACCGACGATGCTCTCAATCATGCAGCCCAGCATGACTTTCATGCCCAGGCAGCGTGCCAGGGCGATCATCCGCCGAGCTTCGCGCAGACCGCCACACTTGGCCAGCTTGATGTTGATCCCGCCGATGGCCCCGGCCAGAGGCAGGATATCCCGCGAGTCATGAATGGACTCGTCAGCGATCAGGGGCGGCATACCTTCGGGCAGACGCTTGGCAAGCGTCTGCCAGCCTTCGCGGTCGTGTTGGCCCACGGGTTGCTCAATGAACTGCAGGTCATACTGCGCCAGGCCTGGGATAATGTTGGCGGCTTCGTCAGCCGCCCAGGCTGCGTTGGCGTCCACGCACAGGAGGCCCTTGTATTCTTCACGGGCCATCCGTACCAGGGCTTCGTCACGCTCCAGGCTGCCTGAGCCAAGCTTGATCTTGAGGACGGGATATCCGGCCGCGTCGCGCACGCGTTGGCGGAACTCCGCGTCGTTGGCCATGCTGATGGTATACGAACTGAGCGGAGCGCGCTCTGGATTGAGACCCCACAGGCGGTAGAGCGGCTGGCCGAGGGCTGTGCCCCACCGGTCGTGTAGCGCCAGGTCGATTGCGGCGCGGGCGGGCGCCGGGCCAGATGGAAGACGGTCGAGCAGGTCTTCGAGCAGCAACGGATCGCCTTCCAGGGCAGCCGCGACTTCGGGTCGGGCGATATAGGCCAGCACGTCCGGCACCTGGGCTGGATAATAGGGGGTAATCGCGGCCACGCCCACCCCTTCGTCCACATGGACGAACACGTTGTCGCGGCTGGTGCTGGCGCCATGCGCGATCCGGAATGGTGTAGAAAGGACCAGGGAAATCGGTTCGGCGTGGAGTTGCATGGGATGCTCCTATGCGGGCAAGCCTGAAAGGCGAGGACAAGCGCAGACCTGTGAGCGCGATTATAGCTTCAGTCGCGGCGGGTGAGTAATGTCAGCCTTGCAGGTGCTTTTAGGAGCTAGGCGGTAGATTTTCCTGATGCTATTGTTGAAGTGTGACTCGCTGACGACTGTGGAGGCGTGCGTATGCAAGATTTGACCGAGGCGCTTGTGGAGTTGTTCCGCCGGGCCGCCACCGATCTCCCGGCCGATGTCGAGCAGGTGCTGCGTGGGGCTTACAATCAGGAAGAGGAAGGCTCTGCGGCGCAGAGCGTCCTGGCGAGCATCCTGGAGAATGTGACGCTGGCCCGCAAGCAGTCGACCCCAATTTGCCAGGATACGGGCACCCCTATCTTCTACGTTCACTATCCGCTGGGCTGGTCGACGATCGTGCTGCGCAGGCAGATTCGCGCCGCAGCCGCCGAAGCCACACGGCGATCCTATCTACGACCGAATGCGGTGGACAGTCTGTCTGGCAAGAATTCCGGGGATAATACCGGGCTTGAGTTCCCGGTGATCCATTTCATCGAGTGGGAAGAGAATTATCTTCAGGTTGATGTCACGCTCAAGGGCGGCGGCTGCGAGAATGTTGGCATTCAGTACAAACTTCCGGACAGCGCCCTCAAGGCCGGGCGTGACCTGGAAGGCGTGCGGAAAGTCGTGTTGGACGCGGTGGTCAAGGCGCAGGGCCAGGGCTGCGCGCCGGGTATCCTGGGTGTGGCGATTGGCGGCGATCGCGGGACTGGATACGAACTCTCCAAAGAGCAATTCCTGCGCCCGATCGGCGCGCGGAGCGATTACCCCGACCTGGCCAGGCTCGAGGAGCGGTTGCTCGAAGAAACCAACCAACTGGGCATCGGCCCGATGGGATTCGGCGGCAAGACCACGGTGCTGGATGTCCAGATCGACGCCGTGCACCGGCTGCCGGCGAGTTATTTCGTCACCGTGTCCTACATGTGCTGGGCCTGCCGGCGACGGCGGATGACGGTTCGCGGCGCGGAAGTGACCTACCAGTAGGGGAGGACGCAGATCATGATCGAACTCCAGACGCCAATCACGGAAGAGCAGATCAGGGCGCTGCGTACCGGGGATGTGGTCAAGCTCAGCGGGCTGGTGGTCACCGCGCGGGATGCGGCTCACAAACTCATGATCGAGAATTTCGTGCAGCCAGCCGAGCCCAGGCTGCCTGAGTTGTATGCCCGCCTCCGGCCGCTGCTGGACGGCGGGGTGATCTATCACTGCGGGCCGGTCGTGGCTCAGAACCAGGATGGCTCCTATCGTTTCGTGGCGGCCGGGCCGACCACAAGCATCCGCGAGGAACCCTACGAGGCGGACGTGATCGGGCATTTTCACGTGCGGGCCGTGATTGGCAAGGGGGGGATGGGTGCCAAGACCCTGGCCGCCTGCAAGGAGCATGGGGCGGTCTACCTTCACGCGGTGGGCGGCGCGGCTTCCTTGATCGCGGCCACCGTCGAAGAGGTGACGGATGTCTTTCTCAAAGATGAGCTGGGCGTCCCTGAAGCTTTCTGGGTCATCCGGGTGAAGAATTGGGACCTGGTGGTGACGATGGACGCGCACGGCAACAGCCTGCATGACACCGTTCAAAAAGCTTCGGAGGCTCGCTTCAAGGAACTGGCGGGTCTCGCTTAGGGTCTTCTTGGCTCGATTCGACCGCTGCTAGCCAGCCTGGATAGCAGCGGTTTTTGTTGCCTGCGCGGCGGATGGAATGGCGAGGGGCCTTTGTTTGTCCCTTCACAAATCGCGCGCTAAACTGGAGTTGTGTTATCTAAATAACAGGAGCATCCCATAAAATGGCGGACTTTCGGATCGAAAAAGACTCTCTTGGCGAATTGCGGGTGCCGGTTGACGCCCTGTATGGCATTCAGACACAGCGGGCCTTGCTGAACTTCCCGGTCAGTGGGCTGCGGTGTTATCCGGCATTCATCTGGTCGATGGCGACGATCAAGCGCGCGGCGGCGGAGGTCAACCACGACCTGGGACTTTTTCAAGACAAAGATGTCGGTGGGCGGAAGGTAACCGGCTCAGAGATTGCCAGAGCGATCATGGCCGCAGCCGACGAGGTGCTGGCCGGTCAGTGGCGCGACCAGTTCGTGGTCGACCCGTTCCAGGCCGGAGCCGGCACCAGCCAGAATATGAACACCAATGAAGTGATCGCCAGTCGGGCCAACCAGTTGCT
Organism: uncultured Anaerolineae bacterium; assembly: GCA_964533805.1. GTDB lineage: Bacteria > Chloroflexota > Anaerolineae > Aggregatilineales > Ch27 > JARKOQ01. The sequence continues at coordinate 32,843 of CAZHMJ010000010.1, read as the reverse complement.
CGGGTATGGGCTGGTTGATCCTGCCCGGCCGGTGCATCCCAACGATCATGTCAACATGGCCCAGTCGACTAACGACACGATCCCAACCGCGATCCGCCTGGGCGTGCTGTGGCGGCTGGACGAGCTGCTGGCTGCCCTGCGCGATTTGCAGACCGCCTTGACGGGCAAAGCCGCTGAGTTTGACCCGATCGTGAAAAGCGGCCGGACTCATTTGCAGGATGCGGTTCCGGTGCGGCTTGGGCAGGAATTTGGCGCTTACGCAAAGGCGATCGAACGCCACAGCGAGAAAATCCGGTTTGCGGCGGGTGGGCTGCGCCGGCTGGGGATTGGCGGCACGGCTACTGGGACCGGTCTGAATGCCCACCCAGAGTATCACCGCCGGATGGTGGCAGCCCTTTCGCGACTCACCGGCCTGGAACTATACGAGAGCGACGATTTGTTTGAATCGATGCAGTCGATGCAGGATGCGGTTTTCTTCTCCGGGGCGATGCGTGCGCTGGCCCAGGACTTGATCCGGATCGCCAATGATTTTCGGCTGCTCAGCAGCGGTCCCACGACTGGCCTGGACGAGATCCGGCTGCCGGCCGTCCAGCCCGGATCGAGCATCATGCCGGGCAAGGTGAACCCGGTGCTGGCTGAGATGCTCGACATGGCGATGTTTCACGTGATGGGTAATGACCTGACAGTGATGCTCGCCGGGCAGGCCGGGCAGCTTGAGCTAAACGTGATGATGCCGATCATCGCTCACAATCTGTTCGAGATGATGCATGTCACGATTGGCGCGGTGCGGGTCTTCACTGAGAAGTGTGTAGTCGGCCTAACCGTCAACGCGGACAAGGCTGGCGGTTGGCTGGCGAAGAATCCGATCCTGGTGACGGCGCTCAATCCCATCATCGGCTATTCGAAAGGGGCGGAGGTCGCTAAGAAGGCCCTGGCCGAAAACAAGACGGTCAGGCAGGTGGTGGTTGAGCTTGGCTATCTGAGCGAGGCGGAGGCCGATGCCGTGCTGGATACGTATGCCATGACCGAAGGTGGCATTCGCGGGTCGGGTGGTGGCGGCGGCTAATCGAAAGGCGCAGGCTCGATGGCCTGCGCCTTCTGCTTCGGGGTGCCGGTACGAGCCACGCCTACTACGAGCCGAGCGGAGATAGCCAGTGGTATCCGAAGGGCGGCAGCAACAGCGTATCGCCCATCTCGACGCGCTGACCGGTCAGTTCATCCTGGGCCGCGCGGCAGGGGAGGCTTGCCGTTGGGATGCGCACGGGCACGTCGCTCAGATTGTGCAGGATCAACAAATTCTGGCCTTCGTCGGCGCGCCAGAAGCACAGGGTGTTGGTGGGCGCACCAGTCAGCCAGGTCAATCGGCCTTCCGCCAGGGCGGGCAGCCGTTTGAAGTTGTGCGTGAGGTGGCGGATCCGGTTGAGCAGTGAGGCCGGATCGGCGCGCTGGGCCTGGACGTTGACCTTTTGGTAGCCATACACCGGATCGTCGATGACGGGTGAGTAGAGCGCGTCCGGCGCGCAGGTCGAGAATCCAGCGTTGGGACTGGTATTCCACTGCATTGGGGTGCGGACGCCGTTCCGGTCGGGCAGAGCGAGGTTGTCCCCCATCCCGATTTCATCGCCGTAGTACAGGACGGGCGTGCCGGGCAGGGTATAGAGCATCGAGTACATCAGCTCGATCTTGCGTCGGTCGTTGTTCATCAGTGGAGCCAGACGGCGGCGGATGCCCAGATTCAGACGCTGGGTACGTTCCGGCGCGTAGTAGTTCCACATGAATTCGCGGTCTTCGGGCGTGACCATCTCCAGGGTCAGCTCGTCGTGGTTGCGCAGGAAGGACCCCCACTGGCACCCGGCCGGAATATCGGGTGTCTGGTTCAGAATGTCGACGATCGAGCTGTTATCCTGGCGAGCCAGGGCCATGTACAGGCGCGGCATTAGAGGGAAGTGAAAGCCCATGTGGAACTCATCACCGTCGCCGAAGTAGGGCAGGGTATCCTCGGGCCACTGGTTCGCCTCGGCCAGCATGACCCGCCCAGGGTAATGGTCATCAATGAAGCGGCGCATCCGTTTCAGATACTCGTGCGTTTCGGGCAGGTTTTCGCAGGTGGTCCCTTCACGCTCGAAGAGGTATGGCACGGCGTCCACCCGGAAGCCGTCCACGCCCAGATCGAGCCAGTACTTGATCACGTCCAGCATGGCCTGCTGTACTCGGGGGCTGTCATAGTTCAGGTCCGGCTGGCTGGCGAAGAAGCGGTGCCAGTAGTACTGGCCGCTGACCGGGTCCTTAGACCAGTTGGAGGACAGGGTATCGCAAAAAATGACGCGGGTCCCGGCGTAGCGATCGGGCGTGTCGCTCCAGACGTAAAAGTCGCGCAGGCGTGAATCGCGGGAGCGGCGGGCCATCCGGAACCAGGGATGTTCCTCCGAAGTGTGATTCATCACCAGGTCGGGAATGACCTTCATGCGGCGCTCGTGAATCTCGTCCACGACCAGGCGGAATTCCTCCAGGGTGCCATACTGGGGATGGACTCCATAGAAACTGGCAATGTCGTAACCGTCGTCCTTGAGCGGCGACGGAAAGAACGGTGTCAGCCAGACGCAATCCACCCCCAGCCACTCAAGGTAATCGAGATGTTCCAACAAGCCCTCAAAGTCTCCCCAGCCATCAGCGTTGCCGTCCGCGAATGCCCGGGGATAGAGTTCGTAGAAGACTGCATTTTTGTACCAACTCATATTGGTTTGCCTTTCGGTACACAAACCCACCGGCATACAGCGGCCGGTGGGTGTCCAGTCTCGTGAGTGAATGTGGTGCCGGACAGATGATCAGCCTTTGACCGCGCCAGCCGTCAGACCCTCCACGATCCGGTTCTGGAAGACCAGCACCAGGGCGAGCAGGGGCAGCGTGACGACCATCGCTGCGGCCATGACCTCCGCAATGGGCTCCTGTCGGGCGACTTTTCCGCTGAACAGGGCGATCGCCACGGGAACGGTGTACGATCCAGGATCGGTGATCGTGAAGGTCAGCGCAAACAGGTACTCGTTCCAGGCGGAGATGAAGGCCAACAGACCGGTAGTCACCAGAGCAGGGGCGGTCAGCGGCAGCAGGATCATGCGGAAGGTTTGGAAGGTTGTTGCCCCATCAACATAGGCCGCCTGTTCGATTTCCCCCGGCAGTCCGCGGAAGAAGCTGGTCAATACCCAGACGGTGAAGGGCAGGGTGAAAATGGGATAGGAGATAATCAGCGCCAGCGGTGAGCCGAAAACGCCGAGGTCTTTGACGATTGCAAACAACCCCGACAGCACGGAAATCTGCGGGAACATCGTCATGGAGAGTACAGCGTAAAGCATGGCGGTGCGTCCCCGAAACTGGATACGTCCCAGAGCGTACGCGGCAAACGACCCCACACTGAGGGCGAGCAGCACAGTTATGCCGGAGACAAGTGCCGAGTTACCCAGTGCCCGGATAAAGTTCGCGTCGGAAAGCACGGACTGGTAGTTGATCAGCGTTGGATCGTGTGGAACGTAGCTGGCAGCGCTCATGATCTCCTGTTCGCTCTTGAACGAGGAGTTGAGCGCCCAGTAAAAGGGGAACAGGGTGAAGATCGCGATCGCGACGACCAGCAGCCAGAAGCCAATCCTGCCCAAGATGTAGGGGAGTCTTCTCTTGGTCATTCTGTTTCTACTCCCAGGGTCCTGACGTAAACGACCGCGAAGATGAAGATCAGGATGAAAATAATCACCCCAATCGCGGAGGCGTAACCCCCATCCTGAGCCTGGACCAGGGTCTCATAATTGTAGGTCGCCATGGAGAGCTTCTGCCGGCCCAGGAGCACTTGGAAAACATCAAACGCGCGCAAGGCATCCAGTGTACGGAAAACCAGGGCGACGGCAATGGTCGAGCGAAGCAGTGGAAGGGTGATATTAAAGAACTGTCTGACCCGGTTCGCGCCGTCCACCGATGCCGCTTCATAGAGGTCGGCTGGAATGGTTTGAAGACCAGCCAGGAGCAACAGGGCCATGAAGGGCACCGTCTTCCAGACGTCGACCATGATCAGGGCATTAAGCTGGAGCGATGGATTGGCCAGCCAGGCCTGCGAAGACTGGATGACGTTGAGGTCGACCAGGATCTTATTGATCAGCCCGGATTGGTTATCTCGCAGCATGACTTCCCAGAGACGGGCCGAAATCACGGTGGGAATGGCCCAGGGAACCAGCAT
>CAZHMJ010000010.1:23085-28614 GCA_964533805.1 uncultured Anaerolineae bacterium | reverse complement strand
TTCGCATCAACCCTCGGCCAGAAAACTTGGAATTCACGACCATTGCGACGAAAAGGCCGAGAAGCAGCTCCAGTACCACCGAAATAACCGTGAAGTACAGCGTATTGCCCACGGCTCCCAGAAAATCTGGGTCTGTTCCGATGAGACTCAGGCCAGTTCCGTTGCCGCGATCGATTGTGGAGACAGGTCGGAAGCCGAGCTGGAGCAGATCGCGGGCGGGAAGCTCCCAGCGGGTTGCTCCTGCATTGTCGGTTTGGCAGATACCACTTTCATCACGACGACATTCGACTGACTCGATCCGGAACTGGAGCAATTTGGAGTAATTGTCCAGTCCAACGAAGTTGATTTGTTCGGTGCCCGCAAACCGTTTGTCGGTCAGGCTGGTGATGAAGGTTTCTTCCAGGGGGCGAGCCGCGACCAGAATCAGCAGCGCAATGGTGGGCAGCAACAAGTTCCAGGCCATGCGCGTGTTGCGGGTAGTTAGGGTTTCATCACCTTCAAAAATGTAATCCAATACACTGCTTAACCAGCGGCGAGCAAGAAACAGGGGAATGAGCAGGATGAGCAACGGGAGTACAGCTAGAATGGCCCCGCCTGTATCAAACGTGGGGTTGGCTAGTGTAATCGACGCGCGTCCTACGTTCACAAAGGCGATGATGCTGTACAGAACAATAGCGACCATCATCCAAAGCAAAGCCAGATCGGCCCAGCGGGCGGCTGTCACGCTCCGCTTGCGAAGACTGAAGCCCAGCCGGATGAACAGGAACCCTATCAGGATGATCAGAAGGGGCGTCACGATCCCAAAGCTGTCAAGGAAAGCCAGGAGGACCGATCCTTCCCCCTGAGTTGCGTCGCGAATCGCCTGGTCGCTGTTGACCTGGACAAACAGGAACCCGAACAGGGCCAGCCCCAGCAGAATGAACAGGCCGCTGATCAATTCTACGCCGAGATTCTCAATATCCGTGGCCCGCCTCAGGCGCGGCTGGTCGCCTGGCGATCCGGTGCCTTCCAAAGGATGTTTTTTTTCTTGTGCCATCGTGACCTCCGCAGGGGAGTCTGCCCTGGTGTGCACCACGTCCGGGTTTCTTGCAGGCAACGCCTGCGTGAACCATGTAGAGACCCGGGGGCAGTGTTTCACTGCCCCCAGGTGACGATGTTGTGGGTTGCCTGTCTTACTGACCCAGCAGTTCCGCGAGGTCGAGTTCGAGCAGTTCCAGGGCTACGGCCGCATCTTCTTCGCCGGTCAGAATGCTATGCACGGCGGTGAAGTACAGGGTCGAGACCTGGTTGTAGTTGGGGCTGGTCACGGTCGAAGGACGAGCCACCGCGTTGATGAACACATCATACAGGCTGCCGAAGAACGGGGTCGCCGCCAGGACGTCCGCGTCCTCATACAGGGCCTGGATGGTCGGGTTGAACGAACCCTCGATGGCGCGGATCTTCTGCTCGGCGTAGCTGGTGATGTACACCGCCACGGCTGCGGCCGCATCCGGGTTCTGGGAGTACTTGGAGACAGCCATCTGCCAGCCGCCCAGGGTCGCGGCGCGTTGGCCAGCGGCGCCTTCGGGCAGCGCGGACACGTCGAACAGGCCCTTGATCGGGCTGTCATCGGCATTGCCCAGCGCGTAGGCATACGGCCAGTTGCGCATGAACATGGCGTTGCCAGCCTGGAACACGTTACGGGCGTCTTCCTCACCGTAGCCGGTCACGCCTTCGGGGCTGATGGTGCCCACCCAACTCGCGGCCAGCTCGAAGGCGGCGATCGTCGCCTCGTTGTTGACTTCGATCGTGCCGTCGGGGCTGACGATGCGGGTGTCGCTGGCGGAATACTGCCACTCCAGTGCGTCGCAGGTCAGGCCTTCATAGGCGTTGCCCTGCCACACAAAGCCCCAGAACTCCGCATTGCCTTCGGCGCGCTCGCCATCCTGGACGGTCTGAGCCATCTCGGTCAGCTCTTCCCAGGTCGTGGGCGGGGCATCGTAGCCGTACTTCTCGAGCAGGTCGGTGCGGTAGAAGAGCAGGCCGGCGTCCGTGAACCAGGGGATGCCCAGCAGCTTGCCGTCCACCGTGTTGTTCTCGATGATGGCCGGGAAGTGGGCGGCGATTTCTTCTTCGGTGAGATAGGGGGTGAGGTCGATCAGGTGCTCGGCCAGGTCGCCGGGCCAGATCACGTCGATCTGGAACACGTCCACGCTGCTGTCCTGGGCCTCAAAGAGCTGGAGGTACAGGCCGAGACGGTCGGTGGCGAGGTCCGGGGTCTCCAGAACTTCCACCGTGATGTTCGGGCAGGCTTCCATAAAGCGATCCGCCGCGGCGAGGGTCAGCTCAAGTTCCTGGCCGACCGCGCCAGCAGCCACGACAACAGTCGCTTCCGCATCAGTGAAGCAGTTGACTTCACCACTCTGGGCGCTCACCGTCAACGGTAGAGCCGCCATTACAAGAACCAACGTCAGTAGAACAGCGACCAGCTTGCGCATTTGTTTCTCTCTTCTCCAAAAGAAAGGACTGATAGACGAAAGGCTTGTTCGCGATCCGAAATTGTGGGTATCCGTTAGCCTCCTTTCCTTGAACGCCTGAATTGCCTGTTGATAAGTCCATTTACTTCAACGGCGCGGTGGAGCCGCGAATAATCAGTGTGGTGTTCAGCCGGAGATGTCGCTCCGGGACGGGTTTTCCATCAACGAAATCCATCAACATCTTTCCGGCTTGCAGCCCCAACTCCACGCGGGGTAGGTGGACGGTGGTCAGACCCGGCTCCAGATACTGCGCCAGCGGAATGTCGTCGAAGCCTACGATCGAGATGTCCTCAGGGATGTGCAAGCCACGTTCGCGGATCGTCCGGATTGCCCCCAGGGCGACCACATCACTTGCGATGAACACAGCGGTGGGACGATCGGGCAGAACCAGAAGCTGTTCCATGGCCCGCATCCCGCTGTCATCACTGAATTCGCCGCTCAGGATGAATTCCTCATCGACCGGAATGCTGGCTGCTTCCAGGGCCTGGACGAATCCGGTCAGGCGATCGCGGCTCGACGTGTAGGTAAGGGGACCATTGGTGATCAACCCGATACGGCGATGTCCCAGCGAGATCAGATGCTCCGTGGCCATCCGGGCACTGGCGACGTTGTCCACATCGACGCTGGGCAGGTCACCCATATCCGGCGTGCCCTGGATGACCAGGGGAACGCCCTCCGCATGCAAATCGAGAAGCTCGCTGTCTTCGACCAGCGGCCCCGAGATCAACAGTCCATCCACGCGCTGGCTGCGGATTAACTCGGCATAAGCGCCTTTGGAGGCAGTCAGGCCCATCGCGTAAAACAGCAGGTGGTAACCGGCGTGATTGACCGCCTGGCTTACTCCATTCAACAGGCCGCCCATGAAGGCGTCGACCGACAATTCTTCAGGTGGCTGGCGCAGGATGAATGCGATAGTGTGTGCGCGCCCGGTGGCGAGTGAGGTCGCAGCAAAGTCACGGGCATAATGTAATTCTCTGGCTGCGTTGAGTATTCGCTCGCGAGTCTCAGGAGGGATGTTGACGTTCGGCGTATTGTTCAAGACGAACGAAACCGTCGTGCGGGAGACGCCAGCGCGTTCTGCGACCTGTTTCATCGTGATACGTTTGCCGGGCATAAAACCTAATTTCGACAGGAAGCGGTTGAGCGAAAAATGGAAAGAAGTAACTCGCGTTAGTAAACCGCGTTACTCAAAATATACGATGAAAAACAGGCAGCGTCAAGCACTTCACTGTATATGACGATGGAATATCCTTGTGCAATGTGTATCAATCACCAATGGTGGGGAGGGGCATACGCTGAACAAAAAAGCGCACTGGACCATGCTCCAGTGCGCTTCCGAAAGGCGGTGTCTGAGCTTAGCGCATGGAACTGAGGAGTTTCACGTATTGGGCGCGTTCGAACGCGAACGGGTCGTCGCAGTTCTTCTGGCTGACTTTGCCGCGAAAATCGTCCAGCGACTTGTAACCGCGCTCGTCCATCCAGTTCTGGATGTCCAAGAGCATCGTCGACAGGTAAGGGAGCCCGTTTTGCAGTAATGTCGATGCAAGCTGGACGACCGTTGCTCCGGCCAAGAGGGCCTTGATTGCATCGCGGCCGGTGTGCACCCCCGTGTTGACCGCCAGGTCCAGCCCGGTCCGGCCATACAGCAAGGCGGCCCAGCGCAGCGGCACCTTCAACTCCATCGGGCTGCTGAGGACCATTTCATTGACCAGGGTTTCTGTGTCGGGATCGATATCCGGCTGCAGGAAGCGGTTGAATAATACAACCGCGCGGGCACCATGTTGTTCGAGACCTTTGACGACGTTGGCCGGAGAAGTGTAGTAGGGGCTGAGCTTGACTGCGATGGGCAGAGAGACTTCCGCTTTGATCGACTCGATCACACGATAAAGCGCCTGCTCAATGTCGGCGCCTGATCTGTTCGGATCGGTTGGAACGGCGTAGAGGTTGATTTCCAGGCCATTCACGCCGGTCTGGGCGAGTTGCTTGGCATAGGTGACCCAGGTGCCGGGAGAAACGGCGTTCAGGCTGGCGAAGATGGGCATCGAAACAGCCTTACGGGTCTTTTCTACCCACATCAGGTGTTCCTTGCTTCCACCGTGCTCGATCTTTGGGAAGAAAGATGTGGCTTCCGCGAAGCTTTCGCTGCCTGCTGCCAAAAACTCATCTAGCGCCACGCTATCCAATTGAATCTGTTCTTCAAAAAGGGAACGGATAACCAGCGCGCCCGCGCCCGCGCTTTCGGCCATCTGGACGCGGTCTACATGGCTGGAGATTGAGCTTGCGGCAACGATCAGCGGGCTTTTCAGGGGAATACCCAGATACGTCGTAGACAGATTCGGCATGATTCTCTCCTTCGATCTAAGTTTTCGTTATCCTATCATACACCCTTTGGCACTTTAACTTTAGCCGTCAGGAGGGGGAGGGCATAAGTGATAACTGACACCAAACTCATGCTATTTTTCACTTATGGGCGTTTCCCTGAGATGTTAGGCTTGGGGAGAATCGCAAGAGTCCTGTATTTGCTTTGGCATTACTGAGGAAGGGATAGACATGGCCAATCAGCAAGCACGTCGTTTTGTCACGATCGATGCCAACACGGCGGCAGCGCATGTGGCCCATGCAGTCAGTGAAGTCATCGCAATCTATCCTATTACGCCCTCGTCGGTGATGGGTGAGATTGCGGATGAAAAGACAGCTCAGGGTGAGAAAAACATTTGGGGAACGGTCCCCACGGTCATCGAAATGCAGTCGGAAGGCGGCGCCGCTGGTGCAGTTCACGGTGCCCTGACGGCTGGTGCCCTGACGACCACCTTCACCGCCTCGCAGGGGTTGCTTCTGATGATCCCCAACATGTACAAGATTGCGGGTGAACTGATTCCGGCGGTCTTCCATGTTGCGGCTCGTTCATTGGCGACACAGGCGTTATCGATCTTCGGTGATCAATCGGATGTGATGGCTGCTCGCTCCACGGGTTTTGCGATGCTGGCGTCGAACTCGCCGCAGGAGGCGCAGG
>CAZHMJ010000010.1:6308-23075 GCA_964533805.1 uncultured Anaerolineae bacterium | reverse complement strand
AAGCGATGGATATGGCGATGGTGGCCCACGCAGCTACCCTCAAGGCGCGCGTGCCCTTCGTCCACTTCTTCGATGGGTTCCGTACGTCGCATGAGATTCAGAAGATCGAGGAACTCTCCTTCGATCAGATGAAAGCGATGATGGACGAGCAGGCGTTGTTTGACCATCGTCAGCGGGGTTTGACCCCCGATCGGCCCGTGATGCGCGGCACGGCTCAGGACCCGGATGTCTACTTCCAGGGCCGCGAAACCGTCAACGTCTTCTACACCAAGGCCGCCAGTGTAGTCCAGCAGTGCATGGACCAGTTCGCTGGCCTGACCGGGCGCCAGTACCACCTGTTTGATTATGTGGGTGCGCCGGATGCCGAGCGCGTTGTTGTGGTGATGGGCTCGGGTGCAGAGGCCATCCACGAAGTGGCGGATTACCTGAATGCCAAGGGCGAGAAGGTGGGCCTGATCAAGGTGCGTTTGTATCGTCCCTTCGCTGCCGAGCAGTTCGTGGCTGCGTTGCCCAAGACGGTTAAGAAGATCGCCGTTCTGGATCGCACCAAGGAGCCAGGTGCGATGGGCGAGCCGCTGTATCTCGACGTGCGTGGCGCGCTGGATGAAGCGGTTGAGGCTGGCCGACTGGCGAAGTCCCCGATCGTAGTCGGCGGGCGGTATGGACTGGGCTCGAAGGAATTCGACTCGGGCATGGCCAAGGCAGTCTTCGACAACCTGGCCGCGGACAAGCCCAAGAATCACTTCACCATTGGCATCATCGACGATGTCAGCGGCAGCAGTCTCGACTGGGACCAGGAATTCAGCAGCGAGCCGGCGGGCGTGCATACGGCGGTCTTCTGGGGTCTCGGCGCCGATGGTACGGTGGGCGCCAACAAGAACACGATCAAGATCATCGGCAAGGGTACGGAGTACTACGCTCAGGGTTACTTTGCCTATGACTCGAAGAAGTCAGGCTCGCGGACGGTCTCGTACCTGCGCTTTAGCAAGAATCCCATCCGTAGCACCTACCTGGTCAAGAAGACCAACTTCCTGGCCTGCCACAACTTCAGCTTCCTCGAGCGGTATGAGATGCTGAGCAGCCTCAAGAAGGGTGGCACCTTCTTGCTGAACAGCCCATATGGTCCCGACGAAGTCTGGGATCATCTGCCTCGGGATGTCCAGCAGGCGCTGATTGAAAAACAGGCCAAGTTCTACGTCATCGATGCGCTGGGCATTGCCCATTCGCTTGGCCTGGGCGGGCGCATTAATACCACCATGCAGGCGGCCTACTTCGCGATCTCCGGCGTTCTGCCCGAAGACCAGTACCAGCACATGATCGATCTGGCCATCGAAGACACCTACGGGCGTAAGGGTGGTAAGATCGTCGAGATGAACCAGCGGGCCGCGGCCATGGCTAAGGAACGCCTGTATGAGGTCAAGGTCCCCGCTCAGGCGACTAGCACTATCCGCATGGCGGATGCCGTGCCGGATGACGCGCCGGAATTCGTGCGCAAGGTGACGGCCGAGATCATCGCCAAACGCGGTGATATGCTGCCGGTGTCGGCGATGCCAATCGATGGCACGTTCCCGACGGGTACGACTCAGTATGAGAAACGCAATATCGCTTCTGAAATCCCGGTCTGGAATCCGGACGTCTGCATTCAGTGCAACCAGTGCTCGTTTGTGTGCCCGCATGCGGCCATCCGGACCAAGGCGTACGACGCCAAGTATGCGAATGGCAACTCCCCAGCGACCTTCAAGAGCACCCAGATGAAGGGGCGCGGGTTCGAGGGGATGCGCTACACCGTTCAGGTCGCTCCCGAGGACTGCACGGGCTGCGGGCTGTGCGTGCAGGCTTGCCCGGCGTTTGAGAAGGTGGATGGTGTCAAGACGGACAAGCGGGCCATCAATATGGCCGCGCAGGCACCGCTCCGTATGGAAGAAGCCAAGAACTTCAGCTACTTCCTGTCCATTCCAGATCCTGATCCGAGCCTGTTCAACCGGTTCACGGTCAAGGGTTCGCAGATGATCCGCCCGCTGTTCGAATTCTCCGGCGCGTGCGCTGGCTGCGGCGAGACTCCCTACATCAAGCTCCTGACCCAGCTCTTCGGCGATCGCATGCTTATCGCCAACGCGACGGGCTGCTCCTCGATCTACAGCGGCAACCTGCCGACGACCCCGTACACCAAGCGCGCTGACGGTCTGGGGCCAGCCTGGTCGAACTCCCTGTTCGAGGACAATGCGGAGTTTGGCCTGGGTATGCGCCTCACGGTCAACAAGCTGGCTGAGTACGCTTTTGAACTGCTGGATAAGGTTAACCTGCCCCAGGCCGCGAGCCTGATCGAGCAAATCCGCACGGCGGATCAGTCTGCGCAGGAAGGCATCGAGGCCCAACGTGGGCGCGTGGCCGAACTGAAGGCGCTGCTTGAGAAAGAGACTTCAGCGGACGCCAAGCAACTGCTGTCGGTGGCTGATTACCTGGTCGAGAAGTCAGTCTGGATCTTCGGCGGCGACGGATGGGCGTATGATATTGGCTACGGTGGTCTGGATCACGTCCTGGCCTCCGGTCAAAATGTCAATATCCTGGTGCTGGATACCGCGGTCTACTCCAATACGGGCGGCCAGTCATCTAAGGCGACCCCGCGCGCTGCCGTGGCCAAGTTTGCGGCGGCAGGCAAATCCCAGCGCAAGAAGGACCTGGGCATGATGGCCATGACCTACGGGAATGTGTATGTCGCGCAGGTTGCCATGGGTGCGAACATGACCCAGACCGTCAAGGCTTTCCAGGAAGCCGAAGCGCATCATGGGCCGTCCCTGATCATCGCTTACGCCCACTGCCTGATGCATGGCTTCGATCTGGTCAACGGACTTGATGTTCAGGAGCAGGCGGTTGACTCCGGCTTCTGGCCGCTGTATCGCTATAACCCGGACACCGAAGAGGGCAAGAATCCCTTCCGGCTGGACTCCAAGATGGACATCGAAGGTCTCGAAGACTTCATGTACCGTCAGGGCCGGTTCAGTGTGCTGCGCAAGTCCGATCCCGATCGCGCCCAGGTCCTGGCCGAACTGATCCACAAAGATGTCATCGAACGTTACGCCCAGTACCAGCGTCTGGCCGAATCTGAGTAGCCCTCGCGTCCTGAGCTAACGGTTCCATCGGATCATCACAAGCCGCCTATCAGCGTTCTGGTAGGCGGCTTGTTCTTCTTCCGGCGCAAAGGTTGGACCGTAGGGAAACCAGCGGGAGGCAGGCTAGCACTTGGTTTTTAAGCATGGTAACATCAGTCCAGTTTCTCCGGGACTTTAGAGGAAGATATTATGCGTGTTCTGATCATCTCAGATATTCATGCCAACCTGACCGCTCTCGAAGCAGTGCTGGCGGATGCGAAGGGCCAATGGGATTATGTATGGTGCCTGGGCGACGTGGTGGGTTATGGCCCCGACCCGAATGAATGCGTCGATCTCCTGCGAACGCTGCCACACCTGTGTCTGGCGGGCAATCACGACTGGGCGGCTCTAGGCAGGCTGGATATCCGGACTTTCAACAGCGATGCCCGGCGCGCTGTGACCTGGACGACTGAAACGTTGCGGGCGGACAACGTCGACTATCTGGCGGCGCTGCCGACGACGTTTGTGCTTGGATCCTATACGCTGGTTCATGGGAGTCCTCGCGAACCGGTCTGGGAATATGTGCTCGATCCTCTCATCGCTTCACTGAACTTTTCCCATTTTGAAACTCTATACTGTCTGGTGGGGCACACCCATACGCCCGTGTTCTTTGAACTGGTCAAGGATCATGGCGAGACCGAGGCTATCACGCCGGTCTATGACCAGCCGCGTTTGCTGAACGGACGCCGCCAGATCATCAACCCCGGCTCGGTTGGGCAGCCGCGTGACGCCAACCCGATGGCGGCCTATGCCTTACTGGATGTGGGCAAGGCCAGCCTGGAACACCGCCGGACTGAGTACGATATTGCCGCTGTCCAGCGGCGCATGCACGACGCGGATTTGCCGGAGCGGCTGATTCACCGTCTGGAACACGGGTGGTGATATGGGTTGTGGCATGCTAGACAGGGATCGCGGGCCATCGGCCCGCGAGTGTTTTTCACGGATTGGCGCGGGCCTCGTAGCGCCAGATCAGGGTGTATTGACCCAGACCAGGGCTGTTCGGGCTGACGGCGAGCAGGTAGTCACCGCTCTCTGGGATGACCGCCTGGCGAAGGGCTGCATTGGTCCCTCCACCGCTGTCGTTATCCGAGTAGAGAATCTGGCCCGATGGGCTGAACAGACTCAGGACTGGATCGAGACTCGATCCGGTATCAGCCACCGCGGCGGCGCTGAGGATGTCGCCCGCCATCAAGGTGAGGGGCCAGGCATCCTGGGCGGCAGGGGTATCCAGGACACCCACCTGGGGCGTGTCTGGCGGCGGCGAGGCCTTGAGATTGCGCCGCAGCGAAGCATGGTAGCCGAAACTGATTTCGAACGGTCCCCGGGCCAACCCCACGATATCACCGACGAAGACGACATACGCCCCGGTCGCGGGAAGCGCCGTGTTGAATAACAGGGCTTCCGGCTGGTTGGCGTCAGGGTCGCTTTCAGCCACCCCAAGCAGGATTCCAGAGGGCGCATACAACTCCACGACCGGCGCAAGCCCGTTGCTAGACTTTGCGCTTCGCGCTCCAACGCTGATCACGTCACCAGCCTCACCGAAAATTGTGTAACGCGCGACTTCGCCTGGCGCAGTGATCCGGCCCTGGACAGGCTGGTAGGGTTGTAGCAGGCTTCCGGAAGAAGCCCTGGGAAGGGCGGTCGGGGTTGACTGGACTGGTGTGGGTGTCTGGAGGAGGGCGGTCGCGTCCGATGTCGTGGGTGGAGCCGTCGATATCGGCGTAGGATTATCATCCGCACTTGTGCCTGAAGTCGTGACGGTCAGGCGATAGCTTCCACTCTCCGCGAACACCTGAGTGATCGTGAGGGCGTACGTCCCGCTTGCGGGGAGAATCACTTCAGCGAGCCTCCCTCGATGACGGTAGGTTCCTCCGGTTAGGCCCGCCAGCGGTTGGCCTGCGTAATCGAGGGTGAGATCGGGGCTGAGAATGTCGCTTTCAAACTCGATCGACAACCGATCGCCCTGGGTTCCAACGAATGACCAGACATGCTGCTCTCCAACCGTCTGCAAAATCTGCTCCACACTGTGGTTATATTCCAGAAGCCCGGTGTGGGCGATGGCCGAAGGGGCTGGTGCTGGCTGACAGCCGTTCAGGATGACCAGCGCGAGTAGAATGGCGAAGATCTTTCTCGGTAGGATCGGCACTGGTTTCGTCATGATGTGCGGAGTGCTTGCTCGTAAACCGTGAGGGTTGCTTCGGCCGTCTTGCGCCAGCTCAATTGCGAGGCCCGGGCCAGACCCAGATTGCGCATCTGATCCGCGAGGGGAGGCTGGACCAGGAGGCCCAGGATGGCGCCTCCCATGCCCCGCGCATCATCAGGATCGACCAGAAAGGCGGCTTCGCCCGCCACTTCAGGAATAGAGGACACGTCGCAGGCGACAACCGGGGTGCCGCAGGCCATCGCCTCCAGGACGGGCAGGCCAAAGCCTTCGTAGCGGCTGGGAAAAACGGATACCTCGGCAAGCCGGTACAGGGATGGCTTGTCTTGCTCCTGGATCTCGCCCAGCCACACCACGCGATCGCCCAGGTCGAGTTGATCGACGTAGGCCGGCAGGTCTGGGAAGCGTGTCGTTCCCCATTGACTTGGCGGACGTCCGGCCAGGATCAGCGGGACTTCATCGGCCAGGGCCTGACTGACGTAGGTGTAGGCCAGCAAGAGTGTTTGGACGTTCTTGCGGATGTCGAATCCACCCAGGTAGAGGACAAAGCGTTCCGGGAGGTTGTAGCGAGAGCGTACGGCCACATCCTGTTCAGCGCCAGTCCGTGGGTGAAAACGATCCTCAGCCGCAAGCCAGATGGGTGTGATGCGATCTCTCGGAATTGCCAGGCGGGCCTCGATCTCCGTGGCGGAGGCCTGCGAGTCGGTGATGATATGCGTCAGGCCGCGTGCGCTTGCCGTGACCAGGCTGGTGTACAGGCGCGCCAGGAATCCACCCTGATAGACCGGCATCGAAAGCGTGATCACGTCATGAATAGTGGCTATGATAGGCAGCGGTGATGCCAGGGGCGGCCCCCAATAAGGCACATGGCAGAGATTGGCGCCGACCTGGGCGGCCGACCTGGGGAACGTCACCTGCTCGAACCAGACTTTACCCAGTTTGCCGCGCAGAGGCAGGCGGGTGGGCAGTGGTGCCACTCCTGGCGGCGGGTCCTGAGCAGGCGAGATGTGTGGCGGCAGTACCAGGGTGATGGTCAGATCGGGCCGAATGGCACGCATTGCCCGAACCAGTTCACGGGTGTATTGCCCGCTGCCCGTATCAGGTCGATCCCAGAACCAACCATTGATGGCGACGTGCATGGCGTTTTCGTGGATTCCGACTAAGTGGGGTCGCTGTAGCCGTGAGGATGTGACCTGTGCCACAGCCACGCGCTTTGGACGATGTCCGGCAGGCCTGGGTAGCGAGGCTTCCATCCCAACTCGCGGCTGATGCGTTCAGAAGATGCGACCAGAACCGGGGCATCTCCAGGCCGTCGTTCGGCTTCCTGTTCGGGAAAATCGATCGCCGTAATCTCCCGTGCCACGTCGACGACTTCGCGGACACTGTATCCCTGTCCGTTGCCGATGTTGTAGGTCATGGCAGACCGATCGTCCAGGGCATCCACCGCCAGGACA
The DNA here is from genome assembly GCA_964533805.1 of uncultured Anaerolineae bacterium. Lineage (GTDB taxonomy): Bacteria > Chloroflexota > Anaerolineae > Aggregatilineales > Ch27 > JARKOQ01. Next base: position 16,311 of record CAZHMJ010000010.1, on the reverse strand, counting down.
TGGGCCTGGGCCAGGTCTTCGACGTGGACGTAATCCCGGATGCAAGTACCATCGAGGGTGGGATAATCCGTTCCATAGAGTTTGATTGCCGGGCGCTGACCGAGCGGCACCTGGAGGGTCAGCGGGATCAGATGAGTCTCCGGGTGGTGGGCTTCGCCACGGATGGCTCGGCCCTGCTCATCCAGCGAGGCCCCGCAGGCGTTGAAGTAGCGTAGCGCGCAGTATTTCAGGCCGGCCTGCTGGTGGTACCAGTGCAGCATTCGCTCGATCATGAGCTTGGTCTCGCCGTAGACGTTGGCTGGTCCCAGAGGGTCATCCTCGTGGATCGGGCTGTCCTTGCTGGCGTAGACCGCAGCCGTGGAGGAGAAAACTAGCCGCTTGATCCCGTGGTCGAGCATTGCATCGAGCAGGGTCTGGGTGTTGACCACGTTGTTGCGGAAGTATTTACCGGGGTTGATCATGCTCTCGCCGGCTTCGATGAAAGCGGCGAAATGAATGATGGCATCGAATTGCTGGGTTTGGAAAAGGACATCCAGGCTGCCCCGGTCTCCAATGTCCCCACGAACAAACCGGGCGGCGGCCGGAACAGCGGCCCGATGGCCGCAACTCAGGTTGTCGTAGACTGTGACCTGATGTCCGGCTCGCAGAAAAAAGTCCGTCGTGGTTGAGCCGATGTACCCTGCGCCGCCAATGACCAGTATGTTCATGGTTCGCTCGCTCCTTGTAGGCGGGCGGTATTGTACCGCAGAGTTGATCTCGTATCGAGCACTAGCACAGAACCGAAGGCATGGTTATAACTAACTAACCTTGTGTCGATATGGTGAGATTATGCATATAATGAGATAAGAAATGTTGTTGCGTGTTCTTGCATCAACACAACAACAATCTTCAGTAGTTGCAGGGCGCACACCAATACTCCAGCAGGTCCAGGTGAAACCATGATTAACAGCGGCACGCAGGTAATGGTTGTCGATGACGACACCTCGCTTCGCAACCTTATCGCCACACTTCTCAAGGGGATCGGGATCGACGCTATCCTGGTAAAGGACGGCCAGACCGCGCTGACGCTGCTCGAAGAAGGCTTGATCCCTTCGCTGATCATCTTGGATCTGATTCTGCCAGGGATTGATGGTTTCTCGGTGCTGGCGCGAATCCGGCAACTCCGCGCGCTCGACACAGTTCCCGTAGTCATCCTGTCAGCAATGATCGAGCCGGAGACCATCCGACATGGTCTGGCCCTGGGCGCAGATGCCTATGTGACGAAACCCTATGTGACTCACAGCCTGCTCGACCGGGTGCGCGTTTTGATTGCGGCTGGCCGCCGTCCGCAAGCTCAGACGCGGTTGTACACGCGGACAGCACCTCTGACGGACCTGTCCGTGTTGGGAATTCCCCATTCGGATTCCGCTGAGGCTGGGGCTGGCAATGGTGCTCAGCCGCGATCGACCACGATATCCTCCAATAGCGACGAATAGTTCAGCCCCGCAGTGGTGGGGACTCGCTGGCCGGTGACCGGGTCGTACACGGCCACGATGAGTCGCGCTTGCCCCACGTAGCCGATAGCTTCCTCACGAAAGACGAGCGGATGAACATCAATCACATATTCGCCTGCTTGCCAGCCGGTGGTGGGTCGGGAGCCATAAGCAGGCGCGCTGTCGTGTTGGGCAAGCAATCTGCCCTCGTCATCCAATAATTGGACCGTGACGGCGAGGGCGGTGTCGGTCGCCTGCGTAGGCTGCCAGACCAGACCGATGTTGACCGGGGCTGAGCCTGATATCACTGTGTCTGGGGCATCGAATCCATAGAGCATCCCGACGCCTTCGAACTCAACCGCGGCCCGATGCTCAACCGCGGGTGGGGTATGTAGCAGGGCCACCGGTTCGATCGCAAGACGGCTCAGCACGACTGGCGGATAGTCTCCGGCCTGGGCGCTCAAGGTAACGGTACCTACCGCGTCAGCGGGCAGGGTGAATCCGCGCCAGTCCAGGACGGCGCCGCGTGTGACTGGCGCGGCTGTGTCCGTGAGCGTCCAGTCTGATCCGGTCAAACTCACCGTCAGCGGTGGAGGGGGGACTTCAATCTGCCAGGCCAGGGTCATGGGAACCGACTGCCCGGGTGCGAGCGGTTCGGCGGGGAGGCCTGAGCAGTCGGCGAGGGTCACGCCAGGGGCGATCTCGATCGCGCAATCCGGCTCGAAGGGCGGCCAGTCTCCAGGACCGAGGCGCAGGTTGCCCAGGAGGACATTCTTTCCGGCAGGCGTCCCGCTAACTGGATCTAGCACGTCAAGGCCGCTTGGTTGGGCGGCGCTGTACACTCGGAGCTGGACAGGGTAGTCTCCTCGCTGCGCGCCCTGGGGCAGTTCCACGAGGATATAGGCCTGCACGGCTTCGGCCTCGTCTAGGCGCGAGGTGTCCAACTGGGCCGCTGTCATCAGCGGAGCGTCGCTGCTGGCAATCTCCTGTCCCAGTTCGTTGAGGACTTTCAGACTCACCCGGAGTGGTACGCTGCCAGCCGTATTCATTTGGAGTTCGAGCGGAATACAGATCCGTTGGTCAACGCGAAACGCCATCTCCGATAGGCTGGTTTGCTGGCGTAGCGTGACCAGACCGAAGTTATGCGGTTCGGCGGCTTGCCGTGGGGGATGCGTGAGCGGCCCTTGAACGACGACCCCCTCAGTACTCATGCCATTGACGGTCAGTTGAAAAGAACTTCCGGCGGTTCCATTGCCGAGCAGGCAAGGCAGCATTCCTCGCGTATCGGCCCCTTGCATGTACCAGATGTTTCGTTCCACCCGGACCGGCTGGCCGTCCACCAGATGGGTGTTGATCAGACTCAGGACGTGTTCGGCGTCCGCGCCTTCAGGCAACTCCACTCGCTCGGCTTCGACTCCCAGACGATCCCAGTAGTACATCAGGTCATAGCGCTCGGCATACGTCCAGGCCAGGACGAGATCGCCGGGCTGCAATTCCCGCGCGTAGTAGGCCACCATCTCGCGCGCCTGATCGTGCTGGTAGGCGGGGTTGGCCTGGCCCGGCAATATCCACCAGGTCGCAGCAGCTCCAATGATCGTGAGAGCCGGGAGAATGGTCGATAGGCGATAACGAGCGGGAAGATGGCTCACGCCGCCCGCGATTGCGATCAGGACCAGCGGGGCAAGGAGAACGAGATAGCGGCTGTGGAGATCGACGCCAATCACAGCCAATGCGGCCAGCAGCGTGGTATATCCGGCCAGCAACAGCCCTATCAGGAGGCGGCCAGAGCTTCGGCGCGGCGCCAGGAGTACCAGCGCGGCCAGGGGCAGCAGGCCCAGCGAAATCCAGTGAAGCGTCGTCGGATCGGCCCGGACCATCTCCCAAGAGGCGGCCCATAGCCCCTGCCAGGATCGCCAGAGCAGGTCCAGGGTGAGGGCGGGAGGCCTGAGCGTGGCTGCATTGTCGGCGCTGACGTTGATGAAGCGGCTCACAAGCTCCGGTGACCAGGCCAGCACAACCACGATCTGAGCGATGGCCCATCGCCCGGCGCGACGCCAATCCGGACCGTACCTGGCCGCAGCCACGATCCAGGCTGTGGCAAAGACCAGATTGACTGCACCGAGCATCACGATGCCGGTATTGTGAGTGTAGAGTGTGCCCAACTCGGCGGCGATCAGGGTGATCCAGGCCCAGCGCTGCTGCCTGGATTCGGTGACGATCTCGCCCAGTGCCAGTGCAAGCACCAGTCCCAGCAGGCCCATCTGGCTGTACATTCGAATTTCCTGCGACGCCCACCATAACAGGGGATTCAGGGCGGCCAGGATCAGGGCTAACCAGCCTGCGGGACGCCCGAACCAGCGCCGAGCTACGATCCCAGTCAGGGCCACCACCAGCACGCCCTGGAACAGGGATAGGGTCCGCATGGCGAACTCCGAGTCGCCCATTAGCCGCACCCAGCCAAACAACAGGCCAAAGTAAAGGGGAGGGTTCGTGGGATCGTCGGTCAGCGCCGCACCTAAAGTTGGACGGGTGGCGGCATGCCAGGCAATGCCCTCGTCGAACCACAGGCTTTGCTGGTCGAGGTTCCAGGCACGCAGCCCGGTTGCCAGGAGCAAGACCAGGACTGATAGCCAGAGTGCGCGTCGGGAAGTCATGCGAGCGGTCCAGGTTTGCGACCGAGGTAGAGCAGGTGCTCGGCGCAGCCCAGAATCGCCGGATCGCGACTCAGACGGTAGTTGACCTCGACCCAGGCTTCCCACAGGTCACCATCCAGCGCGTTGATGCGATCCTCGATCATGCTGGTCACGCCTTCGCAGGAGAGCAGGCTGTCAGTCTCGCAGCCGCCAGATTCCATGAGTGGGGCGATTTCCGACGGGTGGGCGAAGAAAGCCGAGGTGAATCCCGCCCGGTCGGGGCCTGCCACATAGACGCCAGTGGCGAGGATGTGCTCGTGCTCCTCAGGTTCGCTTAGGATCCAATCGGGTTCCTTCACGGCTGCGTCTCTCAGCGGGGCATAACGCGAGATGAAGGATGCAGCCAGCCAGCCGCCGGGCTTGAGCACTCGAATCGCTTCGCGCACAGCCAGCCGCCGGTCGGCGGAGTCCAGCAGATGATAGAGGGGACCCATGAGGAGTAAAGCGTCGAATCGATCAGCCTCAAAGCGGCCCAGATCGGTGGCCGTGCCGTGCTCGAAACCGGCCAGGCTAACTCCCGCCAATTGAGCCTGCCCGGCGGCATAAGTCAGGTTGTTGGCGGACAGATCGAACAGGGTGACTCGATAGCCTTGCCGGGTGAGGGCGATGGCATAGCGGCCCGGCCCGCCGCCGACATCCAGGATATCCGCGGGCGGGGGCGGAAGGAAATCCAGGAGCGCCCGTATCGTCACCGCGAATTCCATGCGATGGCGTTCCAGGCGGTGCCACTCGTAATCTGAGCTACGGTCGTAAAATGTTTCGACCTGGCCGGTCATGCCGTTTCCTTTCTCGCCGGTTAGAAAAGCGCCCGGCAGCGGACAGGATACCCTATCCACTGCCGGGCGGCAATCAGCAGACCAGAGCGTCTGTGCGCGGTGCTAAGGTGTTACGCGCATCATGTCTCTGGGGAAGAGGGTGGCGAGACGGATATTGTCCAGCCCAAGAAGCTGCATGACGAAACGCTCCAGCCCGATGGCGAATCCACCGTGCGGCGGCATGCCGTGCTTGAACGCCTCGAAGTACGTCTCGAACGGCGCGAGGTCGTAGCCGCGCACTTTCACAGCCGCCAGGTAGTCGTCGTAGCGGTGCAAGCGCTGACCGCCGGTTACCAGTTCCGTGCCGCGGAAGAGCAGGTCGAAGCTGTTCGAGTACTGTGGCCGTGCCGGATCGGGATGGGTATAGAACGGCCGCTTGGCCATGGGATACCCCGTCACGAAGAGGTAATCGGTGAGGTGCGTCTCCAGCGCCCACTGGCCGAGCAGGCGCTCGTGCTCCGGCGTCAGATCAGGTTCACCGATGGCATCCGTGACTCCATAGCGCTCTGTCAGAAGTTGTTGGGCCTCGGTGATGTGCAGGTGGGGGATAGTCTCTCCGAGACGTGGCATGTCGACCGCGAGCAGGGACAGCTCGGCCTGGAAGTGAGTTTCCAGGTGCTGCAAGATGCCGCGAACGACCTCGCTCAAGAGCGCCATTACGGTGAAGTGATCATCGATGAAACCGAATTCGACGTCCAGGCTGACGTATTCGTTGATGTGACGGCGGGTGGAATGAGGCTCGGCGCGGAAAACCGGGCCAACCTCATAGACCCGTTCAAATACACCGACCATGATCTGTTTGTAAAACTGGGGACTCTGGGCCAGGTAGACAGGCTGTCCGAAGTAATCCACCGCGAAGACGTTGGCCCCGCTCTCGGTGGCTGAGGCGACCAGTTTGGGCGTTTGGATTTCGGTGAAATCGCGCGCGTTCAGGGTTGCCCGGAAGCCCTGCATTACGCCCGATGCCAGGCGCAGGATGGCACGCTGCTGGATGTGCCGGTGACCGATCACCGCATGATCCAGGAAGGCCGGCTGGCTGGCCCGGATACGGTTCTTGTTGAGGCTGAAAGGGGGCGGTTCCGTGACCGGGGAAATGACCGATACGGTGTTGTCATACAGCTCATAGCCGCCGGGTGCGGCGGGCGCTTCCACGACACGCCCTTCGAGTTGGAGTACAGTTTCGACCTGAAGACCCTCGATTGGAGTCAGATCGGCGAGGCTGGTGACCGCCTGGATCAGACCTGTGCGATCACGGATCACGAGAAAGTTTACCTCACCCATCTTGCGCAAGGCGTGGAGCCAGCCCTGCACGTGCACCCGCTCGCCAACGTGGGCGCCAATCTGTGCAGCCATAACACGGTTCATCTCAGACCTCCTGTCAGGTTCTGGTGGGCGTGCTTCCAGCAAACCGTGGGCTGATGAGAGCGAGGCCAGCGGCGCGCCGGAAGACAAAAAGCACCCCCTTCGCCAAGGACGAGGAGCGCGCTCGCGGTGCCACCTTGGATTACCAGCATTCTCACAAACACTGGCCTCTGGGAGTCGCCTTAACAGGATCGGAGACTCCGGCGGGATAACGGGCGCAAACCGATCGACGACTACTGACAGCCAGCGGATCGCTGCTGGGGTTCGCCGTGATAGCTCAGCGGGTCATTCGGGGGCTGCCACGGGTAGCTTTCTCAGCAGCTAGCCACTCTCTGTGCCGCGCTTGGCCCCGTACTTGGCGCTATCATCGCTTCCATATGTGAGCCGGCGGTCGGCGTTGTGGGGGTATAACAAGACGCCAGTCCATGTGTGGACCGGCGTACTAAGGCGACGGTCGGAATCGAACCGACGATAAGGGTTTTGCAGACCCTTGCCTTGCCACTTGGCGACGTCGCCGTATACACGTTAGTATAGCCGATGGCAAAGTCGTTGACAAGACGGAGTGTTCGATGTCTGCTCAACCTGTTCGAAACTTGCGGCCCGTGGCACGGCGCGGTTTCAAGCCAGTGTGGCTGGTTGCGTTGATCCCGGTCTGTGGATTATGCCTGGTGGTGGTTCTGCTCCTCGTGGCGTTTTTGCCGCGTCTTGCTTTGCAGGCGGTTGGTTTTGTCCCAAAGGGGGATGTCGACTCGTTCTGGGTCGAGCAGCTCACCCTTGAGCCTGTGGCGATTGGGTCTCCGGTCCTCCCGCCTCCGCCGCCAGCCAATCCCGGCGCGGGAGGCGGCGCTGGGGTGGAGAATCCGACCCCGGTCGTTATTGCTGGTTCTGGCGCCGCCGCGGCTGGAGGATCGACCTATCAAGGCTGGTTTGCTTCCGCGACCTCCCCTGAGAGCGTGGTGATCGGCGTTGAAGGGCGATCCAGCGTGACGCTCGACACCAGCCAGCCCGCGACGGATGGCGTCGTGGTCGGGCAGGCTACGGATGGATATGGCCTGGGAGTTGTGACTTTTGAGGAAGGCGATCTGGCCGGGATTTGTGCCACTCTCTTGCGAGGCTGCGCGGCCGAGCGATTCACCGTCCGGCGGGTCGATTTTCGCCCGAACGGCGCGGTGATCTATGCCCTGGTCAGTGTGGAGGGAATCTCGCAGGAGATCGGCGCGGCGCTGACGCTCACTTCTGATCTGAAAGGCTTTCAGGCAGCCGGCATTGTGCTGAATGGCATGCTGTATGCGATCCCGGCGCAAGGTGAAATTGCCGATCTGGTCAACCGGCTGGTCACCGATGGCAACACGGCTCTAGGGGACATGACGGTTCAGGCAGCGGGCTATGCGCTGACGCTCGCCCGGATCGAGATTACCGATTCGGCCCTGACTCTGGTGCTGCGTTAAGTGAGGGAGAGGCCGCCTGTCGTACCCTGGATGGTGAACTCGAGTGATTCGACCGCGCCCGCGTAGTCCGGTGTGACGTAGCGACGGTCGCCATCAGGCAGCCAGCGGTCACTTTCCAGGTGGATATCGAACAGACCTCCCGCCTGGATGGTGACGGCAGCGGGGATTTTTTCGGGGACGGCCAGGTGGATGTGACCCAGCGTAGAGCGAAGCGTGATCGGCCCTGCCGGTGTATCCGGGCCGATCACGTGGACATCGCCGACGCCTGAACTGATCTGGGCCGAATCGATCACCAGCCCGCGCATATCCACATCGATTTCGCCCAAATAGGCGCTTAGCTCCAGTTTCCAGGGGAGGTCCTTCGCCAGGCTGAAGTCCCAGTCGGCCATCGACAGCAGCCATGTCTTGCTCCGTTGCATGTTTAGGAAGGCATGGCTGCCTTCTGCCTGGAGCTGTGGGCGGGACCGACCTGTATACTGGCCGGCGATAAGCCGCCCTTCGCGCTGCACGGCCTGAATTCGCAGATCAAGCTCGCCGCTGTTGGCGCGTAGGGTGGCCGATTCGACACTCCCGCGGGTAATGCCGAAATTCTGGCTGGCTTGGCTGAGGCTCAATCCTCTGCCCAGGAATATCTGCAAGCCGAGTGCAACCAGTACTAAGGGCCAGAACTGGAGCACGTTCAGGTCGAGCAGGAGATAGTTCTGAAGCAGCAGGAGGACACCCCCGCCGATCAGGACAATTGGCCAGATCCAGAGTGCCAGACCTTGTTCTGTCTCCTGCCGATTCATGGTCTTACTCCTCCAGGAAGTCGCGCAGCATCAGAGCGGATGAATGGCGCAGGCGGTTGAGCGCTTGCGCTTCAAGCTGGCGAACGCGCTCGCGAGTCACCCCGATTTCCTTGCCCACTTCTTCCAAAGTATGGATGCGGCCATCATGTAATCCATAGCGCAGTCTGAGAATATAAGCTTCGCGTTCCGGTAACCGGTTCAGCAACTCGTTCACGTGTTCCCGCAGAAGCTGGTCGGCGACCATCTGCGGTGGGGAGGGCGCCCGATCATCCTCGATGAAGTCCCCGATCTCGGCATCCTGTTCTTCGTTCGTCGGCTCGTCGAGACTGACCGGCCGGCGGGAAATCTCGATCAACTCGGCCACTTTGTCCGGCTCGATTTCCAACCGCTCGGCCAGCTCATCGAGCGTGGGATCGCGGCCCAAATCCTGGGCCATGAGCGACGCGACGCGCATCAGCTTGTTGATCTGGTCACCCATATGGACCGGGACCCGAATGGTTCGGCCCTGGTCAGCCACCGCGCGGCTGACCGCCTGACGAATCCACCAGGTGGCATAGGTGCTGAACTTGTGGCCGCGCTGGTATTCGAATTTGCGGACGGCCCGGATCAATCCGATATTGCCTTCCTGGATCAGATCGAGGAAGGGGACGCCGCGGCCGACGTACTTCTTGGCGATACTCACTACCAGGCGAGCATTGGCCCGGATCAAATGCGCCTGGGCCTCTTCTCCGTCCGCGATAATGAGCTGGAGATCTTCCCAACTCTCGGACGAAAGCTCGTCCCCATATTTCTCAAGCTGCCTGTGAGCCAGCACGCTGGCTTCGATCCGCTTGGCAAGGCTGACCTCCTGATCGGCGGTCAGGAGGGGAACCCGCCCGGCTTCTTTCAGGTAGAGACCGACGACATCATCGGTCTCCATCGCCTGCTGATAGCCCGCATCCTCGCGCAGGTCGATGTCTTCAATAGTAATGAAATCTTCGCCGGCTGCAACTTGGTCGCCCGCCTCCAGGTTTTCCATGTCGGGCGCTTCAGCGACGATCGAGATTCCAGCGTCGGAAAGACGCTCCAGCAAGTCATCCAGTTGCGCGACATCATCACGCTCGGTTTCGGGGATGGCGTGGAAAACATCGTCAAAGGTGAGAAAACCCTGTTCCTCTCCCTTGACGAGCAAGACACTCAAAACGGGTTGATACATTACTTCCTGAACGGTCATGTCAGAATCGATGCTCGTACTGTGAACGTGATGACAGCAAAAAGCCTTGCCGCTACACAAAGACAAGGCTCAAATCCGTCGGCGACGGTATGACCTCAGTGTGTTAAGTAGCGTTCAGACGCTACAAAAACGCGCTCAATTGTGTTAAGAACTCAGAATAACCGGGCTATTCCCCTGAAGGGGGAGTTGTGATTATATCCTGTAGGACAAAT
>CAZHMJ010000010.1:0-6298 GCA_964533805.1 uncultured Anaerolineae bacterium | reverse complement strand
GAAGGTTCCATTCTCGAGCATCAGTGTAATTTTGCTCTAACTCATTATAATGGGGTTTAGGGATAGTCAGGTATTGGCCTCAAGCGCTCAGCTTCGTTCTCGTCCGGCGTTACGCCGATGTTGCATTGCTGCCAACCTCATCCCCAGACAGTCCAGCGTGATATCAGAGCGTGTTTTGCCTTTGCGCGCAAGCCAAAGGTGATTTCCAGCAGGGCTGGGGCGTGACGGGTCACCATAGCTCAACCCAAGGATGGTCCAGGATGAACAGGGTTAATTTCGCTGGCGAGCAGATTGGGCCTTACATTGTTAGGGAGAGAATTGGCCAGGGGGGGATGGCGGACGTCTATCGCGCGTTTCAGCCTTCGGTCAAGCGCGAGGTTGCTCTGAAGGTCATCCCACTTTTTGCGACGGGCCAGCAAGAAGAGGTCCAACTCCGTTTCAAACAGGAAGCGGAGATGATCGCTTCTCTAGAACACCCTCACATCCTACCTGTGTTCGACTATGGCATTACCGATGAAGTATTGTATCTGGCGATGCGGCTGCTGCGCGGCGGGACCCTGCGCGAATTGCTGCTGCGGGGCTTGATGCCCGTCGGTCAGGCCGCCGAGTTATTCAGCCAGATTGCATTGGCGTTGGGACATGCCCACCGGCGCGGGGTGATTCATCGCGATCTCAAACCCAGCAATGTCATGATCGATACCGAGCAGAATGCCTATCTGGCCGATTTTGGACTGGCCAAAGTTCTTGGCGGCTCTTCTCAGCTTACCACGACAGGATCGATCATCGGTACGCCAGCCTACATGTCGCCAGAGCAGCTTCGGGGCGATCCAATCAATCATCGCTCGGATATCTATAGCCTGGGCGTGATTTTGTATCACATGCTTGTCGGACGTCCGCCTTTTGAAGCGCTGACGACCTTCTCTCTGATCTACCAGCATGTCGAGAAGACGCCTCCGCCCCCGCGTGAGTTCAACCCGCAGATTTCGGCCGAGGTTGAACTGGTCATCTTGCGGGCATTGCAGAAAAATCCGGATGAACGGTTTGAGAGCAGCGAACAGATGAGCGAAGCCCTCAACATTGCTCTTGGACGCAAGAGCAGGCTGGATCCGGCTCTGCTGCAACCCCCGCCGGATACGATTGTGCTGCAAACTTCATCCCTGCCTTACGTGGGCTCGGCTGACCTGGGTTCTGGCTCAATCCCACCGTCTCCATCCGCCACGGCCTTGCCCTCTGCTGGCCTGGGCGGGGCATCCTCACAGACGTTATCCAGAAGCGCGATCGGCAGGGTAAGATGGCGATCGCTGCCGGCCCGGCTGCTCGCAGGGTTGGCTCTGGTGCTCCTGGGCGGTTTGGCGGCCCTGATTCTCAGCTTGGCGCACGGTGAGTCTTTGCCTGGGCCGGCTGTCGTTCTGGTTGGCGAGGCCGGTGCGCCTGAAGACGTGATTCCGACCGTTCAGGAGATCGAGCTTGCCCGGCGGTATCTGGGGAGTGAAGGTTTCATTGCGGATATCGTCTGCAATGAAGGTAGCGAGTTTTTCGCTGGCCAAGCGCGGCGGATGGCGGATATCGCGTCGCAATTGGATCTGGCCTTCCGACGGTATGATAGCAAGACGGACGCCAACCAGCAGATTATCCAGATCGAGCGCGCCCGCGCGGATGGTGCCCGGGCGCTCGTGGTTTGCGTTGTGGATGCCGAGATCGTCAATGATACGCTGAGCGCGGCGGCTGAGGCGGGAATTCCTCTGATTCTCCAGAATGTTAGCGATCCCCCAGCCTACAACGGCGTTGTGATTACCCATGATAACTACCTCCTGGGATTGGAGCCTGGTCGCTATGCTGGGCGGTATATCGCCGAGCATCTGGGAGGCGTGGCCGATGTGATCATTCTGGATTTTCCTGATTTGCCCGCGATTGTGGCGCGCGCCGATGGGTTGCAGGCCGGATTGCTCGAGTTCGCGCCGGATGCGCACATTATCGGGCGCTATCTTGGTGGAACCTCTGAATTCGCCGAGGAGTCCGTGCGCACGTTAATCGAGCAAGCTGTCCACTTCGATGTTATTCTCAGCATCAATGATGCCGGCGCTTATGGTGCTATCAACGCACTGACGGACGCGGATTTTAGCCCGGATTCCGTGGTCATTACCGGGGTAGATGCGGAAGTCCTGGCCCGGCGATACATCGAAGACGGCCACTTCATGCGGGCGTCAGTCGGTGTGGGGCAAGAAGAAATTCCCCAGGTGGCGCTCAACATCGCGGTCAAGCTGATGGCCGGGGCGACTCTGCCTCAGGTGATCTATACCCCGCCGGGCGAGTTGATCACTGCGCCAGAGGGCACATCGGAGGGGTAACCCACACCATTTGCCGGCCGTTGGGATGTGACCGGGCAGGCATCGACAGGGCGTCTAGGGTAGTCAGAATCTCTTGTTTTCTGGTGGCGGCGATATTGTGCCGGTACTTTTTGCTGGACAGGATGAGCGTGGAACAACAACATCTCACCTTCGCGATCCGGACCGCAACCGCAGATGATCTGCCAGCCTGTCTGGGGTTGGATCATACGTCAGTCAGTGAATACGTGTGGCAGGTCGAGGCCGAGCAGACTCCGGATGGAACAGCCTACAATTTCCGTACTGTCCGCCTGCCGCGACCGATGTCTATCCTGTACCCGCATGAGCCGGAGATCACGTTGCAGGCCTGGCAGCTCCGCGATTACTTCATTGTCGCGGAAGGCGAGCAGGGTATCTATGGCTATTTGAGCATGCATGCGGACCGGGCCTACAGCATCGGGTGGATTAGAGGGTTGGTGGTTGATCGACCTCGCCGACGCTTGCGTGTTGGAAGCGCCCTGCTGCTTCATTCACAGCGCTGGGCCAAGATGAATGGGTTGCGCCGAATCACGGTGGAGACTCAGACGAAGAACTTCCCGGCGATTTCGTTTTTGCAACGGCATGGTCTGACCCTGTGCGGTTTCAATGACCGTTACTTTCTGAACCAGGATATCGCGCTCTTTTTCACCCAGAGTGTACGGTAGTTTGCGCTCGATTCATGAATACTGAACTTGAACTGTCATTCCTAGAGACAATCAACGAGACTTTGACGGCGATTATCGTGATCGTCTCGGTCTCCATTCTTCTGTACAACCTGACCCGCAATCTCAGGGCGCGGGTGGCGCGGACCTCCAGCGTGCTACTGGCCTGTGTGACGGGCGTGTATATGGTGGATGTTCTCACTTCGCTCGACCCCACGTTGGCTTCGCTTCGCGTGTGGTTGCGAGTGCAGTGGGTTGGCATCGCATTCGCACCTGCGGCCATGTTTCACCTGTCCGATGCCCTGCTCGCCACCACAGGGCTTGTGTCGCGTGGACGTCGCCGCCGCACAACACGGGCTCTCTACGGTCTCAGCCTCTTCTTCCTAATTCTCGTCATGTTCACCGATACAGTGGTGAATGGATTCGGCCTGACTCCAGCCCCACATCTGTTACCGGGGCCACTCTTTCCAGTCTATGTCGCGTATTTTCTTGTGGCAGTGATTGTCTCCATCTACAACGTGATGCGGGCCAGGCAGCGCTGCCGCACAACCTATACCCATCGCCGGATGGGTTATTTGCTGTATTCATTCACCCTGCCTGCTTTTGGCATTTTTCCCTATTCGCTGCTGTTTGGTGGCGATCAAAGCTCACCCTTGTTGTTTTGGTCGCTGGTTATCCTGAGCAATCTTGGAATCGCCTTGATGCTGATTTTCATCTCGTATCCGCTTTCCTTTTTCGGCTCCCGGATCCCGGACCGTGTTGTGAAGTCCGAGCTGCTGACTTTTTTCCTGCGCGGGCCGGCGACTGGAATCTGGGTTCTGCTGGTGGTCCTGTTTCTGCCTCGGGCAGGGCGTGTACTGGGGTTGCCCGGCGAAGATTTCATGCCCTTCGCGGCCGTGGCCGTGGTTATGTTCTGGCAGTGGATGGTGTCTGCACTATTGCCTTTGCTCGAACGGATTCTCGTTTTTCAGGAGGATCAGGAACAGGTCAAGACCATCCAGTCGATCAGCCAGCGTTTGCTCACCTCCAGCGATCTCGATCAGTTGCTGGAAGGCATCCTGGCAGCCAATTGCGATCTGCTCCAGGTTCCCGTCGCCTTTATTGCTACTTTCGAGGGCGACCAGGCCGTGGTCAAGCAGAAGGTAGGCAACTGGACGCCTGAGGAGGATTGGCGTGAGGGCAGTGATCTCAAGCGCGTCCTGACGGAAAGCCGCACCAATGCGACCGGGGCAATCGTGATCTGGGACAAGTTCTGGGTGGTCCCCCTGTACAGTATCCGGATCGTCAATGGGGCTACGAATGGGAACGGGCACAACCGGCTGCTGGGCGTGCTGGCGGTACAGGCCCGCTCCGAAAACCCGAATCTCTCCTCGGATGAACAACATGTATTCGAAATGCTTGTCGATCGCGCCGCGCAGATACTGGACGACAGGCTCCTGCAAATGGATGTGTTTGCGTCTCTGGAAGGGCTGCTGCCGGAAATGGAGGCGATCCAACAACTACGGGACTTGGCGCGTTACGGTGACTTCCCTGTCTTTGCCGCCTTACAGAGTCGCAATGAGAACGGCCCTGACCCTGAGTTTGCGAATGCGGTCTTCGACGCGCTGCGTGACTATTGGGGTGGACCGCGTCTGACTCAAAGTCCCTTGCTCAATCTAAATGTGGTTCAGGCCGCAATGCCGGAAAATGACGGGAATCCGACCAAGGCGCTGCGCGCCGTCCTGCACGATGCTGTGAATCGGCTACGTCCGGTCGGAGAGCGTAGCATGACACGGGCGGAATGGACTCTATACAACATCGTCGATCTGAGATTCGTTCAAGGCTATAAGGTCCGTGATGTTGCGACGCGGCTGGTCATGAGCGAAGCCGATCTGTATCGCAAGCAACGAGTAGCTGTAGAGCAGGTCGCGCGCGTTTTGGCCGATATGGAACGGCGCGCCAAGGAAAGTCAGGTTTCTTGAGCGCCTGTTGGGCAAGTTTGACAAGAAATTTCGTGCTTCATATAATGACGCGCGCAGATGGTCGATCATGACTCATTGGATGGAACCTGAATTTTTGGCAATGTGAGGAGGAAAGGGATTTGATGTCGAACAGACTCCGACGGGGGGATCGTACTGTGTCGTCACCGCCAGCCGTAGATGAGGCGTACTGGGCAGCGTTACTCAAGGAAGGGGACATGGGGGCCGAAGAAGAGACCCCCGGAGAAGAGTGGGGTGGTTTCGAGACTGCCAGGACCTATAGCCAGCCACCCGATGGTCAAGAGGGACATGCGTTTCCTCACCCCTCCGATTGGGAAGAAATGCGCCGGATCATGAATTCGGATACCTCGGTTGAACTGCCTGTGATTGGCAGCAATCGAGGCGGGTTGCTGGTCCAATGGCAAAGCTTGCGGGGATTTGTTCCCGCCAGCCAGTTGATGGATTTTCCGCCAGTTACGGAAGAACATCACCGTCGTCAGGAATTGAGCAGCTATGTTGGCCGGCATCTGTCTTTGCGAGTGATTGAACTGGACGAGATGCAGAACCGGCTGATTTTGTCAGAGCGGGCCGCCCAGGTAAATCCAGGGACACGCTCCGCTATTCTTGATCGTCTGAGCCGTGGAGATACGTGCGAAGGTTGTGTGACCAACATCTGCGAGTTCGGCGTGTTCGTCGACCTCGGCGGTGTCGAGGGGCTGATCCACATCTCCGAGCTCAGCTGGGGCCGGGTGGGACATCCGGGCGATGTGCTCAAGCGAGGCGAATGGGTCAAAGTCTACGTCATGGATGTCAGCAAGGACCTCGGCCGGGTGGCTTTGAGCCTGAAACGCTTGCAGCCCGATCCCTGGGAAACCGTGCAGACTCGTTATCAAGTCGGGCAAATCGTCTCCGGGGTCATTACCAACGTGGTCGATTTTGGCGCTTTCGCCTGTATTGAGGAAGGCCTGGAAGGCCTGATTCATATTTCCGAGCTGGCCGAAGGTCATTTCTTGCATCCACGCAATGTGGTTCGGGAAGGCGAGACGGTGCGGGCACGTATTCTCAACATTGATGGCCCTTCGCGCCGTCTGGGACTCAGCCTTCGCGAGAAAGAGGACTGAGTCTGGCTTGAAGGGACGATCCGATCAGGGGAGCTGGGTGGCTGGAACGGCCGAATTCAGCTCCTCTTTTGTTCTTGATGAATGGAACGGATGTGCTATGATGGGACTGATAGATGACTGTCTGGTTTGGCCCTGGTAGTGTTACAATGTGAGCGCGGTCCTGGTCCTTGGAACAAGGTGAGTCGGGTCGGGTT
>CAZHMJ010000009.1:0-40490 GCA_964533805.1 uncultured Anaerolineae bacterium | reverse complement strand
CGTTGATGCAGAACGGGCCATCGTTGGGCTGGTCGCCGAAGTCGCCGCCGTAGGCATACCACAGCCGGCCGTCCGAGGTGTGCTGTTCGAGGCCCTGGTCGACCCAGTCCCAGATGAAGCCGCCCTGCAAGCGCGGGTAGGCGGCCACGGCGTCCCAGTATTCCTGCAGGTTGCCGGTGCTGTTGCCCATTGAGTGGGCGTATTCGCAGGCCACGATCGGGCGGTCATCGGCCGGATCGCTGGCCATCAGGATCAGCTTCTCGACGCTGGGATACATCGGCCCCAGGATGTCCACCGTCGGGGCGTCCTCCGCCGGGTGGTAGTGCACCGGGCGGGTCGGATCGTTGAGCCGCACCCATTCGGACATGGCCGCGTGGTTGGGGCCGTAGCCGGATTCGTTACCCAGCGACCAGACGACAACCGACGGGTGGTTCTTGTCGCGCGCCACCATGCGCACGAGCCGGTCGAGGAAAGCTTCCTTCCAGGCCGGGTCTTTGGTCAGCCGGTCCCAGACGCCGTGCGTCTCGATATTGGCCTCGTCGTAGAGGAGCAGGCCGTATTCGTCGCACAGGTCGTACCAGCGCGGATCGTCGGGGTAATGGCAGGTCCGCACCGCGTTGATGTTGAACTGCTTCATCAGCTTGATGTCGGCGATCATCGACTCGAGACTGACGGTGTGGCCGGCGCGGGGATCGTGCTCGTGGCGGTTGACGCCCTTGAACAGGATCGGCCGCCCGTTGAGGCACACCTGGCCGTCCCTGATCGCCACCGTCCGGAAGCCGACCCGGCAGCGCTCCACCTGCTGGACCCGGCCGGCCGCGTCGCGCAGGGTCAGGAGCAGGGTGTACAGGTGCGGCTCCTCATCTGACCACAGGCGCGGCGCGCTGACCGGCTGGCTGAGGCTGATTCTCAACGTCTCACCGGGGGCGGGGTCGGCGCTGGCGGCCAGCGGCGCGCCAAAGATCGGCCGCGTCCCGTCGAAGAGTTGGGCCTCAACCGCGACCGGCGCGCCCGACCCGGCCAGCCGGGTCACGTCCACCCCCAGACGCAGCTCGGCGTCGTGATAGGCGGCGTCCAGGCCGGTCATGACTGTGTAATCGCTGATGTGAACGGCCGGGACGGCGCGCAGCCAGACATCGCGGAAGATGCCGCTCAGCCGCCAGAAGTCCTGGTCTTCCAGCCAGGTGCCGGTCGACCAGCGGTAGACCTGCACGGCCAGCAGGTTCTCGCCGGGGTGGACGTACGGCGTGATGTTGAACTCGGCCGGCAGGCGGCTGTCCTCGCTGTAGCCGGCCAGTTCGCCGTTGACCCACACATAAAAGGCCGAGTTGACGCCCTCGAACAGCAGGAACAGCTCACGCCCGGCCCAATCCGGCGGGACGGTGAAGGTCGTGCGGTACGAACCGGTTGGGTTGTCCTCTTCCGGGACGCGGGGCAGGTCCTCGACCGGAATCGGGTACTGGACGTTGCAGTAGATCGGGCGATCGTAACCCTGAAGCTGCCAGTTGCCGGGCACGGCGATCGTGTCCCAACCGGAGGCGTCGTACTCCGGGCGGAAGAAATCCGGCGGCGTGGCGGCCGGGGCGGGGGCATAATGGAAGGCCCACATCCCGTTGAGCGACTTCAAATAGGGCGTGTCGAGCTGGCCGGCCAGGGCCGCCTGAGGGTCGGCGTAAGCGTACAATGGCACGTGGCCGGGCGCTTTGTTGCGGCTGATCACGGCCAGGTTTTGCCAGTCTTTGAGTTCGAGGTGATTCATACGAGTCCTTCCGGGGTCAGATCACACGGGTGGCACGATTATACTGAGGTCCGCTCGATTTTGAGAGATCAGGGGCACGCGGTCAGCCCTCAGCCCTCAGCCAAAAGCAAGAACAAGGCAGCCTCGCCGCGCACCGCACGGCGAGACTGCGCGGCCTCCGGCCTCATCCTTTTCTTGTCTCTTGTCTCCCTGCCTCTTGCCTCCTTTTTGCCGTTGGACGCCCGCGGGCCGGTCGCTTATAATAGAGAAAGTTAACCGTGATCAAAGTGCGGCCTGGGTGCAGCCAGAACGGCCCGGCCCGCATCTAAACAGGGTGAGGGGTATTCGGGTTCAGGAGTAAGACGATGGCTTTACTTGATATTGTAAAGCTGGGCAGCGAGCAGGCGGGCGTGCTTCGCAAGCGCGCCTACAAGGTCGAAGAGTTCGACAAGAAGCTGCATGCGTTGCTGGACAGCATGGTCGCGACGCTGCTGGATGCGCCCGGCGTGGGCCTGGCCGCCCCCCAGGTGGATGCCAGCAAGCGGGTGATCGTGGTCCGCCTGCCGGATGACGAGGAAAGCCGCAAGGAATATGGCGATCAGGCCGGGGTGCTGTACGAGGTCATCAACCCGGAGATCACCCGCGCTTCCCGCGAAATGGTCGACGGTGTCGAAGCCTGTCTGTCGATCCCCGGCTACTTCGGGGAAGTGCCGCGCCACGAATCGATCCTGGTCAAGGGCCAGGACCGCCACGGCCGCAAGATCCGGATCAAGGCCGAGGGCTGGCTGGCGCGCGTCTTCCAGCACGAGATCGACCATCTGGACGGCGTGCTGTTCATCGACCGGGCCACCGAGCTGTGGCGCGAGGTTCAGGAAGGGGACGAATCCACCCCGGCCGAGCCGGAGGAGGCGCCGGCCGACCGCGTCGAGCCTGCGCCCGGCACATGAGATGATGCCATGCCGGGCTGCTCCCGGCTCGACTTGTGTATTTCTCGAAAACAGCTATGAATCAACCTATCACGGGTTGATGGAGCACAGGCATCAACATCTTGAGATGAGGAGGCACCATGGCGGTCAAAGTCACCTGGTTGGGCCATGCCGCGCTGGCCCTGGATGTGAATGGAACGCCGGTCCTTGTTGATCCGTTTCTGAGCAACAACCCCCTGGCGGCTGCTCGCCCGTCGGATGTCCAGGCGCGCACCATTCTGGTGACGCACGGGCACGGCGATCACGTCGGGGATACGATCGAGATCGCCAAGCGCACCGGCGCGCTGGTCGTCGCCAACTACGAGATCGCCAACTGGTTCGCCCGCCAGGGCGTGCAGGCGACGCATGGCATGAACCCGGACGGCCCCTACGATCTCGGTTTCGCCCGGATGTCCCTGACCATCGCCTTCCATAGCTCCTGCCTGCCCGATGGCTCGTATGGCGGACAGCCGAACGGCATCCTGCTGACCGCCCCTGGCGGCGAAAAGATCTACATCGCCGGTGACACGGCCCTGTTCTCGGATATGAAGCTCATTGGCGAAAAGGGCATCGACCTGGCCGTGCTGCCGATTGGGGGCAATTACACGATGGGGCCGGATGAAGCCCTGCGCGCCGTCCAGTTCATCCAGCCGACCGCCGTCCTGCCGGTCCATTACAACACCTTCCCGGTGATCCAGGTGGACGTGGCGGGTTGGGCGCGGCGCGTGCACAACGAGACCACCAGCAAGGTGATCATCCTCGATCCGGGTGGCAGCTACACCCTCTGATCCGGCCGCAGACTCGTCCCTCCAGGCGGGAGCGATACAGAATCGCCCCCGCCTTTTGATTCTGGCTCCACTGTCTAACTGACAAAGATTTTCACGTTTTTGCGAAGTGTGTTATACAATATGAGTGCAGGATTAAAAATGTCCGGAAGGGCTGATTTATTCAGGAGCTGAATCTTAGAAAAATAACCCACAATCTCCAAACAGTTTCACGCTTGATGGCATCGCAGTTTCGTCCCTGTTCTGCAAGTGCACATAGATCAAGGGGGGACCTTTCTATGGCATCACGCAAAATCCTTCTGGCGATCGCCACCGGCCTGCTGCTGCTGGTCACCGGTGTCGTCATCGCTGTAGGCCAGGGCGGTCAGGAATTCGAGCCGCGGCCAATCGTCACCACGGCCAGCCAGGCCGTGGGGGTGGGAACCTACGTCGCGGCCGAAGCGTATGGCATCCCGGCCGGGGAAGACCCGGCCGAACAGCCGGCGCAGGCCATCATCCTGCCCTACGGTATCTACCCCGACATGGGTCTGCAAGACATCGCGGACTTCGTCCAGCCGGAATCGGCGGCCGAGGGCTTCACTTTCGAGTGGAGTCTGGTGCCTCCGGAAGATTCGGCCACGGAACTGATCTCCGGGAATGTCGCGATCTTCATGGCGGACGTGGCCGGAATCTACGAGCTGACCCTGACCGCCACCGATGCGAATGGCAACACCAGCGAAGTCACCTGGCCCGTTTACGCCACCACGTATATCGGCAACGGCTACTGGGATGGCGAGAACAACGAAGATCAGTGTACCGACTGCCATGACGAGCTTGCCCCGGCCTGGGCTCAGACCGGGCACGCGGCCGCGCTCAGCCAGGGCCTTGACGGCCTGTATGGCGATCACTTCGGCCCGGACTGCCTGGCCTGCCACACCACCGGCTTCAACAACAGCGCAACGGCGGTCAACGGCGGGTTCGACGACCTGGTGGCCGAAAGCGGTTGGACCTTCCCGGAGACCCTGCAACCTGGCAACTGGGAGGCGATGCTCGCCGAGTTCCCCCAGGCGGCCGGACTGGGCAACGTCCAGTGCGAAGCCTGCCATGGGCCGGGTTACCATCATGTCTTCGAGAGCAGCCGCCGCGAATCGATGATCTCGCGCGGCCTCGAATACGGGGTGTGCGCCCAGTGCCACGCGGAAGAGCCGTATAACATCATCCCGCAGCAGTGGGAAAACAGCGCCCATGCCATCAAGAATGCGCGCGCCTTCACCTATCCCATCGGCGAGGAAGAAGTTGACTGCGTCCGCTGCCACAGCGGCGCGGGCTACATCGACTTCGTCAACGGGGTGGACGTGGAAGACACGCGGGTCAACTACCAGGTGATCACCTGCGCGGTCTGCCACGATCCGCACGATGTCGCGGACAATCCCAACCAGCTCCGGGTCTTCGACACCGTCACCCTGCCCAACGGCACGGAAGTCGCCGAGGCTGGCCCGGCCGCGACCTGCATGAGCTGCCACAACTCGCGCCGCGATGCGGTGGCGGTGGTGGAGGGGATCGCGACCGGCGGCAGCTTCAGCACCCCGCACTACTCGACCGCGGCGGAGTTGATGAACGCCACCGGCGGCTACACCTGGGGCGAAACCCTGCCGACCAGCACGCACGGTCGCGCGGTGGAAGACTCCTGCATCGGCTGCCATATGAGCGCGACGCCTGGCTCGGATGCCGATGGCAACCCGCTGCCCGGCCACAATGAGATAGGCGGGCATACCTTCTCGATGGTCGCCGCCGACGGCAGCGAGCATGTGGCTGTCTGCCAGCAGTGCCATGACGCCGCGACCAGCTTCGAGTTCGAAGCCCGCCGCGACTACGATGGCGACGGCGCGATCGAGACCAACCAGGTCGAAATCGAAGGCCTGCTGGCCCTGGTTAAGGAAGCGATTGCCGCGCAGGGCGTGACCCTGCTCGACAGCCGGCCGTACTACGAGTTCCCGGAAGGCGCGAGCGTGGACGTCTACGGCGCGGCCTACAACGTCCGCTTCGCGGGCGCGGGCGGTTCCGCCGTGCACAACCTGCGCTACACCGTCAGTCTGCTCCAGCTCAGTTATGAGAAACTGATGGGTGAGCCGGTGCCCGGCGCGACGATCCTGCCGCCCAAATAAACCTGTGTTCTTGGAGGGGCGTTCACCCGAACGCCCTTCCAGGTGTCAGGCTGAGGCCTCGCCGCCCGCGTCGCGGATTAAAACCCACGACTCAGAACAGGAAGTCCTCCGGACTAAAGGCGTCTCAGTCTGGAGGACTTGTTCTTGGCCCCGCGCGGACGACTCTCGACCCGTTTCGAGGATCGATTGGCGCCAAATTGACGCTTGAGCGTTCACCCGAACGCCCTTCCAGGTGTCAGGCTGAGGATTTCCCTACCGGCAAGAAGGGATTGTCCCGGCCATTTCCCACCCACTGGAGACCGGCCGTACGGTGCAGGGACGGGCACGCTGATCACAGCGACCAGGCCCATCAGCCGTCTATCAATCCCACACTTTGGGCGGCCGGGTCTTCAGGCCAATCGTTCTGAATAAGGGGGATTGGGCTTCAGGCTGGCGTGCCCTTCTCAGAGGTGGTCTCATCCCGGTCGTTCTATTTATGCCCGCCGCTCGGCCTCGATGTAGGCCATGGGGACGGTCAGGGCCAGCTCGCCCTGGCGGTTGGCGAGCCGGTTGAGCCGGGTTTCCAGTTCCGCGAAGACCTCGTCTTCCAGTGAGTCCGGCAGCACCCCGCGCCAGGCTTCCATGAAGGCCATCTGGATGAAGGTATGGTTGAAGAACGCCGTGCCGTCCAGGTAGCGCAAGATGAGCGCCTGCTCGTCGATGCGCCGGACGCGAAAGCCCGCGATCTCCAGCAGGCGCTGGGTGCCGAGGGCCGTGGCGCGGTGGTTGATGTGCTCGCGCAGCCGGTCGATCAGTTCCGGCTGGCCCAGTTCGTGCAGGACTTGCTCGTAGACGGCGTAGAATTCGGCCATGTGGCCGCGCAGGTTGGTGGTCAGGGCGATCCGGGCGCCAGGCCGGGCCACGCGGGCGGCCTCGGCCAGCGCGCCGGAGGGAGACGCGAAGTTGTTCAGCCCCAGGTTGGAGACGATCAGGTCGATGCTGGCGCTGGACAGCGGCAGGGCCAGCCCATTCCCCTGGATCACGTGGACATGGGCCACCTGGAGCCGCGTGATGCGCTGCCGGGCGCGCGCCAGGGCCGCGCCCCAGGGATCGACCCCGAACACCCGGCAGGAGCCGCCCAGCCGTTGGGCCAGTTCGATCAGCGGGAAGCCGGGGCCGCAGCCCAGATCGAGCACGCTCTGGTTAGGCCGCAGGCGGAGCCGGTCAAGCAGCAGCGTCCCAAAGGGGGCCGACCACAGGGGGACCTCGTCATACAGCGCCACGAGCGTGGGATCGTTCCAGTCGAATGACCGGAGGAAGTAGTCGGCCATCGCGCAGCTGCCTTGACTAGGAGAATCGGATTGGGTCTATCATAGTCCAACCCGGCAAAACGTGCCGGAGGGCCAACGAGGGGGGACCGGTCCTCGATCCGGGCAGTGGCATGGGAAAGGGATGGGAGCGGAGGAATTATTGAAGTTTCGCAGGATAACCAGGGAACAGGGGATGATTTCGGCATTGGAATCGGATTCCGTTACCTTGTTATTTTGCGAAACTTCAACCCCCCGGCGCTGCGTCCCGATCACGCCCGCATGTTGGGAGCGACCACCCGTTACTTTGCTTCGCGGAATACCAGACCCCTTCGCTTGCCCCCAAATGGGCGCCGCGATAGGGTGCGACACCCCGGCCATCCCTGCGACGATCCCCCTTGCTTTTAACCGCGTTTTTTTCCTGGGCGCTTTGGCGGTTTGTTTCGCTTGTGATGTGGCCCCGCGCATCCTGGGGAAAATGCTTGACGCCGGACCGAATCCGTGCTTTGATATATTTATTCGTACAATTTACGAATAACTATGAACAACCTGATCCGGCCGCAAAAACTCACCGCCCAGCACCAGCAGTTGCACAACAAGGCCCTCATCCTGAGCGCCATTTATGCCCACGCGGCCATCTCCCGGGTGGACGTCGCCCGCGTCACGGGCCTCTCGCGCCCGACCGTCAGCGAACTGACCCAGAAGCTGATCGATGACGGGCTGGTCGAGGAGGGCGGGCTTCAGGCCCGGCGGCGCACGGCGGGCAAGCGCCCGACCCTGCTCGCTCTCAAGCCCGAAGCCTACCAGTTGGTCGTGATCGACATCGGCGACAGCCGGATCATCGGCGGGCTGGCCGACCTGCGCGGCCGCATCCAGCACCGCTGCACGGTGTCCATCCGCCAGATTCGCGGCGCGGACCTCATCCCCGTGATCCTGGACCTGATCGGCGGGCTGGTCCGCCGGGCGGAGCGGCCGCTGCTGGGCATCGGCATCGGCACGCCGGGCGTGGTCGATTTCGTGGCGGGCACAGTTCACGAAGCCTACAACCTCGGCTGGCGCGACCTGCCGCTCAAGGCCCTGCTGGCCGAGCACTTCAACCTGCCGATCTACCTCGGCAATGACTGTAACTTCGCCGCATTGGGCGAACTGCGCTTCGGCTCCCAGCCCAGCAACGACCTGGTGACGATCATGCTGGGGGTCGGCATCGGGAGCGGGCTGCTGGTTGGCGGGCAGGTGGTGGCCGGTAGTGGCTTCGCCGCCGGGGAGATCGGCCACACCCCGATCAATGGCCTGGATGCCGTCTGCGCGTGCGGCAAACGCGGCTGCCTGGAGACCGTCAGCAGCGGGCGCAGCCTCCTGAACGCCGCCGCCGCGCTGGCGCGCGAGCACCCCGGTTCCGTGCTGGCCCAGGCCGCGCCCCTCACACCGCCGGCGCTGCGCCGGGCCGCCGAAGCGGGGGACGCGGACCTGATCGCCGTCCTGGCGCGGGCCGGGCATTACCTGGGGATGGTCCTGGCCAACATTGTCTGCCTGCTCAATCCCGGTGAAATCGTCTTCGGCGGGGAGTTCATCCCCCTGTGGGACTGGCTGAGCGGCCCGATGTGCGCGGCCGTCAACCAGCATGTCCCCGCCCAGTTTGGCCAGCAGACCACGATCCGCGTCACGACACTGGGCGACGACTGGATTCTGCTGGGCGCTGCCGCCGCCGTGCTCGACGGCGAGCTGAACCTGTGGCAGTATGTGAATCAGACCAAAGGAGGTGCCGCGGCCAGAGTGTGAGAAGGGTCTCCGACCGAGTCCTGACTGAAACAAGAGTTCATGAGCAAAAGAGGAGAGAAATTCCCATGAAGGCTAAGCTGTCTTTGCTTGTGCTGGTGGCCTTGCTGCTGTCGCTGGCGCCGATCAGCGCCCAGGACGCCGAAATCACGCTGACGATGGGTTCCTGGCGCGTGGACGACGTGGCCCAGATGGAAGCCCTGCTGGCCGCGTTCCATGAAGCTCACCCCAACATCACCATCACTTTCGACCCGACCAACCCGCCCGACTACAATGCTACCCTGCGCACCCAGCTCGAGGGCGGCACGGCCCCGGACCTGTTCTACCTGCGCTCGTATGCCACCTCGCGCCAGCTCTTCGAGGAAGGCTACCTGGAGCCACTGGGCGATCTGCCCGGTCTGATGGAGAACTTCACTGACGCGGCCCGCGCTCCCTGGGCGACCGAGGATGGCCTGCCCTACGGCGTGCCGTTCATCGCCGTGTCGCATGGCGTGTACTACAACATGGATCTGTTCGCGGAACTGGGCCTGGAAATCCCCCAGACCTGGGAAGAACTGATTGCCACCGCCCAGACGATCAAGGACGCCGGTTACGACGCCTTCGCCAATGCCAGCGGTGACGCCTGGACGATCGCCGAAATCGTGTTCATGAACATCGCCCCGACCTTCATCGGTGGCTACGAAGGCCGCCAGGCCTACCTGAACGGCGAGCGCTGCTTCAACGACGCAGGCTCCGTCGCCGCGTTCCAGGCCGTGGCCGATATCGCGCCCTTCCTGCCCGAAGGCCAGGAAGCCCTGACCTACTACGACAGCCAGCAGATCTTCCTGATGGGCGAAGCCGCGATGTGGTTCGGCGGCTCGTGGGACATCCCCGTGTTCGAGAGCGAAGAGCCGGACTTCGAGTGGAGCGTCTTTGGCATCCCCGCCCCCGAAGGCCAGGAACAGCGCTACGTGACCTTCCACATGGACGCGGGCATGGGCATCAACGCCGCCGCGCCTGAGGAGAACAAGGCAGCCGCCAAGCTCTTCCTGGAGTGGATGACCACCCCGGAGTTCGCGACCCTGATGGGCGATACCCTGCCCGGCTTCTTCCCGATCTCCAGCAACCCGGTTGAACTGTCCAACGCGCATGCCAACGCCTTCCTGGCCCTCAACGAAGGCGCCAACCTGGACGTGCGCTGGGCGTGGGAGAAGCTGCTGGATGGCGCGCCCGACGGCTACACCCTGATGCAGGACGGCGCGCTGGCCGTGATCGCCGGCACGATGACCCCGCAGGAAGCCGCCGACGCGCTCCAGGCCGGCCTGGCCGAGTGGTTCGAGCCGGCCCAGACCTGCCCGGCCGCTTCGTAGGATCAACGGATAGCGTGTTACACTGGGGGCGATCCACCGATCGCCCCCTTCCGTTTCGGATGGCGTGTTGTGGAGACCGGAGTCGCGTATGACTGAGAGGGCACTTGCGACCGCGCGGGTGAAGGACCAAGCCGGGGTGACCCGTTGGGATGTCCAGCGGCGGCGCGTCTGGCTCCTGTTCCTGATCCCGGCGCTGGTTATTTACACTGTATTCATGGCGTTCCCGCTGTTCAACTCGATGCGCCTGAGCTTTTACCAGGGCCAGGGCCTCACCCCGGACCGCTACGTGGGCTTCGAGAACTACGTCGAGTTGTTCACCAACCCGTTGTGGCGCGACCGCTTTTTCAACGCGGTCGGCAATACCTTCATCTTTTTCACCATCCACATGCTGGTCCAGAACACGCTGGGCCTGCTCTTCGCCACGCTGCTCAGCAACGTGCGCCTGCGCGGGCGCAACATCTACCGGGCGATCATCTTCGCCCCGGCCACGATGTCGGTCCTGGTGACCGGCTTCCTGTGGACTCTGATCCTCAACCCGCGCTGGGGGATGCTCAACCAGGTGCTGGAGGCGATTGGGTTGGGCGCGCTGGCCAAGCCCTGGCTGGGCGAACCGGACCTGGCCCTGCCGGTCATCTCGCTGGTGTCGTCCTGGCAGTGGGTCGGGCTGCCGACCATGATGTTCCTGGCCGGGCTGTTGACTATTTCGGACGAGTTGAGCGAGGCCGCCCACGTCGACGGGGCCAACGCCTGGCAGATTTTCTGGAAGATCAAGCTGCCCCTGCTGCGTCCGACGATCGGCATCGTTTCCGTGCTGACCTTCATCGGCAACTTCAATGCCTTCGACGTGATCTACGCCATGGCCGGGGCGCGCGGCGAGCCGAACTACGCCTCCGACCTGCTGGCGACCTTCTTCTACCGGACGGCCATCGCCGGGGAGCACCCGGTCGCCCAGCCCAACATGGGCGTCGGCGCGGCCGTGGCGACCTGCACGTTTTTGATCCTGCTGGTGGGGGTCTCGCTGTGGCTGAAGTTCGGGCGCGGCGGCGAAGAGTCCCTGGCGGGCTAGGAGACACAATCCCATGACTCGACGTTTTTCCGCCGGTAAGCTTTTCTCCGCCAGTTCGATCGGCTCGCACCTCGTCCTGCTATTCTGGTCGCTGATCGTCCTGATCCCGGTCTGGACGATGCTGATCAACTCGGTCAAGCCCAAGCGCGAGATCTTCCGCAACCCGTTCGGCCTGCCCTCGGAATTCACCTTCGAGGGTTACGTCGACGCCTGGACGGCCGGGCGCTTCGACCTGTACTTCCGCAACAGCCTGGTGGTGAGCATCGTCTCGCTGCTGTTGATCCTGTTCCTGGGGTCGCTGGCGGCCTATGCCCTGGCCAACTGGCGCTCGCGCCTGTCCAACATCCTGTACATCTATTTCATCGCCGGGCTGATGATCCCGATCCGGCTGGGCACGATCAACCTGTTGCAGATCATCATCAGCCTGGGCTGGAACGACAGCCTGCTCGGCCTGATCCCGGTCTACGTGGCGATGGGCCTGCCGATCGCCACCTTCGTGCTGACCAGTTTCATCCGATCGGTGCCGGGCGAATTGAACGACGCGGCCCGGATCGACGGGGCCAGCGAGTGGCGGGTCTACTGGTCGGTGATCCTGCCCCTGATCCGGCCCGCTCTGGCGACCGTGACCATCTTCAACCTGCTGCCGATCTGGAACGACCTGTGGTTCCCGCTGATCTTCATCCGCGACCAGCAGGCGCGCACGGTCACGCTGGGCGTGTCGCTGCTCTTTGGACAGTACCAGACCGACTGGACGCGGGCGCTCAGCGCGCTGTCGATGGCTGCCGTGCCGGTCCTGATCACGTACCTGCTGATGTCCAGCCAGTTCATCAAGGGCCTGACCGCCGGGGCGATCAAAGGATGACAATGTTGAATTGAAAGGCGGGGCGGGGGCACGCTGATCCGTCCTAAACGGGATACCTGTAGGGGCGGTTCGTGAACCGCCCTGCTTGCACGCCCGATCTGGCCCGATGGGGCATTCGGACGGGGCGCGATGTGAGATATCGCCGTACCCCGTCCCTACGAGGACTCGTCCATGAACGGGAAACAACGCATTGCCCTGGCGATGCAGCACCAGAGCCCCGACCGGGTGCCGGTCATGTGCCAGCTTACCCTGGGGCACTACTTCCTCAACCTGCGGGATCGCCTCAAGCCGCACGAAATCTGGTTCAGTAGCGAGGGCTTCGCCGAGGCGCTGCTGACCCTGCGCGAACGCTACGCCTTCGACGGTATCCTGATCAACATCCCCGGCCGCGATCCGGCCTGGCGCGAGCAGGTGCGTGCCATCGAGGAGACGCCGCGCGGCGAGCTGGTGACCTTCAAGGACGGGCTACGCGCGCTGGTGCCCTGGGACGACAACGCCCTGCTGGAGCCGGACGATCCGGCCGCCGCGCCCGCCCCGGACTTCATGCGTTTCGACCCTGAGCGCGACTTCGAGCGGATCGACGCCTGGCCGCGTTACACCTGGGGCATCTATCACACCCCGCACCTGACCGGCAAGGAGCCCGGCCTGCTCTTTCACCCACCGGACTACTTCTTCAACACACTCGATCTGGTGCTGGCGGC
The DNA here is from genome assembly GCA_964533805.1 of uncultured Anaerolineae bacterium. Lineage (GTDB taxonomy): Bacteria > Chloroflexota > Anaerolineae > Aggregatilineales > Ch27 > JARKOQ01. Next base: position 27,818 of record CAZHMJ010000009.1, on the reverse strand, counting down.
GGTGGGCGAGACGGTCTCCGTGCACGGCGAGGTCTTTTCGCCCTTCACCCACCTGATGGAGTTGTTCGGCTACCAGAACGCCCTGATGCTGCTGGTGATGGACTCCGGCCGGGCGGAAGCCATCCTGGAACGACTGGTCGAGGCCAGCGCCGCGTGGGGCATCGCCCAGGCGGCGCGCGGGGTGGACGCGGTGCTGATCTCGTCGGCCTTCGCCGGGGGCGGCTTTATCTCCCCGGAGATGTACCGCCAGTTCGTGGTCCCCTACGAGCGCCAGGTCGTGGACGCGATCCATGCCGACTACCCGCACACCCCGGTCTACACCCACACCTGCGGCAAGCTGGGCGACCGCCTGGAACTGATGATCGAGACCCACACCCAGGGCGTGGATACACTCGACCCACCGCCGCTGGGCAATACCGAGCTGGCCGACGCCAAAGCCCGCATCGGCGACCGGCTGTTCATCAAAGGCAACCTGAACTCGGTCGCGCTGCTGACCGATACGCGCGAGCAGGTCGAAGCGCGGGCGCGAGCCGCACTGGCGGCGGGCAAGCCCGGCGGGGGGTATATTCTCAGCTCGGCCTGCTCGGTCGCACCGCGCGTCGAACCGTGGAAGATGCACCTGCTCGTGGAGCTTGCCGAGCAAGACGGCCGCTACGAGGAAGAGCAATTTTGAATTTTAAGTTTTGAATGTTGAATTGGGGTTGGGCGGTGGAGTATCCTGGCCGATTCCAGCGGCGGGTTCGATCCGCCACATGTAGGGACGACCGGCCGGTCGTCCCTACAACGGCCCAGTTCTGCCGGTGGTCTGATCCGGCCAACACTATCCTTTTGCGTCTTTCCAATTCAAAATTCAACATTCAAAATTCAACATTCGTCCTACGGACCAGACCGCCATGATCAATCCTTCCCCCAACCGCCCCCCGCAAACCCACCGCCTCGTCCTGCTGCCTTCCGGGCGGCGGGGGGATGTTCCCCATGGCGTTAGCGTGCTGGAGGCGGCGCGCGGGCTGGGCGTGGAACTGGAGGCGATCTGCGGCGGGCGGCGGACGTGCGGCAAGTGCCAGGTGATCGTCGAGCGCGGCGACTTCCCCAGGCACGGCCTCGTCTCCCGCGCCGAGCACCTCAGCCCGCCGGACGAAACCGAGCGCGCTTACGCCGCCGCGCACGGCTTCGACCTGGCCGAGCGGCGCATGGCCTGCGCGGCGCGCATCCTGGGCGACGTCCTGATCACCGTCCCGGAGGAGAGCCAGGCCCGCAAGCAGGTCATCCGCAAGGCCGCCAGCGACATGCTGATCGACCTCGCGCCTGCCGTGCGGTTGTACTACGTCGAGGTCGAGCCGGCGACCCTGGGCGGCCCGGCCGACTGGCAGCGTGTCCGGGCGGCGCTTGAGGCCGAATGGGGCCTGGAGGGACTGCGGATCGACCATCCCGCCCTGCTCGGCCTGCAAAAAGCGCTGCGCGCCGGGCAACGCGCCGATGGCGAGGGCAGCCTCCACTGGGGCATCACCGTCACCGTCTGGATGGGGCAGGAGGTCATCCGGGTCGAGCCGGGTTATACTGACACGCTCTACGGGCTGGCGGTGGACGTTGGCACGACCACGATCGCCGCCTACCTGCTCGACCTGCGCAGTGGCAAGCTGCTGGCGACCGAGGCCATGATGAACCCCCAGGTGCGCTTCGGCGAAGACCTGATGAGCCGGGTCAGCTTCGCCATGCAGGAGGCCGACGGCGTGGATCGCCTGCACCGGGCCGTGATCAAGGCCCTCAACGACCTGACGACCAGCGCCGCCCACGCGGCGGAAATCGATCCAAGCGCGATTTGCGATATCGTCCTGGTCGGCAACACGGTCATGCACCACCTGCTGCTGGGCCTCGACCCAGACTACCTGGGCCGGGTGCCGTTCGCCCTGGCGACCGAGGGCGCGCTCGACCTCAAAGCGCGCGACCTGGGCCTGCGGGCGGTCAATCCCGGCGCGGCGGTCCACCTGCTGCCCTGCATCGCCGGGTATGTGGGGGCCGACAACGTGGGCGTGCTGCTGGCCGAGCAGCCTCACCTCAACGACGAGATTGTCCTGGTGGTGGACGTGGGCACCAACGCCGAACTCCTGCTCGGCAACAAGGATCGCATGATCTCCGCCAGCAGCCCGACCGGCCCGGCCTTCGAAGGCGCGCAGATTTCGCACGGCCAGCGCGCCGCGCCGGGCGCGATCGAGCGCGTGCGGATCGACCCGGCCAGCGGCCAGGTGCGCTACCGGGTCATCGGCGACGAGCGCTGGAGCGACGCGCTGGAACCGGGCACCAAACTCGGCCCAACCGGCATCTGCGGCTCCGGGATTATCGAGGTCGTGGCGGAACTGTTCATGGCGGGCCTGATCGACGCCAGCGGGCGTTTCGTGGCGGACGCGGCCCAGCGCTGTCCGGCGGTGCGTTTCGAGGGCAAATTGGGCGAGTTGGTCCTGGCTCCAGGGGAAGAAACCGCCAGCGGCCAGCCGGTGGTCGTCACCCAGACCGATGTGCGCCAGATTCAACTGGCCAAGGGCGCGCTGTACGCCGGGGCCAAACTGATGATGGCCGCCCTGGGCGTGGACAAGGTGGATAAAATCAAGCTGGCCGGGGCATTTGGGAGTTACATCGACCCGCGCCACGCCATGATCCTGGGCCTGATCCCCGACTGCGACCTCGACCGGGTGAGCGCGGTGGGCAACTCGGCCGGGGACGGGGCGCGGATCGCCCTGCTGAATATCGAGCAGCGCGCGCTGGCGGCCCAGGCCGCCCGCCGGGTAGAATACCTGGAGACGGGCAGCCATCCCGACTTTCAGGAGGCTTTCGTGGCGGCCATGCCGATCCCGCACGCCAGCGATCCCTTCCCGCATTTGGTTGGCCTGTCCCCGTCGAAGGGGTCGCTCTCTTGATCGGTCAACACCGTTGACATCGCGGCCTGTTTTTGTCTTTACCAAGAACTGAAAACTAATAACTATTCACCGCTTTTAAGGAGTCCTCCATGCGCACCAGCCTGACCGCCTTACTCGCCACCGGAAAGCCCATCATCGCCGACGGCGCGATGGGCACGATGCTGATGTCGCTCGGCCTGGGCCAGGGCCGCGCGCCGGAACTGTGGAACGTCGAGCAGCCGGACAAGGTCCGGGTCGTCTACCGGGGCTACATCGACGCCGGGTCGCAGATCATCCTGACCAACACCTTCGGTGGCACCCGCTACCGCCTGGAGATGCATGGGCTGGGCGAGCGTGTCCATGAGCTGAACAAGGCCGCCGCGGAGCTGGCCCGTATGGAAGCCGACCGCGTGCCCCAGCCGGTCGTCGTGGCCGGGTCGATGGGTCCGACCGGGCAGATGCTCCAGCCGTACGGGCTGCTGGCGGAGGAAGACGCCGTCGCGGCCTTCGAGGCCCAGGCCCGCGCCCTGATCGAGGGCGGCGTGGACGTGTTGTGGATCGAGACCATGTCCGACCTGGGCGAAGTCCGGGCCGCCGTGACCGGCGCGCGCCGGGCCGATCCGGCCTTCCCGCTGGTCACGACCATGACCTTCGACACCAACGGCCGGACGATGATGGGTGTCACGCCGGAGCAGGCCATCGCCGAACTGACTGGCTACGGCGTGGTGGCCCTGGGCGGCAACTGCGGCAAGGGGCCGGACGAATTGCAGGAAGTCATCCGCAAGATGCGCGCCGCCAACCCGGACGCGGTCCTGATCGCCAAGGCCAACGCCGGCCTGCCGCGCATGATCGAGGGCGGGCTGATCTACGACGCCACGCCGGCCGTCATGGCCGAATTCGCGCTCAAGCTGCGCGATGACGGCGCGCGGATCATCGGGGCCTGCTGCGGCAGCACGCCCGATCACATCCGGGCCATCGCCGCCGCGCTGCGCGGGTAAACGGCCGCGCTCGATCGCGTGATTTTAGCCGTTGTAGGGGCGATGGATCGATCCTGTTGCCGGATGAATTTGTAAAGGTTCATAAATCCACGGCTCAGAACAGGAAGTCCTCCGGACTGGTTCTGCTTTGAGTCCGGAGGACTTATTCTCCTGAGTCGGGGATTTCCAATCCCTGACTGTCCGCGCACCGATAGATGGGGGGAAACCACATGCGTCAAACCAAGATCGTCGCCACGCTCGGCCCGGCCACCGACCAGCCGACCGTGCTCGCCAGCCTCATCCGGGCCGGGATGAACGTGGCCCGCCTGAACTTCTCGCACGGCTCCTACGACGAGCACGCCGGGCGGATCCGGCGCGTGCGCGCCGCCGCGAGCGAATGCGGCTGCCCGGTCGCCATCCTGCAGGACCTCTCCGGGCCGAAAATCCGCACCGGTAAATTGCAGGGCGGCCAGCCCGTGCCCCTCAAGGCCGGGCAGGACTTCGCCATCACGGTCGAGGAGAGCATCCTGGGCACGTCCGAACGGGTCAGCACGACCTACCAGGCCCTGGTGCAGGACGTCAGCCCCGGCGACACGATCCTGCTCTCCGACGGGCTGATCGAGCTGGAAGTGTTGGACAAGAGCGCGACCGAGGTGCGCTGCCGGGTGCTCAACGACGCCATGCTGCGCGAGAAACAGGGCATCAACCTGCCCGGCGTGGCGATCAGCGCCCCGACCCTCTCCGAGAAGGACATCGCCGACCTGCGTTTCGGCCTGGAGCAGGGCGTCGATTACGTGGCGATCTCGTTCGTGCGCCGCCCGGAGGATGTCGTGCAGGCCAAGGATATCATTCGCGCCGCCGGGCATGACACGCCCGTGATCGCCAAGATCGAGCGCCCGGAGGCCCTGGCCGTGCTCAACGACATCCTGGACGCGGCCGACGGCGTGATGGTCGCGCGCGGCGATCTGGGAGTCGAGCTGCCGCTGGAGCAGGTGCCGATCATCCAGAAGCACATCATCAACGCGGCCAACTTCCGCGCCAGGCCGGTCATCACGGCCACCCAGATGCTCGAATCGATGATCCACAACCCCTCGCCCACCCGGGCCGAGGTCAGCGATGTGGCCAACGCCATCCTCGATGGCAGCGACGCCGTGATGCTCAGCGGCGAAACCTCGATCGGCGAGTACCCGGTCGAGGCGGTGGCGACGATGGCCCGCATCGCGGAGGCGGTCGAGCAGGGGGATGATGGCCGGGTCGGCAAGCTGGCGGATAACTCCGAATGGCTGCTGCACACCGTCCACACCACCCAGCAGGCGATCGGCACGGCAGTCAGCGCCATCGCCAAGGCCCTGCCGATCAGCGCGATCTGGGTCTTCACCCAGTCGGGCAGCACGGCCTGCCAGGTGGCCCACTACCGGCCGCCCGTGCCGATCATCGCCCTGACGCCCTACGAGCACATCTGCCGCCGCCTGAGCCTGCTGTGGGGCGTGACGTCGATCCGGTCGGTCTACTTCAACAACGACCAGGAATTCTGGGACCGGATCATCCCGACCGTGATCGAGCAGGGCTATGCCCGGCCGGGCGAGCTGGTGGTCATCACCGGCGGGCATCCCTTCAGCCAGCACGGCGCGACCAACTTCCTCAAGATCATGCAGATCCCGGAAGGGTAGGAAAAGGCAATGTTGAATGTTGAGTGTTGAATGTTGAATTGAAAAGCAGGGGTGAGGCTGTTGAGGGCGGGCCGCGCCCCTGTTTTGTCCTGGTGATGTCGTCCGGCCCGGAAGGCCGGGAGGAGCGCGCATGTTTGAACAGGTGCAGGCGGCCAGCCAGCGTCTCAAGGGCCAGGCGCACCGCACGCCGGTGATGACCTCGCGCACGCTGAACGCGCGCGCGGGGGCGGAAGTCTTTCTGAAATGCGAGAACTTCCAGCGCATTGGCGCGTTCAAGTTTCGCGGGGCGTATAACGCGATCAGCCTGCTTTCGGAGGCGGAGCGCGCGCGGGGCGTGATCACCTATTCGTCCGGCAACCATGCCCAGGCCGTGGCCCTGGCCTGCCGGATTCTGGGGGCGAAGGCGGTCGTCGTCATGCCGGACGACGCCCCGGCCATCAAGCGGGCGGCCACGGAAGGGTATGGCGCCGAAATCATCGGCTACGACCCGGCCGCCCAGGATCGCCGCCAGATCGCCGAGGCTCTGGCGGCGGAACACGGCTACACGCTCGTGCCGCCGTATGACCATGTGGACATCGTCGCCGGGCAGGGGACCGCCGCGCTGGAGCTGTGCGAGGACGTGGGACCGCTGGACGCGCTGCTGGTGCCGTGCGGCGGCGGCGGGCTGCTGAGTGGCTCGGCCATCGCGGCCAAAGGGCTGTGCCCGGCCTGCCGCGTGATCGGCATCGAGCCGGAGCTGGCCGACGACGCCACCCGTTCCTTCCGCACCAAAACCCTGCACACCGTCCACCACCCGCCCACGATCGCCGACGGGACGCGCACGCCCAGCCTGGGGGCGGTGACCTTCCCCCTGGTGCTGGAATACGTCGACGACATGCGGACGGTCAGCGAAGCCGCGATCATCGAGGCCGTGTGCTTCCTGTTCGAGCGGCTGAAGCTGGTCGTGGAGCCGTCCGGCGCGTTGGGGGTGGCCGCGCTGCTCAGTGGCGCGGTGGAGGTCTCCGGCGGTGTGGAGTTCCCACGCCGGGTCGGCGTGATCCTCAGCGGCGGCAACATCGACGCGGCGACGATGGCGATGATCCTGACCCAGCCGGGCGGCTGAAATCCGCTCGAAACGCGCCGATCCGCGGGACCGTGAGGTCCCGCATTTTGTTTGCATCCCGCGCCGCGTATGCGATCCGCAGGCCAATCGCCGCTTGCCGCCCGCCGTGATCGACTCTACGATGGGAACAGACCACGCCAGCCCGGTGATCACCCCGGCTGGCGGGTTCCGGTGGAGGAAGGAGACCCCTCATGTCGCGGCGAACGATCTCTGGCGGGCTGGCGGCGCTGGTGCTAATCGGCATGGCCGGGCTGGCCGGGCTGAGTCTGGGCCGCGTGACCGCCCAGACTGGCCCCATACCCTCCCCTGTCCCCGAGGATGGGCTGGCCCTCGCCCGGAGCTTTTCCGGGGGCAACGCCGACTGGACGCCGGTCATCCAGACCTTCGATGGGATCGAGATGGTGCTCGTCCCGGCCGGGTGCTTCCGGATGGGCAGCGAGGTCGGCGAGGCCGATCAACAACCGGTCCACGAAGTGTGCTTCGAGGAACCCTTCTGGCTCGACCGGACGGAAGTCACCAACGGGCAGTTCGCGGCGTTCAATGGACAGGCGGAGAATGCGTCATACTTTCCCGGCGATGATCGCCCGCGCGAACAGATCACCTGGATAGAGGCCGCCGCATTTTGTGAAAGCCGAGGCGCGCGGCTCCCGACCGAAGCGGAGTGGGAATATGCGGCACGGGGGCCGGATGGATGGTTGTATCCGTGGGGGAACAGGGTGGATGCAACCCATGCGCTGGGTTTTCACAATGCGCTCGGCAGGACCGTGCCGGTCGGCAGCATTCCTTACGAACCCTCGTGGGTGGGGGCGGTCGACCTGATTGGCAACGTGTGGGAATGGGTGGCGGACTGGTATGGGGTTTATCCACAAGGCCCGGCGGTGAACCCCGGCGGCCCCGTATCAGGCGAGTACCGCGTGCTGCGGGGAGGCTCATGGTATCGTTCCCCCTATGCGGATATTTTCCGCGCCACGGATCGCACCCGATACGCTCCCCAGAACCGCGACGGCGACTTCGGCTTCCGCTGCGCCCGCTCGATCGCGGCGGACGCGCCGCCGATCACCCCGGCCGAGCCTGTACCGAGCCCCATCCCCTTTGATCCTGAAACAGCTTCCGTGCCTGCCGGAGCACACAACGCCGACTGGTCGCCCATCATCCGGGCCTTCGACGGCGTGGACATGGTCCTGGTTCCGGCCGGGTGCTTCCTGATGGGCGACGAAAAGACGACCGTCCTCGATGACATCCGGCCGGTTCACCGGGTGTGTTTCGAGGAACCCTTCTGGATCGACCGGACGGAAGTCACCAACGGGCAGTTCGCGGCCTTCGACGGCCAGGCCGCCAGTCCATCCGCGTTCTCCGGGGAGAACCGCCCGCGCGAGACGATTACCTGGGCGGAGGCAGCCGCCTTCTGTGAAAGCCGGGGGGCGCGCCTGCCCACCGAGGCGGAATGGGAATATGCGGCACGGGGGCCGGATGCGCTCACCTACCCGTGGGGGAATGTATGGGATGAGACGCGCCTGATCTGGAACCGCACGGCCCAGCAGGGCACGGCGGATGTCGGCAGCCGTCCGGGCGGTGCGGCGTGGGTCGGGGCGCTGGACCTGGGCGGGAATGTGTGGGAATGGGTCGCGGACTGGTACAGCCCCACCCTGTATGCCACCCGGGCCGCTGGCGCGATCAACCCGCCCGGCCCCGCGGAGGGCCAATATCGCGTGGCGCGGGGAGGCGGATGGAGCGATTTCAATGCCGGTTGGCCGAGCACATACTATCGCCAGTACGCGGTTCCAAGCCTCGGCTACGACTTCTTCGGCTTCCGCTGTGCCCGCCCCGTGGAAACGGACGTCGCGCCGCCGGTCCTCCCTGCTACCCCAATGCCGACACACACGCCCTTCCCGCTTGAAGCGGTGCGCCTGCCCGACGGCGCGCGCAATGCCGACTGGACGTCGGTGATCCGGGACTTCGACGGGGTCGAGATGGTGCTCGTCCCGGCCGGGTGCTTCTGGATGGGCGACGACGCGTCCGACAACGCGTACGAAAGGCCGGTCCACCGGGTGTGCTTCGAGGAGCCGTTCTGGATCGACCGGACCGAAGTGACCAACGCCCAGTTCGCGGCCTTCGACGGCCAGGCCGAATTCGCGTCGTTTTTCGCCGGGGACACACTGCCGCGCGAACAGATCGCCTGGGAGGAGGCGGCCGCCTTCTGTGCCAGTCGCGGCGCGCGGCTGCCGACCGAGGCCGAATGGGAATATGCCGCGCGCGGGCCGGACAGCCTGGTCTATCCCTGGGGAAACACCTTCGCGTGCCGGCTGGCCAACATGGACGACGAGACCCGTCTGGATCCGGACGTGATCGACGGCGTGGCCGGTTGTGACGGATTCGAGGAAACCGCGCCCGTGGGCAGTTTTCCGGAGGGAGTCGCCTGGGTCGGGGCGCTGGACCTGATCGGGAATGTAGGCGAATGGGTGGCGGATTGGTTCGGCCCTTACCCGGCCGAGCCCCAGGTCAATCCCGGCGGACCGGCCGGCGGCCAGCTCCACGTCGTGCGGGGCGGTTCGTGGGTCGGGCACTCCCGGCCCCTGTTCCGCGCCGCCTTCCGTGGCTACGTCGAAGTCGGATCAGGCGGATCGCGCGCCACGGGCTTCCGCTGCGCCCGCGCCCTGGACGAGTAAGGCCGCCCGCGCCCGTTTTCCCCCGCCCGGCGCCCGGACTATACTGTGCCTGGACATGCGGCGATCCAGAGGAGGCCAATCCCATGCCCCAGCCCGGCGATTCCCAGGCAGGAGTGTCTCCGGCGCCATCCGGCCCGAGTGATTTGCGCTCGATCAGGCGTTTGATTGAGACCCGGGTGAGCCTATCTGACAGTGCATTCGACGAAGTGGTCGAGGTCGCGCGCCGTCTGGACAACCAAGGCAGGAAGGAGCGCATTCTGCGCGAGCTGGATACCCTGCGCAAAACGGAAGCCCGGCGAATCAAGGTCCTCACCCTGGCCCAGCACGGGCGGGAGGACGACGCACTCGAAGCGGCGCGTGACATGCCGGATGAATGGGATCGGGCGGACCTCGTCCAGGATGTGGCTCTGGCGGGCTGCTATGACGCGGCGGTCAGGATAGCGGACAGCCTCAAGTCCGAGCAGCAGCGCGCCCTGTGTGGGCTGGCGGCGGCCCTCCCCCAGGCCGGGGTGGAACAGGCCGTTCGCACCTACCGCGAAGCCGTCCAGGTGGCAGGTCGCATAAGCTATGGGTGGAACCAGGCCGTTACCCTGGGAACGCTGGCCACGGCGCTGGCCGGGACGAAGCACGAGCAGGTCACCGGCGCGTTGCGCGAAACGGTCGAGGTCGCGCGTCACATTCGGGAAGAGGAAAACCGGGTCCGGGCGCTGAGTAGACTGGCGACCGCCCTGGACCAGGTTGGAGACAGGCGCCAGGCCACCAGCGTGTTCCACGAGGCCCTGGCGATCGTGCGCACGCTTCGAGAGCAAGAACTCGGGTATGCCATCAATGGGCTGGAATCCGCGCTGGCCCAGTTGGGGGATGCCCAGACCGTCGGCGAAGTGGTCCGGCTGATGGAGAGCATTCAGAGCACGAGCTTCCGAACGAACTACATGAGCAGCCTGGCCCAAGCCCTGGCCTGGGCCGGGCGCTTTGATGAAGCGGACCAGGTGGCAGACCACATTCAGAGCGCGCGGATTCAGGCGGGAACCCTGAGTAAGTTGGTAGCCGCCCTCGCCCAGGCCGGGCATTTCGATCAGGCGGCCAGGCTAACCCGGCGCATTCAGGAAGAATGGGGGCGGGCCACGGCGCTGAGCGAACTGGCGGCAGCCCTGGCCCAGGCGCAGGACAGCCGGGCTTCCCAGGTCTTTGATGAAGCGCACAAGGCGGTGCATGCCATTCAGGATCCCAGGCATCATCAATGGGCGCTAAGGGATCTGGCGTCCGCCCTGGCCAAAGCCGGTCACTACGCCGACGCGGTCAAGGCGGCGCGCGGCATTTCCGACGAGGACGACGCGGGAAGAGCGCTGTATGCCATCGTGGCAGACCTGGTCCAGGCCGGGCGCTTCGATGAAGCCGGAGACGTGGCGCACAGCATTCAGGATGCGTGGGAGCGGACCCACGCACTCAGTCGACTGGCGGAAGGCCTGACCCATGCCGGGGATGACCGGGCCACCGGCGTCTTTCGTCACGCGCTCGAAGCCGCCTGTGGTGGCATCGGTGGAAGAGCGCTGGCGGATGCCACGTTCGATCCCATGAGCGAACTGGCGGTGACTGTGGCACGGGCCCGGTCCGGCACCCTGATGAGGCATACCCCATGACTCAACCCGACGATCCCCAGGCGGCGCTGTCTCCGGCCATCACCGCCGCCCTGCGCGACATGCAGAACTCCGCCCTACCCCTGGCGCAGCCTTTGGACTTGTATCAAGGGGTGGATAATCGCACCCTAGGCGGCAGATCGAAAGGAAGGAACCTCCGATGGCCGATTCACAGACCGGACTGGACGACCTGCTCGTCCAGGTCCAGACCGCCATCCGCCAGGACAACGTGGCGGAAGCCGTGCGCCGCATCCAGGCAGCCTCCCGAGAGGAGCAGATGGGACTCCTGTACGCCCTGAGCCGCACCCTGGACCCGGCCCTGCGTCTCCTCCATATCCAGCCCATGGACCCTGACTTCTATGCCGGTCGTGACCAGCTCAGGACCTATGGGATGGATCTCAAGAGTGCGCTGGACGAGGCCCGCAAGCCCGGCGGATCGGCCGCCCTCCGCGCCGCGCTCGACCTGGCTCAGACGTTGAACCGGGAAACCGAAAGCCTGCGCCGCGATTACATCAGCCAGATAGACCTGGCGCGTGGCCTGGCGGGCGTGGGGTGCACGGCCCAGACCCTCATCCAGGTCCTGTCCCCCCTGGCGAACGAACCCCCACCCGGCGCTTCCGGCCAGTGAGGCCCGGTGGACTGGAACGAGGGATGTGGTTCATGGTGTTCTCGGCGCTACTTCTTGTCCTTTTTGTTTTTCTTGTCCTTCTTTTTCTTCTTGTCGTTCGCCATGAGACAATCCTTTCTGGAACGAACCGGACTTATCGCGTAGTATAAACCGGTTCGGGAACCGGGCAAAATCCGCCCGCTGACCGGCTCCTCTCCCTTGTTTTCACCGTGGCCTGCCTGGATAATCGAAAGCCTGAATAATCCCTCTGGAGTGTGTCATGCCACACGGTCTCACAGGCGAAACAGACCCCGCCCGCTACGACGTGATCGTGGTCGGCGGCGGCGCGGCCGGGCTGCTGGCCGCGGGCGAAGCGGCCGCGCAGGGCGCGTGCACCCTGCTGCTGGAAAAGATGAACCGCCCCGGCCGCAAGCTGGCCATCACGGGCAAGGGCCGCTGCAACCTGACCAACAGCACGCCGCTGGCGGATTTCATCCGCCATTTCGGCCCCAACGGCCGCTTTCTGCGGGGCGCTTTTCATGCCTTCTTCACCGAGGACCTGATCCGGCTGCTGGACGAACTGGGCGTGCCAACCGTCACCGAGCGCGGCGGGCGCGTCTTCCCGGCCAGCCAGTCCGCCCCGGAGGTCGTCGCCGCGCTGCACGGCTGGGTGCAGGCGCGGGGCGTCACGCTCCACAACCACGCCCCGGTGGAGAAACTGCTGGTGGTCGAGGGACGGATCGCGGGAGTCCAGGTCGGCGCGGTTTCCACGCGAGCCACGCGGGCGGAACCGGCCCGGCAGACCTCGCCCCGGTCGTATCACGCCCCGGCGGTCATCCTGGCCACCGGGGGCGCGTCCTACCCCGGCACCGGCTCCACCGGGGACGGGTACCGGCTGGCGGCCGCCGTCGGGCACACCCTCATCCCGGCCCGGCCCGCGCTGGTCCCCCTGGAGACGGCGGGCGATGTCGCCGGGCAGCTTCAGGGCCTCAGCCTCAAGAACGTGGCCGTCAGCCTCTGGATCGATGGCAAAAAGACGGCCCAGGAATTCGGCGAGATGCTGTTCACGCATTTCGGGGTGTCCGGGCCGCTGATCCTGACCCTCAGCCGGCAGGTGGTCGACGCCCTGATCCAGGGCGCGCGGCCCACCCTGTCGATCGATCTCAAGCCCGCCCTGGATGACCAGAAGCTGGACGCCCGCCTGCTGCGCGACATCGAGCAGCATCACAAACAGCAGTTCGCGACCCTGCTCAAGGAGCTGCTGCCGCGCAGCCTGATCCCGGTCTGCATCCAGCTCACCGGCATCCCGGCCGACAGGATCGTCCACCAGATCACGGCCCCGGAAAGAAAACGGCTGCGCCTGTGGCTGAAGGACTTCCGGCTGGAGGTGACGCGCTACCGGCCCTTCAGCGAGGCGATCATCACGGCGGGCGGGGTCAGCCTCAAGGAGGTCGACCCGGCCAGCCTGCAATCGCGGCTGGTGCCGGGCCTCTACTTCGCGGGCGAGGTGCTGGACATCGACGCGGACACCGGCGGCTACAATTTGCAGGCGGCCTTCTCCACCGGCTGGCTGGCCGGCCATGCCGCGGCCCGCCAGGGGTGAGCCGGTTGTGCGAAAGGGTGAAAACCCGCACAATGGGCGGCAGATCGACGACCGGAAGGAGACGGTGATGGCCCAGTCACAACCCGGACCGGACGACCTGCTCGCCCAGGTCCAAGCCGCCATCCGCCAGAACAACGTGGCGGAAGCCGTGCGCTGCATCCAGACCGCCCCCCGAGCAGGGCAACTGGAACTCCTGTACACCCTGAGCCGCGGCATAGACCCTGAAGTGAGCCGCATCAACCCCAGTTACACCGACCCGGACTTCTACGCCGGCCGCCAGCAGATCAGGAATTTCGCGGCGAATCTCAGCCAGACCCTCGACCAGGCCCGCAAACCGGACGGCGCTTTCGCCGCGCGCGCCGCGCTCGACCTGGCTCAGACGTTGAACCGGGAGACGGACAGCCTGCGCGCCAGTTACCTCAGCGATACGACTGTGGCGCGCGGCCTGGCGGGCGTGGGGCGCACGGTCCGGACCCTCATCCAGGTCCTGTCCACCCTGGCGAGTGAGACCCCGGACGGCTCCGCCGGCCATCCATGACATGCGTTGGCGCGTGAAGACCCTGAAGCCAATCGGACTCGCTTCAAGCCATCACAACGCCGGCCGGTTGTGCCGCGTATAGGCTTTGTATGCATGGACAGGGAATGATGGCCGTTTGTCGCCGGAGGGGGAAACGATGGCTGTCGAGATCACGCCGATTACGATGCCTTTCATGCTCAACGTCTCGGTGAGCTGCTACCTGGTCCGGGCCGGGGACGGCTTCATCCTGATCGACACGGGACGCTCCGGCCAGCGCAGGCTGATCGAGCAGGCGCTGGCGCGCGCGGGCTGCCAACCCGGCCGCCTCAGGTTGATCGTGCTGACTCACGGCGACTTCGACCACAGCGGGAATGCCGCCTACCTCCGTGAGAAGTACGGCGCGAAGATCGCCATGCACGCCGCCGATTGGGGGATCGTCGAGCGCGGCGACATGACCTGGAACCGCAAGAAGCCCAACATGGTCGTGCGTGCGCTGTTCGCGCTGCTCTTCAGGCTGGGGCGAGCGGATCAGTTCAAGCCCGATCTCACCCTGGCGGAGGGCGACGACCTCGCCGCCTATGGTCTGGACGCCCGGATCGTCGAACTGGCGGGGCACTCCAAAGGCTCGATCGCCATCCTGACCGCCGAGGGTGACCTCTTTTGCGGGGATATGCTGGCCAATACCAACCGGCCTGAGGTCTGGTCGATCATCGACGACCGGGCGGCCTCCCAGGCCAGCGTGGAAAAGCTGAAAGGGCTGGCGGTGACGACCGTCTATCCGGGCCACGGGCGACCCTTCCCGATGGCCGAATTTCAAAAGCAATTTTGAATGCTTAATGTTGAATTTTGAATTGAAAGGCGGGAGGGGCGGATGTCGTCCGGGCCGCCCTCCTGCTTTTGCCTTTCAATTCAACATTCAAAACTCAAAATTCAACATTGTTTTCCACCGGCAGCCCCGCCAGGCGCATGATCACCAGGGCGTTGGTCGTCGGGCACGGGCCGGGCCGCAGCCGGTAATCGAAGTGCATCCGTCCGTCCACGATCTGCTCCCGAAAGTGATAGTTCCGCACGGCGGGGTTGTCCTCCGCCAGATGGACCAGCTCCAGGTCGTGGGTGGCGACCAGACCCGTCCCGCCCCGGCCGATCAAGGCCTGGATGTAGGCCCGGCTGCCGATCAGGCGCTCGCGGTTGTTCGTCCCCCGGAAAATCTCGTCGATCAGGAAGAACAGCGGCAGGCGATCGGCATGGGCCGCGTCCTGCCCGTCCAGGGCGTCCAGCAGGGCTTTGAGCCGCTGGACCTCGGCGTAGAAGTACGAGATGCCGTCCGTGACCGAGTCCGTCACCCGGATGCACGTGAACAGCCGGAACGGGATCAGGCTCAGCGCTTCCGCCGCGACCACGCTGCCCGCCCAGGCGAGCTGCATGTTGACCCCCACCGTGCGCAGGAACGAGCTTTTGCCGGACATATTGCTGCCGGTCAGGAGCAGGGTCGCGCCGCGCGCCGCGATGCGGAAGTCGTTGCAGACGCGGGTCGCGGGCGGGATCAGCGGGTGGCCGAGGGCCGTGCCCGCCAGCACCGGCTGGTGATCCCGATCGTCCACGACCTGTGGAAAGGTATATTCCGGGTTGAGGTATGCGAAATCGGCCAGGGAGTTGAGCGCCTCCAGCTCGAACCAGGTCTCCAGCCAACCCGGCAGGCGCAGGGCCAGCTCGGCCTTGTGCTGTTCGAGCCGCCACGCGAAGAAGAAGTCCCACGGCAGGAGCAGGTTGAGCGGCAGCCAGACGATCGGGTTGCCTTGCAGGCTGGCCGCCGAGGCGATCCGTTCCAGGCGGCGCAGGGCGGTCGAGGGGCGAAGCTGGCCGGGTTCGCGGGCGTGGAGTGGGGCGAGCAGGGCCGCCAGGCGCGGCCGGCCCGGACAGGTAGCGCAGTCTTCCAGCAGGCCGAGCACGGCCCGCACGCGGCGCAGCCCATCGGTCAGGCCGATCGCTTCTTCGAACAGGTCTTCGACCAGGTCGCGACGCAGGATGGCGATCAGGGCGTAGAGCAGCAGGCCGGCCAGCCACAACGGGGGCAGGACTCCCGCCGCGTGCAGGATCAGCAGGGTGATATTCACTCCGGCCAGCCCGCCCAGCAGGCGCAAGGTCTGGCGCAGGGCGTCCGCCGGGCGGCGCCGGGCCACCAGGCGCTGCAAGCGCTGGCCTTCCCAGGCGGAATCGTCGCCACGCCGGGCGGCCAGAGTCGCGGCCAGGTGCAGCCGGGCGCGGAAGGGCGTCAGCGGGATCAGCTCGCGCAGGGCGGCCTGCCGCCCGGCGATGCGGGCCGGGTCGGGGACGGGCGCGGCCAGCCAGTCCAGCAGGCGCTGGCTGCCTTCGCGGGTGGCGGCGGCGCCGATCAGGTGATGCAGGGAGCGCGGCCCGCCCAGGTCGAGGTCGGTGGCGAAGGGATGCTCGGCGGCGGGCGGCTGGGCGGGCGGCTGGGGGATGTGGGCCCAATCGAGCTTCGAGCGGGCCAGGCGCGTATTTTGGTAGGCCAGCCAGGCGACGTGGCGCTGGATGGCGGCCTCGATCCGGCCGTGGACGCGCACCGCCGCGATGAACGCCGCCAGCCAGAGCACGGCCGCGATCCAGAAGGCCCATTCGCCCACCGCGAACAGCAGCCCGAAGCACACGGGCGCACCGCCCGCGAAAACCCCCAGCCGGATCAGGCTCCAGCGGTCGCTGCGGCGGCGCAGACCGGCCAGCCGCCCCTCCACACGGACCATCTGGCGGGCGATGGCCGCCTGGCGCGACTCACGGCTGGGTGGAATTGGCTTGCTCAAATGGGTTATCCTCTTTATGCTTGACTGCGGCTGGTCCGTTGGGTCGCCCCGGATGCACATCGGCATTATACCGTCAAAAACAGAGCGAACCGCCAAGACGCAGAGAACGCAAAGGAAAAAGAGGGAGAAAGGCAAAAGCGGAAAGATTGAATCTCCTGATAGGTTTCTCTCCGCGTTCTCCGCGTCCTCTGCGGTGAGAATCTTTTCCTCTGCGTTCTTGGCGTCTTGGCGGTTCGCATCCTTTTTTCAGAAAGGCGCGAACCGTGTACGAATACGTCGGCAACCTGCATGCTCACACGACCTACTCCGACGGCGCGGGGACGCATGCCGTCGTCGCGGCAGCGGCCATCCGGGCCGGGCTGGATTTTGTCCTGACGACCGATCACAACGTGCTCGTCCAGGGCGTGGAGGGCACCTACCGCGCTCCGGACGGGCGGCAGGTCTTGCTCCTGACCGGCGAGGAAGTCCACGACATGCAGCGCGACCCGCAGCGCAATCACCTGCTGGTCTACGGCGCGCGCGAGGAGATGGCCCCTGCCGCCCAGAACCGGCCGCCCCAGAGCCTGCTGGACGCGGTCAACGCGGCGGGCGGCTGCGCCTTCCTGGCCCACCCCATCGACCGGGCCGTGCCGTGGCTGGGCGAGGGCAGCTATAGCTGGGAGGATTGGGACCTCCAGGGTTATGCTGGGATCGAGCTGTGGAATACCATGTCCTCGCTCAAGACCCTGCTGGCAACGCCCTTCTCGACGGCCCTCGCGGTGTTTGATTTCCCCGGCCGCCTGACCGGCCCCGACCCGGATACTCTGAAACTGTGGGACCGGCTGCTGGCCGAGGGCCGCCGGGTGAGCGCCGTCGGCAACAGCGACGCGCACGCCACCCCGATGCGGGCCGGTCCCCTGAAGCGGGTGATCTTCCCCTACCAGATGGTGTTCCGCATGGTCAACACCCACGTCCTGCTGGCGCAACCCCTCAGCGGCGACTGGCGGGCCGATCGCGGGGCGCTGCTGGAGGCGGTCGGGCATGGGCGAAGTTTCGTGGGCTACGGCCTGCCCGGCGATCCGCGCGGCTTCCGCTTCGAGGCGCGGACGGAGTCCGGCGAGACGCTGGCGGCGGTGGGCGGGGATGTCCGGCCCGGCCAGGCGGCCGAGCTGCGCATCAGCGCCCCGGCCCCGGCCCGGCTGCGCCTGATCCGGCACGGCGAGGTCGTGATGGAAGGCTACGGGACGGCCCTCGGCTACCGGCCCTCCCAACCCGGCGCGTACCGGGCCGAGGCCTGGCGCGCCTACCGGGGCCGCGAGCGCGGCTGGATTTTCTCCAACCCGATCTACGTCCATTAGGGGCCAGAAAAAGCGTCTAAGCGGCCAGCGTCCAGGCGTCAAAGGCAATGCTGGCGTGATTGGCGATTCGGCCGGGTTCGTTTTTCGTAGCGGCGGACTGCGGTCCGACGTGGGGAATCGAACAGCCGATCCGAAAAGGGGAGCGTGGCCCGCGAGAGTGGCCGCCTGAACGCAGGATGCTCAAAGCATCCCGCTGGGGGGAATAAGCCCGCTAAAGGGGCTACCATCGAGGCCGAACCATGCCTTTAGCCCCTTCAGTGGGCTTTTTTCCCAGCGGCAGGGTTTGACCCTGCCGCGTGGCGTCGGCGCGATCGCTGCATCGACGCGCCCCGCCGTTCGGCCGGGTTCGTTCTTTGCTGATCGCTGCCCGCTCCTCGCAACCCCCGGCCAGCCGACGACGTAATCAGAGTGTGAGGCTCCGCCGGAGGTGGGACGATGATTCCCCTGGGTAGTGTGCTGTTCATCCTCGTGCTGGTGGTGATTGGCGTGGCGGCGGCGGTCGAATTGGTCAGACGCCGCATCAGGGCGGGGCGGACAGGTGCCGACCTGCCCCTCGAACGGCGCATGGCGCGTCTGGCGGCGGCGGTGCATGCCCTCCTGTTCACGATCTACTGGTCGGCGCTGGTCTACCAGTATCTCATGCCTTCCCCCTGGGGCCGCGTCGACGCGCTGCCCCTGCTGATCTGGCTGCCCCTGTTCGTCGCGCACATGGCCGGGCAGGCGTGGTATGAAGGCCGGGCCGAGGCCAGCCTGCCGGACGATCGCCGCGAGCGCCAGAGCTACCGCGACGGTTATGCCGACGGGCGGCGCGACGCGGCCCAGGATTCGCGCCTGCGCCTGGAGGACGAGGGCGGACCGGCGGACGAGTACTACGAGCTGGACGAGGAGGTCAAGCGCAAGCGGGGGTAGACCGGGCGAATACCCGATCTGGGCAACTTGAACAAATTTGGGGCGGATTCTCCGGATGGCCAACCAGAATCCGCCCTCGACTCTTTTTTCGGCGGGCGGGATATGTTACCTTACGGATGTGCCGCGCTGAGGCCACCCGGATGAAGGTCGAGCCGCAGCGCCACGGAGGCGCAGCCTGGCCTGATCTGGACCGGCTGGGGGCGCTTTTTTTATTGGGCGGGCCGGTTCGAGGCCTGCCCATTGCGAGGGTAAGGAGGCAGGGCGCGATGACTCCCTTTTTGCAGTTAGCGCTGGCGCTCATGGTGATCATCACGGCGGCCAAGCTGGCGGGCTATCTGAGCTACCGGCTGGGCCAACCCTCCGTGCTGGGCGAACTGCTGGTCGGCCTGGTGCTTGGGCCATCCTTGCTAGACTTCCTGCACCTGTCGTTCTTCACGGCCGAAGCCCATACCGATCAGGTGATTCACGAGCTGGCCGAATTCGGCGTGCTGCTGCTGATGTTCATCGCCGGGCTGGACCTGCACCTGTCCGACCTGGTCAAATCCGGCAAGGTGTCCGCCCTGGCCGGGACGCTGGGCGTGATCGCCCCGGTGGGGATGGGCTACGGCCTGGGCAAGCTGGCTGGCCTGGCCGATACCGGCGCGCTTTTCGTCGGCCTGACCCTGGCCGCGACGAGCGTCAGCATCTCGGCCCAGACCCTGATGGAGCTGAATGTGCTGCGCAGCCGGGTCGGGATCAGCCTGCTTGGCGCGGCGGTGTTTGATGATATCCTGGTGGTGCTGGGGCTGTCGATCTTCCTGGCCCTGGCCGTGGAAGGCGGCGGGGAGTCCGGGCTGGGCAGTATCGCGCTGACCGTCGTGCGCATGGCCGGATTCATCCTGATCTCGATGCTGCTGGGCATCGGCATGGTCGCCATCGGAGTCACGCGCTGGGTCAGCCGCCTGCCGGTCAGCCAGGGGTTGATCTCATTCGTATTCGCGGTTATGCTGCTGTATGCCTGGTCGGCGGAAGTGCTGGGCGGGATGGCGGCCATCACCGGGGCGTTCCTGGCCGGGCTGGTCTTTGGACGCAGCCCGCTCAAGGAGCGTATCCAGTCGGGCATTTCGACCATCGCTTACGGCGTGTTCGTGCCCATCTTCTTCGTCAACATCGGCCTGGTGGCCAACGCCCGTGAGCTGACCGGCGACAGCCTGCTCTTGATGCTCGGCATGACCGTGGTGGCGATCGTCAGCAAGGTGCTGGGCGCGGGGTTGGGCGCGCGCCTGGGTGGGTTGACCAACCGCGAGTCGCTCCAGTTGGGCGTGGGCATGATGTCACGGGGCGAAGTCGGCCTGATCGTGGTCACGGTGGGAGTCAACAACGGCCTGATCCGGTCCGAGGTCTTCGCCGCGGTGGTGGGGGTGGTCATCCTGACCACGCTGCTGACCCCGCCCCTGCTGCGCAGCCTGTTCGACCGGCCGGCGTCCGCCGAGGTTGGGACGGTCAAGAATCCATCGATGGGAGACGCGGCATGAAACACATGGTATTGATGGTCCTGAACAACCCCGACTATTGCATGACACTGTTGGATGCCTGGGAGGCGGCCGGCGCGCCGGGAATCACCATCCTGGAGAGCACCGGCCTGGTGCGGATGCGCCACGCGCACGATGGCCTGCGGGACGACCTGCCGCTGGTTCCCCGCCTGACGCACCTCCTGCGCGGTAGCGAGGAACATCACCGCACCCTGTTCACCGTGGTCGATGACGAAGCCGCCGTCGAGGCGATCCTGCAAGCCACGCAGCAGGTGTTCGATCAGCTTGAGGGGGAAGACCTCGAAGAAAGCGGGATCGCGTTCGTGCTGCCGGTCGCATCCTCGACCGCGTTCGCCACCACCCGCGCCCAGCACCGGCGCTCCGGCGACTGAGCCGGACGGGATCGGCCCCGGAACGGCGGTCAGTCCCAAGCCCGCAACAGCCTGGCCGCTTATTTGCCTTCCTCGCGCCAGTGAGATGGGGAGTTTCCTCGCCTGAACGGCCCTTCCTGCTCTTGACCTGACTTCTCCAAGCGGATATAGTTAGCGACGCTGAATATCAAGCATCCAAAGGATTGCCGATCGGCGGATCAACGCCGGGTGATCAGGTACAGATCGGCCGTCTCGTAGGTCTGCACCAGCTCCGGATCGCTGTAGTCCGCCAGAGCGAGGCCCATCTCGTCCAACAGGCCGAGCATATCCTCCAGGGTGTCTTTTTCGGTCTTGTTGACCACGATCACGATCCGGCTGCCCGCGGACAGTGTCTCCACGGTCTTGGCGATCCACCCGCTGGGCAGGTGGGACTGCCTGAAATAGTAGACCAGCGGCGCATCGGACGGCGCGATCGCGTAGACCCGGTCGTCTTCGAGGAGATAATTCGACAGGAAGGCCGTGATTGGCTTGGCATCCCGGAGCGTTCCCGTCTCGATCGTATAGTTGACCGAGCGCGACGATAGGACGCTGGCCGACAGGATCAGGCAGACGAGCGCCGTCACGCCGGCCGAGACGAGCGGGGTACGCCGCCGGGCGAGATAGGCCAGCCCGGCGCTGATGCCCCAGGCGGCGAAGAGGGCATACAGCGGGAATAGAAACAGCCAGACCCGGGAAAAGGGGATGACGCGCTGCGCAATCAGGATCGCCGCGCAGACGAGGAGCGTCACCGGCACGAGCAGCGAGGCCGGATAGCGATCCGTCCGCCGGCTCGCGACCAGGCCCAGCCCGAAACCGCCCGCCAGGACGAGACTCAGCAGACCGCCGATATCGCGATTCCAGGTGGCCCAGGTCAGCGACAACATTTCGGGAAGACCGGAGACAAACTCCGGCCAGGCCAGCGGGGCCACGAACTTGTTGCCGACGATGGCTTCGATGCCCCAGACGGCGTAAGCGGGGAAATACAGAATCGCCGAGAGGATGCCGACCAGGATCGAGGCCATGACCAGCCGCCTGAGCTGCATCCGCCGTTCCGGGCCTTCGAGGCTCAGTCCCATGGCCGCCGCGAGCCAGACGAAGATCGCGCCATACCCGTAAAGCATGGTCGGAATGGTGAAAAAGCCCAGAACCGAAAAGACGACGAACAGCGACCACGGCGCCAGATCGCGCGAACGAATCAGCGTCAGCGCCAGCCGCAGGTCCAGCAGGAAAAACAGGGTGAGCAGGCTGTAGCCGCGCGCGTTGGTCGAATACTCGATGAGGGTGGACGAACAGGCCACCAGTCCCGCGGCCAGCAGGGCGGTGTGCTTGTTGTGCAGGCGGCGCGCCAGGGCATAGGTCGCGGGGACAATCATGATTCCGGCCAGCAAGGCGGGGAGTCGAATCAGCCAGTCCGCCGAGCCGAACCGGGTGGTCAAATGGACCAGCAGGGTATGCAGCAGGTGATTGTTCGGCAAGGCATAGTTCGCCAGGCCAATGTACAGGGGCACGGAGGCGAAATTGTTGTAGGTATACGCCTCGTCGTAACGCATCGGCTGGAACAGGAAAACCAGCCGGAGGACGACCGCCAGCACGAGGATGCCGACCAGGAGGGCCAGGTGAAGCCGGTCCTCGGTTCGGAGCCAGGCGGTGAGCTGTCCGATCAGCGTCTTGACGAGGCGCGGGAAGGAAGCGGCCAGCCCTTCCACCGCCGACGCAATTGGACGTCGACCCACCAGGATCGCCCCGCCCAACCCAACCAACAGCAGGCCGACGATCCGCAGGCGAGCGATCAGATCGGCGACGATCGACTGGAAAATGGTGGTCACGGAGGTCGTCGTCGGGGTTTCGGCGGCGAAACTCTCCAGATTTCGGTCGGCGATCAGGGTCACAATCTGGTCGGAGAATAGAATGCAGACGATTCCAAAAGCGACCAGGAGGAAAACACCGAAATAGAGGCCCGCAAGAATGAACCGTCGATGGCGCATTATGAACCTTTCCGTCGGGCTAATCATTAGCAGCAACGCAGTTTAGTATAGATGTATTTGTTGTACAGGAAAAAGCAGTCCGCGTCCCTGGATGAAATGAGACTGGTGACTCTCGCCATGACCACTCCCCACCCAACCCCCGCCGACCCGGCTCTGCCGGAAGATGCCCGCGCGCTGCGGGCGCTGATGCTGTGTCTGAGCCAGGTGCATCGCCGCCAGCTCGCCGCGACCCTGGCCGTCGCCGGATTGACAATGGCCCAGTACAGTGTCCTGGTTGAACTGCGCCGGGCCGAGCTGCACCCGGCCGCCCCGGAGAGCTGCACGATGTCCAGCCTGGCCGAAGCTACCCACCAGGTCGCCGCGACCATGACCGGCATCGTCGACCGGCTGGCCGAGCGCGGTCTGGTCGAGCGCCAGCCCGATCCTTCCGACCGGCGCGCCTGGCGGGTCGTGCTCCAGCCGGCGGGCCGGGCCGTGCTCGACCAGGTGGAGGCGCGCGGGCAGGCCAATACCAGCCGGATGCTGGGCCAGTTCAGCGCCGGGGATCGGGCGGCGCTGCTGCGCTTGATGGAACAGATGTTGACCGCAATGCAGACCCAGGCCGAACTAGAGTAAGAGGATACAACGGGATGGTTTCGTCACGCCGCAATATCATGATCCTGTTTTTCACCCTGGTGGTCATCCTGCTGGGCTTTGGGATGGTCATCCCTGTAATGCCGTTTTACGTGGATAGCTTTGGCGGCTCCGGCAGCAGCATGGGCCTCCTGATGGCGACCTACGCCGTGATGCAATTCATCTTCGCGCCGGTGTGGGGCAGCCTCTCCGACCGCTACGGGCGCAAGCCGATCCTGATCGTGGGTGTGCTGGGCAACGCGATTGCCCAGGTGCTGTTCGGGCTGTCGACCTCGCTGTGGATGCTGTTCGCCGCGCGTATTCTGGCCGGTATCCTGTCCTCGGCGACCCTGCCGACCGCGATGGCCTTCATCAGCGACAGCACCTCGGAGAAGAATCGCAGCGGGGGGATGGGCCTGATTGGCGCGGCGATGGGTGTCGGGATGATCCTGGGGCCGGGCATCTCTGGCGTGCTGGCCAAGACCTCGCTGGCGCTGCCCTTTTTCCTGGCGGCCGGGCTGTCGCTGATCGCCCTGATCCTCGTGGTCGCCATCCTGCCGGAGTCGCTGCCCCCGGAACGACGCGAGACGGCCGGGCAGGGGCGCATCCGCGGACCGCAGTTCGGGGCCATGCGGCGCGCCCTGTCCAGCCCGATCGGCCTGCTGTTGGGCATGGCTTTCCTGCTCACCTTCGGCCTGACCAACTTCGAGAGCGTCTTTGGCATGTACGCCCTCAAGCGCTTCGGTTGGGGTACCGAACAGGTCGGCGGCGTCCTGATGCTGGTCGGCGTGATCTCGGTCTTCATGCAGGGGGTCATGACCGGCCCGCTCACCCGCCGCTTCGGGGAAGTGCGGGTGCTGCGCGCGGCGCTGCTGGTCAGCGCGGTGGGCTTCGGGCTGATGCTGCTGGCGGATGGCCTGCCAGGCGTGCTGGTCACGACCGGGATTTTCATCTTCGGCAACGCGCTGCTCAACCCGGTCACGTCGACCCTGATCTCGCGCCGCACGACCGTCAGCCAGGGCGTGACGATGGGCCTCAACAACGCCTTTCAAAGCCTGGGGCGGATGTTCGGCCCAACCTGGGCGGGGATGGTCCTCGACCTCGACCTGCACCTGCCGTATCTGAGCGGGGCGGTGATCATGCTGATCGGGTTCGGGGTAAGCCTGATCTGGCTGGCCGGGCAGCCTCAGGCGGTTGAGCCTGAGACGCCGCCTGCCCTGGCGAAGCCGGCCGGGGAAACCGGCGCGGACTGACCGCGCGGTGCACCATCCGGAGAAATCACCCGGCAACGGCAGTCTTACCCGACAATCACGTGTGATCGGGGCGTAGCGCCGGGATGTTAGGCTTCACAAGTGAACAGGATAGCGTCGCCCGGATCGGACCAGAAGCGCGAACTACAAAACCCTCCGTTGGGCGATCGCTTTCGCGCGCTACCCTGTTCTGACGCCCTGCCTGTCAGCCTTCACTCCATTTCGAAATTGTCCTCACCGGGGCAAATGGTAGAATGGCGGTAGGGGGAAGCTCACAGGGAGGCGAACCATGTCCACGAAGCCCCGTGTCCCGGCCTTCAAAGCGGAGCCGGCGTCGGGCCATCACGGGTTTCTGGCGCTCCAGGCGGCCCTGAGCGCGGTCGAGGCGGCGCGCAGCCTGGCCTATCTGGCCGGGAGCAGCGGGGACGCCTTCAAGTTCGTCTACGATCGCGCCCCGGTGCGGGAGCCGCTGCGCGACCTGCGCCCCTGGGATTCGCTGGCCCGCGCGGGCGCGGCCTGCGGCCTGCGGGCTGAATGGGTGCCCGACGCGACGCTCGACCACGTGCGCGGCCAGGTCGAGGCCCAGGCCAGGCTCGGCCAGCCGGTCCTGACCAGCGGCCTGCCCGGCAATCTGGCGGGCGGGTTCAGCCTGCTGGTGGGCTACGATGAAGCCAGCGACATGCTCTCCGTGCGCGACCCGTCCCCTGACCCCGCGACGGCCGGGCCGTACCGTGAACTGCCGCTGCACGAGGAGATGGCCTGGGATGGCCCCGTGACCGGCGCGCCGCACTGGATCGATTACCCGCTGCTGGTCCTGCGCGGCCCGCTTTACGACCCGCCGGACGAGGCTACCCTGCGCCGGGAGGCGCTCCAGAGCGCCCTGGACGTGCTGGAAGGCACCCCGCTGCCCTATCCCGATCATCCCGGCGCTCAGGCTCTGGCCGGGGTGCCCCTGGCCGGGCGAGCGGCCCTGCAAGGTCCGGCCGGACTCGAAGCCCTGGCGGCCGATCTGGCGGACTCCGACCTGGCCGATCCGGCCGTGCGCTGGCGGCTGGATGCCCAGCTCGGCCAGCTTGCCTGGGATCGCCACCTGGCGGTGCTCTACCTGGAAACCTGGGCCGGCAACGCCCCCGGCGATC
This sequence comes from uncultured Anaerolineae bacterium, assembly GCA_964533805.1. GTDB lineage: Bacteria > Chloroflexota > Anaerolineae > Aggregatilineales > Ch27 > JARKOQ01. The sequence continues at coordinate 2,176 of CAZHMJ010000009.1, read as the reverse complement.
TGATCGCCCACTACCGGACGCTGGCCCACACGGCGCGCACCCTGCTCAGCCGCAACGCCGAGCAGCGCAGCGCCGCGGTGGACCGCGCCGACGACCTGAAGCTGCTCATCGGCGGCACGGCCGCGTACTGCTACGCCCTGCCGGCGAAACCCAGCCTGATCGAGGCCGCGCGCGATCTGGGCCAGATTCTAGAAACGCCCGGCGGCCCGGTCGTCCTGGTGGACAGCCCCAAACGGCGCGAGAGCGCGGTCAGCCTGGCGGCGCGGCTGGCCGATTCGGAACGGGCCGGGCGCGATCTACTGGTCGCCGCCCTGGCAAGGTTATAATGGAGGAAAGCGGGCTGTTGGCTCTTGGCTCTTAGCTGCTGGCTCTTGGCTTTTGGCTAAAAGCTAACAGCCAACAGCCAATAGCCACCAGTGCCTTACCAACACCAGAGAAGAAGAGGAAAAATCATGTCACGCCCATTCAAAAAACTGTTTGGCTTTGGCCCGTGGCGGCGCGGCCCGGAACTGGTCCTGGCGATCCAGCAGACCAGCATCGAGGCCTTCAACCGGGCGCGCGCCAAGGACCCCCGCTGGCGGCCGGATTTCCGGGGGGCGTCCCTGCGCGGGATCGAGCTTGGCCAGGCCAACCTCAAGGCCGCCAACCTGGTCGGCGCGGACCTGGATGGCGCGATCGTGGATAATCTGGCTCTTTCGGACGAGCGCGCCCGCGTCGCCCTGGGCCGGCGCGGCGCGATCGTGGAATGATCCCCTGGGGAATCAAAACTCCCCGGAAGGGCAGGTGCCTCTCCGGGGAGTGAAGTGAACCAGTCAGCCGAGGGTCTTACTTGACCTCGACCACCGCGCCTTCGGCTTCGAGCTTGCCCTTGGCATCGGCGGCGGCTTCCTTGGAGACGGCCTGCAGCACGGTGGCCGGGACGGCCTCGACCAGGGCCTTGGCTTCCGCCAGGCCGAGGGTCGTGAAGGTGCGGACGGCCTTGATGACGTTGATCTTCTTGGGGCCGACGTCCTTGATGATGACGTCAAACTCGGTCTGCTCTTCAGCCGGCTCGGCGGCTTCCACGGCGGCGCCCATCGGCATGGCGCCCATCATCATGGGCATGCCAGCGGCGGCGGTGACGCCCCACTTCTCTTCCAGCAGCTTCTTCAGCTCGGCGGCTTCCAGGATGGTGAGTTCGCTGAGTTGATCGACCAGCTTATTCAGGTCTGCCATTGTGGTGTTCCCTTTCGTCCCACGGGCGCGCTTGGCGCGCCTTCATCTAGCGTTTGAGAATTGGGTGAAACTGGCCCGCTAGGCCGCGGCCTCGGCGGATTCTTCCTTGGCTGCATAGGCAGCCACGACGTTGAGAACCTGGCTGACGCCACCGTTGATCACATTGACCAGACCCGCTGCCGGGGCGATGATCAGGCCGACCAGTTGCGCGCGCAGCTCGTCGATCGATGGCAGCTCGGACAGAGCCTTGACGCCATCTTCGCCGTAGACTGTGCCGTCAACCAGCGCGCCCTTCACCAGGAAGACCTTCTCGGCGTCCTTACGGAAGTCGAGGATGGCCTTGGCCGTCTTGCTGACGTCCTGGCTGGCAAACGCCACGGCAACCGGCCCCTTGAGCAGCTCCTGCGGAACGGGCATCCCGACTTCTTTGAGTGCCAGTTCCAGCAAGGTGTTCTTGGTGACCATGTAGGTGCTGCCAAGCTCGCGCATCTTCGCACGCAGGGCATCGAAATTAGCCATCTTCATGCCGTCATTCTGCGTGATCACGATACCGGCCGAGTTCTTCAGCAGCTCCACGTAGTGGGCAACCAGTTCCTCTTTCCTGCTTTTGGAGATAGGCATACCTGCCTCCTTGACTGAGTAGGAATTGGTTTGGCCGTTTCCTGGCAGCAAAACGGCCTTTGCAGACAAGAGCAAAGGCCGGAATACACGTCCCAACCTAGCCACGCACCGGGCGTCTGGCTGAGGAAACTTTGTAGTCACCGGGCCTTCACCTCGGCAGGAGATTAAGCCCGGCTGGAGGCCGGACGCCTGCGGTCTGCGGCAAAGCACCGTATGCTAACCATGTGAAAACAAGGCGATTATAAGAGCCGCCGCGCCTGGAGTCAAGCCCGCGAATTGCCTCACCAGGGCTGTTGCAAAGTCGTGAAAAAGGTCTTTCTGCGGTAAGGTGTTTAGCGCC
>CAZHMJ010000008.1:0-41815 GCA_964533805.1 uncultured Anaerolineae bacterium | reverse complement strand
CTGACGCCGTCCACGCCCAGGTGGTAGCTGATTCCCAGCGATTCCACCCAGGGGATGCTTTCCTGGAACTGGAACATCTGCTCCGGAGTGGTCGCGGCGTTGGCGAATTCCACGTTGTAGTTGAAGAACACGAACAGCCCCAGCAGCAGGCTGAAGCCGGTGGCCGCCGCGGCGATCAGACGGGCTTCCTGTTTGGCAGTGCGCGGCAGCAGCAGGATCACCAGCGCCGCCGCGACCGGGGTCAGTGTGATGATGCTCAGTACGGGAAATGGTGAATTCATAAATCCCCCTGCCTCATGACCCGCCAAACAGCCGGGTGACGGTATCGTTGATCATGGGAAGGATCCAGTTGGGCAGCAGCCCGGTCACCAGCATCAGGATCATCAGCGGCAGCATGGCGATCGTCTCGCGCAGGCTGATCTCCAGGCGGTGGTGCCTGCGGTCGTAATCCACCCACTCCGGCGAAGGCTTGCCGTGCAGGGTCTTTTGCAGCCCCTTGAGGATGTACGCGCCGGTGAACAGCAGCCCCACCATGCTGATCAGGGTCGTCACCGTGAAGATCGGCCATGCGCCCCGGATCACCAGGAACTCGCCCACGAAGCCGTTCAGACCGGGCAGGCCCAGGCTGGCCATGCTGGTGAAGATCAGGATGCCACCGTAGACCGGGGCCAGCACCCACAGCCCGCCCAGCTTGCGCAGGTCGCGGGTGTGCGTCTTGTGGTACAGCGCGCCGACCAGGAGGAACATACCCGCCGAACTGAGACCGTGGTTGAACATCTGGAGCACCGCGCCGTTGGTGGCGATGATCGCGCTCCTGGTATCGGCCAGCGCGACCGTGTTCGGGTCGAGGGCCAGCCAGGGCGCCGCGCCGCCGGTGTAGGTGATCCCGTACACCCAGGCCGCGACCGCGATGCCCAGCACCACGAAACCCATATGATTCACGGAGCTGTAGGCCACCAGCCGCTTGAAGTCATCTTGCCCGTAGGCCGCGAACGCGCCGAGCACGATACCCATCATCGCCAGGAAGGCGATCACCGGGGCGAAGGCCGCCGCCTGGGCCGGGAAAAGCGGGATCACCAGCCGCAGGAAGCCGTAGGCGCCCAGCTTGAGCAGCACGCCCGCCAGCAGCATCGAGCCGGCGGTCGGCGCTTCGGTGTGCGCGTCGGGCAGCCAGGTATGGAACGGCCAGACCGGGACTTTGATGGCGAACGCCAGGAAGAAGGCCAGGAAGGCCAGGTCCTTGACCGTCGCCACGCTGATCCCCAGGAACGTCCCGCCGCTGCCCTCGAAGGCCGGCCAGAACTGGAACAACTGCACCATGTCCATCGTGCCGGCCGTCAGGCCGATCAACTGGATCGAGAGCAGCAGGCCCAGCGACCCGGCCATCGTGTACAGGAAGAACTTGACCGAGGCATACAGCCGGTTGTCGCCGCCCCACAGGTTGATCAGGAAGTACATCGGCACCAGCCCGATCTCCCAGAAGACGAAGAAGATCATCAGGTCCAGGCTGGCGAAGACGCCCATCAGGCCCATTTCCAGGAACAGGAAGAGGGCCATGAACAGGCGCGGCTGGCGGTCGATCTCGAAGCTGATCAGGACGCCCAGCGGCACGAGCAAGCCGGTCAGCAGGATCATCACCGTGCTGATGCCGTCCACGCCCAGGTGCCAGGACGATCCCAGCAGGGCGAACCACTCGGTCTGCTCCACGAACTGGAAGCCGCCCTCGGTGTAGTTGTAACTCAGGAAAAGCTGGAGCGAGAGCAGGAACTCCACCACCGCGAAGCCGAGCGCCGTGGCGCGGATGGCGGCCTTGTTCTCGCGGGGGAGCAGCATGACCACGATCGCGCCCAGCAGCGGCAGGAAGACAATCGCCGTCAGCAGAGGTAGCGTGACAAGATTACCGATCTGAATCATTCAGCTTCGCCTCCCTGGCCCTAGCGCACGAGGTTCCAGAACACCACGATGCCGATCACGATCACCGAGAGCGCCACCATCAGCAGGTACTGCTGGATGTTGCCGCTCTGGATGGCCCGGAACCAGCGGCCGAAGGCGCCAATCCCCTGCGGGATGCCGTCGCCCACCCCGTCGATCACGACGCGGTTGAAGCGCTTGAACGTCTCGCCGATGACGGCGGCCGCCCGCGCGATGAAGTGCAGCAGGCCGTCGATCAGGCCCCGGTCCAGCACGCGGCTGACCACGGTCTCGCTGAACCAGGTGGCGGGCTTGACCAGCGCGACGTTATACAGTTCGTCCACGTAGAACTTGTTGCGCATCGCGGTGTAGATGGCCGGGCTGATCCGGTCCAGCGCGGCCTGGGTCGGGTCGGTCTGACCCGCCGCCAGCGGCTTGCGCCAGTAGACCAGATAGCCCAGGTAAATCCCGCCCAGCGCCACCACGAACGAGAACAGCACCGGGATCAGGCTGAAGGCCAGGGCTGGCGGCTCGTGGGGCAGCGTCCCGCCGACGAAATGGTGGAACGGGTTGCCGCTGGGGCTGAAGAGCGCGCCGAACAGCGGAAAGTCTGGGTGGACGCCCACGAACCCGGCGATCACGGCGAAGACGGCCAGCACCAGCAACGGCCCCTGCATCAACACGGAGACCATACTGCGCGGCCCGCCCAGGCCCGCCTGCGCGGCGGCCTCGGTGCGCGGCTCTCCGGCGAAGGTCATGGCGATCTGGCGCGTGGTGTAGAACGCGGTCAGGAAGGCCGCCAACACCAGCAGGATGAAGACGAAGATCGCCGGGCCAAAGCCCTCGCCGCCCAGGCCGAGCGTCCACGCTTCGGCCAGGATTTCGTCCTTCGACCAGAACCCGGCCGTGATCAGCGGGAAGCCCGCCAGGGCCATCCCACCGGCCAGGAACGACCAGAACGTGGCCGGGATGCGTCCGCGCAGGCCGCCCATGTTGCGCATATCCTGCGGGTCGAAGGGTTTGTTGCTTTCGAAGGTGTTGCGCGGATGGTGCCCGTGCTCGTGGGCGTGATGTTCGCCGTGTTCCATGGCGTGGATCACCGAGCCGGAGGACATGAACAACAGCGCCTTGAAGATGCCGTGCGTGATCAGGTGGAAGGCGGCGGCGATGTACGCGCCGATGCCCAGGGCCGCGATCATGAAGCCCAACTGGCTGATGGTCGAGTAGGCCAGGACGCGCTTGACGTCGTTCTGGGCCACGGCGATGATCGCCGCGAAGAGCGCCGTGAACGCGCCCAGGTAGGCCATCAGCAGCAGCGGCGCGCTGTAGAGGCCGTGATGGGGGTCCGCCCCGGCCTCCAGCAGCGGGAACATGCGCACGACCAGGTACACACCGGCCGAGACCATCGCGGCGGCATGGATCATGGCGCTGACGGGGGTCGGGCCTTCCATCGCGTCGGGCAGCCAGACGTGCAGCGGGAACTGGGCGCTCTTGCCGACCGTGCCGATCACGATGAAGACGCCGATCAGCCCGGCCGCGCTGATCCCACCGCCCAGCAGCAGCGCCGGAGTCTGGGCCAACTGCTCCAAAAAGGCTTCATTGAAGAAAATGTCGCGGAAATTAAGGGTGCCCGCCTCGGCGAACAGGTACGCGATCCCCAGCAGCAGGAACACGTCCGCCACGCGGGTCGTCATGAAGGCTTTGACGCCGGCTTTGTAGGCGCTCTCCTTCTCGAACCAGAAGCCGATGAGCGAGTACGAACAGAAGCCCATCACTTCCCAGCCGATGAAGAGCAGCAGCAGGTTGTCGGCCACGACCAGGGTCAGCATCGCCCCGGCGAAGAGGGTCATGTAGCCCAGGAAGCGCTCTTTGCGCGGGTCGTGGGCCATGTACCCGATCGAGTAGATCATGATCATCGAGATCGTCAGCGTGACCATGGCCAGCATGACCACGGTCAGCGGATCGACCGCCACGCCCAGGCTGAACTGCTCCGTCCCCAGGTTCAGCCACGGAGTCGAGGAGCCGAACGCGTTCGCGCCGAAGTGCTCCGGGGCCGTCAATCCAAACAGCGGCGCGCCGACCGCGCGCAGCACGATCGCGATCGCCATCCCCCAGGAGAGCAGAGTCGCCGTGATCGCCGTCGCCACGGTCAACCACCAGCTCCGGTTGGTGATCAGGAAGATCAGCCCGAACGCCAGCAGGGGCGGCACCGGGATCAACCACGGTAAATAGTTGGCATTGGTCCAATCGATCATGCAGGACTGTCCTCTTGTAAGCGGCTCCCGGACACACTTACCACTTGAGCACGTTGATGTCTTCGGCGACCACGCTCTGGCGGCGGCGGTAAATCGCCACGATCAGCGCCAGACCGACGGCGGCCTCGGCCACCGCGACCACGAACACGAAGATCGCGAACGCCTGGCCGTGCATCGTCTCCGGCGTCAGGTAGCGCCAGAAAGCGACCAGGTTGATGTTGACCGCGTTCAGCATCAGTTCGATGCTCATCAGGATTGCGATCGCATTCCGGCGGGCCAGCACGCCAAACACGCCGATGGCGAACAACGCCGCGCCGACCACGAGGAACATCCAGAGTGGGATCATGGTGGGTTACTCCGCTTCGTCTTCGCGGGCGATGTAGACCGCCCCGATCAGCGCACCGGCCAGCAGCACCGACGCCACCTCGAACGGCAGGACGTACTGGGCCGGGTCAACCAGCGCCGCGCCAAGCTGGGCGATGCTGTCCGTGGCGACATCCCCCCGCGGCAGGCTGGGCAACGCCGCGCCCTCGCCCTGGGTTACCTGGACGATCACGATCATCAGGATGACAAACGTGATCAGCCCGATCACCGCCGCCAGGTCCCACTGGGAGTTCATCACCTGGCGGGCCTGGACCATCCCCCGGGTGAGCATCACGCCGAAGATGATCAGAATCGCGATGCCGCCCATGTAGAGCAGGACCTGCACCGCCGCCAGGAAGGGCGCCGCCAGCAGCACGAACAGCCCCGCCACGCCGAACAGGCTCACCAGCAGGAGCAGCGCGGCGCGGAACAGGTTGCGGGCCAGCACCACGCCCAGCGCACCGGCCAGGGTGATGATGGCAAAGACCGCGAAAACCACCAACTCAATCGTCAGTTCCATAGGCCAACTCCGCTATTGAGCCGCAGCCGCCTCGCTATTGTCGGCCGGCGTGTAGCCACCCGCGCCGCCCGCGCCGCTGTAATCCGTCTCGTCCACCAGGTCTTCGACGCGCCGGCGTCTGCGCTGGGCGACTTCGCGCAGGATCGCGGCTGTCACGACCACGAACAGCACATTCGCCAGCAGCAGGATGCCCGCCTGGGGCAGCGACGCCACGAAGTTCGGGCCGAGCAGCCGGTACAGGCCGGTCGCCACGCCCTCGTAAGGCCCCGCCGCGATCGCCTGCGCGCCGGTCAGGTCGGGCACCGGCGCGATCTTGAGCACGAAGGCCATGAAGATCACGTAGATCATCCCCAGCGGGACCAGGAACTTCCAGTTGAGGTTGAGCAACTGGTCAATCCGCACGCGGGGCACGGTCATCCGCACCCAGACCGAGACGAAGTACACGATCATGGCCTTGATGAACAGGTAGACGATCCCCAAGAAGGGAATCTGCTCCGCGCCGGGGCCGCGCCAGCCGCCCAGGAACAGCACCGAGAACAGGATCGCCACGAAGAAGCTGTGCATGAACTCGGCCAGATAGAACATGGCGAAGGCCATGCCGCTGTACTCGATGTTGAACCCGGCCACCAGCTCGCTCTCGGCTTCCAGCAGGTCGAAGGGCGCGCGGCCCAGCTCCGCCTGGCTGGCGATGAAGAACAGCACCGCCGCCACCGGGGCCGAAACGATGAACCACACGTGCTGGCTGTGGACCAGCCCCTGCATGCTGAGCGTCCCGGCGATCATGACCGGGATCATGGCCGACAACACGGTCGGCACCTCGTAGCTGATCAGTTGCGCCACCACGCGGAAAGCGCCCAGCAGGGCGTACTTGTTGTTGCTGCCCCAGCCCGCCATCATGATGCCGATCGCGCCGATCGAGCTGACTGCCATCACGTACAGGATGCCGATGCTCAGGTCGGTGCCGATTACGACCGGAGAGAAGGGGATAACCGCCGCGATCAGGATCACCGAGGCCACCACCAGCACCGGCGCGAGGAAATACACCGGGCGGTCGGCGTTACGCGGGATGATCACCTCTTTGGTCAGCAGCTTGAGCGCGTCGGCGACCGACTGGATGCTGCCATACGGGCCAACCCGGTTGGGGCCGATCCGGTTCTGAAAGCGTCCGGCCCACTTGCGCTCGATCCAGATGCCCAGCAGCACCCAGACCATGCCGAAGCTGGCCGCCACGACCACGCCCAGCAGCAGGTCGATGAAGGTCGCCCAGCCGATGTTCATGCCAGCCTGAATCAGGGCATCTTTAAGCATAGCTCTCCCTCAAAAGGCAAAAAAGGCCGATAGCAGGACTACCGACCTCATTGAATTTGACGGGGTGCATCACGTCCATTCCAGGGCACCCTTGCGCCACAGGATGAACAGGTCAATCGTCAGCAAGAGGATGAAGATGGTCATCGCCACGAAGGCGAACAGGTCGAGCCGCTGGTAGGCCACTGCCCAGGGGAACAGGAACAGCATTTCCACGTCGAAGATGACGAAGACCAGGGCGAAAATGTAGTACTGGACTTTGAACTGGACCCAGGTGTCCCCCACCGTTTCGATGCCGCACTCGTACGTGTCGGTCTTGATGGGATTCGGCTTGCGCGGGCCGAGCAGCCAACCGAGCAGGATGGGCACCGCGGGCAGAATCCCGGCGATCGCCAGAAAAATCCCCACGAAGGCCCATTCATTGAGGTTCATGGCTTGTGGCTCCTTGGGCAGAAGGACAGACAGCTACAAGTGTTCTACGTTTTTCGGTGCGCTGTTTGTGACAAACGTCGCCAGTATAGCATCCGCGACTAGACTTGACAACTTATGTCTTGTTTCTTGGAAATCCCCCTGAAGCAAAGCGCACCGCCCGGCCCCGAGGCGTCGATGAAACCGCATCCTGGCGCAGGGGAGACTGGTCGAATTATAGCCTTAAGCCGTCAGGAATACAAAACAAGGGGCAATCGTTGTGATCCGGTCAGTCCCACGTCATACGGCCGTTTGAGTCACGGTGTGGAGTCGCGCCTTCACCGGGGGCGGCGCATCGGGTATACTCGCCCTTGCGCGGGCTTGAGCAATGGGGGTCAGGTTGGACGAACAACAGGTCATGCAGGCTTGGGATAAGTATGTCGCCGCCCACCCCCAGGGCCATCTCCTCCAGCTTCCGGCCTGGGGCAGCCTCAAAAGTCGCTTCGGCTGGACGAGCGCGATCGTGCCCCTGACCAACGAGCAAGGCGCGCTCGTGGCCGGCGCGCAGATTCTGTACCGGCGTCTGCCCTTCCGGCTGGGCTGGATGGCCTACATCCCCAAAGGCCCCCTGGCCTCCCCGGACTGGTGGGACGCGGACAATCCCGGCCTCTGGCGCCAGATTCACGCCGCCGCCCGGCGGCACGGCGCGCGCTGGCTCAAGGTCGAAGCGCCGGACGGGGAAAGCGCGTCCATCGCCGCCGCGTTGACCCGCGCCGGATTCCGGCCCAGCCCGCAGGGCGTCCAGCCGGTGCGCACGGTCGCGATCGACCTGACCGGGAGCGAGGACGACATCCTGGCGCGCATGAAACAAAAGACCCGCTACAACATCCGCCTGAGCGAGAAAAAAGACGTCACCGTCCGCGAAGGCACGCGGGCCGACGTCGCCAGCTTTTATGCCATGATGCAGGTCACCGGGGAGCGCGACGCCTTCGGCGTGCACGATCCGGCCTACTACCAGGCGGCCTACGACCTGTTCGCGCCGCAAGACCGCGTCGCGCTGTTGATCGCCTCCTATGCCGGGCGCGATCTGGCCGGGATCATGGTCTTCGCCCTGGGCCAGACCGCATGGTACCTCTACGGCGCTTCGACCAACGAGGAGCGCAACCGGATGCCGACTTACGCCCTGCAATGGGCGGCCATCCGCTGGGCGCGGGCGCGCGGCTGCACGGTCTACGACCTGTGGGGCGTGCCCGACGCCGACGAGGCTACCCTGGAAGCTGAATTCGAGTCACGCAGCGACGGGCTGTGGGGTGTCTACCGGGCCAAGCGCGGCTATGGCGGCCAGGTCGTGCGCCGGATGCCCGCCTGGGACTACATCTACAGCGCCCCGATCTACCGCCTGTACCAGCTCTACCTGCGCCGGACCGGGCGAGGAGCCGAGTAACCTTCATGACCGTCGAACGCATCGAACCGGGCGATACCCTGTGGCCGGACTGCGCCAACCATCTCAAGCGCGTCAACATGGCCCGCTGGGTGATCGAGCATGGCAACGATCTGATCGAGGGCCTGATCTGCCTGGGTTACGTCCGTGACGGCAAGGTGATCGGGCACATCACGTTCAAGGTGCAGCCAATCGTCTGCCCGGCAACCGAGTGGAGCGGCGGCGAGGAACTGATCGTCCGGGGCGCGGACGGCCAGCCGCTGACCGAAACCTACGTCTACACCTTCGCCGTGGAGGAAAAGTACCGCCGCCAGGGAACCGGCCGCGCCCTGCAACTGGCCGCCCTGGATTGGACCCACCGCCTGGGCTGCTACCAGATGCGCTCCTGGTCCTCCACGGACAAGGAGGCCAACTACGCGCTCAAGATCAGCCTGGGCTTCGCGATCCATCCCGGCACCTACGAAACCGCCAGCGGCTACCCCGTCAGCGGGGTGTATTTTGTAAAGACAGTGATTGGTGATTAGTTGTTGGTAGTTGGTGCAGGGACGGGCATACCCCGTCCGTATTTCGGCGGAGTAGACGCGCACTTGAACGAATGCCCTGCCCTGGTTTTCAATTCAAAATTAAGCATTCAACATTAAGAATTATCGGACTTGCCCATGCTCACCGTTTCAACCATTTCCGATCCCGTCGCCTGGAACGATCTGCTGCGCCCCCTGCCCAACGCGCACGTGCTACAAACCTGGGAATGGGGCGAGTTCAAGCGGCGCACCACCGGCTGGACGGCGGAGCGCCTCGCCTTCCTGCGCGAGGGGCAGCCGGTCGCCGCGGCACAGATTCTCACCCGGCGGGTTGGCCCGCTGCGCGTGATGTACGTGCCCAAAGGCCCGGCCCTGGACCCCGCCGAACCGGCCCTGCTGGGCGACGTGCTCGACCACCTGCAAGCCCTGGCCCGCCAACGGGGCGCGATCTGGCTCAAGATCGACCCGGACATCATCGCCGGGACCGGTGTCCCCGGCCAGCCGGACGCGGCCGACGATCCGGTTGGTCAGGCCGCGCTGGCGACCCTGAAAGCGCGCGGCTGGCGCTTCTCGGCCAGCCAGGTCCAGTTCCGCAACACGGTCGCGCTCGACCTCACCCGCCCGGCGGACGACCTGCTGATGGACATGCACCAGAGCACCCGCCGCAAGGTGCGCGCCGCCGAGAAGAAGGACGTCACGATCCGGCCGGCCGGCGTGGACGACATCCCCACCCTGTACGCGCTGTACCGCGCCACCGGCCAGCGCGACGGCTTTCTGACTCGCCCGCCGGACTACTACCAGGCGGCATGGGGCGCGTTCTTCGATGCCGGGCTGGCCCAGGCTTTCCTGGCCGAATATGATGGCATGCCCCTGGCCCACGTGATCCTGCTCCACTTCGGCCCCAAATGCTGGTACTTCTATGGGGCGTCATCCAACGAGGAACGCCAGCGGATGCCCAATTACGCCCTGCAATGGGCGGCGATCCAGTGGGCCCAGGCCCAGGGCTACGCCGTGTACGACTTCTGGGGCGCACCGGACGAGTTCGAGGAGACTGACCGGATGTGGGGCGTCTTCCAGTTCAAGCAGGGATTCGGCGGTCAGGTGGTGCGCCACATCGGCGCGTGGGACTACGCGCCTTTCCCGCCCCTGTACTGGGCCTACGAGACGCTCATGCCGCGTCTGTTGGCCCTACTGCGACGGGGCGAGACAAAACAGATTGCGGTCACCCCTTGACTAAGTTTAGTGTAGAACATCCATCTATGGATGAGTGAAACGATTGCGCCAGGCTTGAGACGGCTGTACAATGGGCAATATGTACAACGTGCGTCCCATGCAAGCCGAAGAAATCTCGTCAGTGGCGCGCTGGATGATCCTCCTTCCGCTGGTCCAGCGTTATCACATGACCGAAGCCAGCGCATGCCGGATGTTCGAACAGGCCATGGCACGGGGTGATCATATGCTGGTCGCGGACGCGAACGATGCGCCGGCCTGTGGTTTCGCCTGGGTCATGCCCCAGGGCGCGTTTGGACGCAGCGCCTACCTCCGTTTGATTGGCGTCCACCCGGACTATGGCAATCGGGGCATCGGCAGCCTGCTGCTTCAGGAAGCCGAACAACTTGCCTTCGACGCGGGACGCGATTTCTTCCTGCTGGTCTCAGACTTCAATTCAGCGGCGCAGAACTTCTATCGCCGGCATGGCTATCGACAGATCGGATCCATTCCTGGGTATGTCTTGCCCGACGTGACCGAGCTTATCTTCTGGAAACCTTATCCGTCGCGTTGAACTGGCTCGTCCAGAGTGTGTGCCCCAACCCGTCTTCATTTGCCCGAAACCAGGGAAGGAGGTAGTCGCGTCCAGACCGGCTGGTTTTGGTGCTGTTGCCATTAGAGTCCACTTTTGCCTGGAGGAGAAACAGCTCATGAGGACAACCCACGTCTATCGTCCGCTGCTGGTCGTTCTGATGGTTGCCGCGCTGCTGGTCACCAGCCTGCCGGCCTTGGGCCAGGGCGGCAACACCCTGATCATGGCCCGCGCCGTCGACTCGACCGGCCTCGACCCGCATATGCAGACGGCCTTCGCATCGCTGTCCCTGCTCAACATGATCTACGAGCCACTGGTGGTTAGCGACCACAACCTGGACATTGCTCCGGCTCTGGCCGAGAGTTGGGAATTCGCCGAAGACGCCCTGACCCTGACCTTCTACCTGCGCCAGGGTGTCAAATTCCATGACGGCTCGGACTTCACCGCCGAGGATGTGATCGCCTCCTTCGAGCGCATCCTCAACGAAGAAACCGGCGCGGCCGCGCGCACGAACTACGTCAGCATCGACACGATGGAAGCGCCCGATGACTACACCGTGATCTTCCACCTCAACACCCCGGACGTGCCGCTGCTCTCCGCCATGACCAGCATCAACGCCGCCATCCTGTCCTCGGACGTGATCGCGAATGGCGACCCGGCGACCGATGCTATCGGCACCGGCCCGTTCAAGCTGGAAAGCTGGACGCCGGAAGAGACCACCATCCTGTCCGCCAACCCGGACTGGTGGGGTGAAGGCCCGGCCGTCGACGGCGTCGAAATCCGCATCATCCCCGACGAAACCTCGATCCTGGCCGCCCTGCGCGCCGGAACGATCGACTTCGCCATGCTGAACGACCCGTTGGTCGCGACCCTGCTGGTCGACGACCCCAACATCAGCCTGTATCGCACTCCGGCCCTGTCCTACCACGTCCTCCAACTCCGCGCGGCCGTCGAGCCGCTGGATAAGCTGGAAGTCCGCCAGGCCATCGCCTGCGCGCTCGATCGCCAGCAGGTAGTCGACGTGGCCGCCCTCGGTGAAGGCCGCGTGACCGGCCCGCTGACCATGCCGCTCTTCGCCAACCCGGTCGAGGACCTGTTCTGCTACGAACAGGACCTGGACAAGGCCCGCGAGCTGATGGCCCAGGCCGGCATGGAAGAGGGCTTCACCCTGCCTGTGTTGGTCGCCAACGCGGAGCCGCCGACGGCCCTCTCCGAGGCCCAGAACATCCAGTCGCAGCTCGCCGAGATCAACATCACCGTCGAGATCGAGGCCCTGGAACTGAGCGTGTACGTGGACCGCTGGCTGGCCGGTGACTTCACCGCCTGCGTGGCCCTCAACGGCGGCCGGACCGACCCGTATACGATGTACGCCCGCTACTGGCAGTATGATGCCCGCTTCCAGAACGTGGCCGGCTACATCGACGACGACCTGGACAGCCTGATGAAGCAGGGCCAGTCCGAGACCGACCCGGCGGCCCGCATCCAGATCTTCCAGGAGCTTGAGCGCCAGCTTGCCGAGAAAGCTCCGTGGGTCTGGCTGTACGCCGGGTACACCTATACCGCCGCCCAGCCGGCGGTGGTGGGCTGGGAGCCGGGCGCCAACGACTCGCTGTACTTCCTCTCCGAAGTCACACTCCAGCGCTAGACGCCGGACCGCAGGGTTACCGGGTGAGGGCGGCCACAGGCTGCCCTCACCTCTCTGATTGGGCCTTCTGTATGGCAGACCGGACTGGATTATGGGGCGTTATTTTGTTCAGCGGGTGATTGCGTTTCTACCCACCCTGTTAGGGGTGTCGATCCTGGTGTTCCTGGCGATCCGGCTGGTGCCCGGCGATCAGATCACCGCCCAGCTTGGCACCGAAGCCGGGATGCTCACCGAGGATCAGCGGGCCGCCCTGGAAGAATACTACGGGCTGGATAAGCCTGTCGTCGAGCAGTACTTCTCCTGGTTGGGCAACGCCGTGCAGGGCAACCTGGGATTCTCCATCCGCCACGGGCAGCCGGTCACCCAACTGATCCTCGATCGCTTTCCCGTCACCGTGGAACTGGCGATCCTCTCCGTCCTGATCGCGCTGGTGATCGGCCTGCCCATCGGAATCATGTCGGCCATCCGGCACAACTCCTTCATCGATCTGTTCGGCCGGATCTTCTCCATGCTGGGGCTGGCCATCCCGAACTTCCTGCTCGGCACCCTGATCATCTACGTCCTGTCGGTCTACTTCGGCATCCTGCCCAACTCCGGCAATTACGTCGAATTTGCCCAGGACCCGATCCTCAACCTGCAACAACTCATCTTTCCGGCGACCGCGATGGGCTTCTCGTTCGCGTCGTCGGTCATGCGCATGACCCGCTCCTCGATGCTGGAAGTGCTGGGTGAAGACTACGTGCGCACGGCCCGCGCCAAGGGCCTGCGCGAGCGTGCCGTCGTGCTGCGCCACGCCCTGCGTAACGCCCTGATCCCGGTCGTGACTCTGATCGGGGTGGAGATCGGCGGTCTGCTGGGCGGGGCCTTCATCACCGAGCAGATTTTCTCGCTGCCCGGCATCGGACGGCTGGCCGTGAATGCCATCAGCCAGCGCGAGTATGCCCTGGTGCAGGGCGTGACCCTGTTCATCGCCCTGAATTTCGTGATTATCAACCTTGCCGTGGACCTGATTTATGCAGCCATTGACCCCCGAATCTCCTATGATCGCTAAACCCGCCGTGACTGTGACCGAGCACGAATTCCACCAGCCGGGGGTGCTGTACCGTCTGGTGCGCAACCGCAGCGGGTTGGTGGGGCTGGTTCTGATCGGGTTCTTCGTCGTGATCAGCGTGCTGGGCGCGTTGGGCGTGACGCCGTACCCCCCGCTGGAGCAGCATGCCGTCGACCGGCTCACCGGCCCCAGCAGCACCTATCCGCTGGGCACCGACCTCTTCGGCCGCGACCTGGCCAGCCGGGTCATGAAAGGTGGCTCCAACTCGCTGCGCGTGTCCGTGCTTGCCGTATCGCTGGCCACCTTGTTCGGGACGCTGCTGGGCATCACGGCCGGGTATGCTGGCGGTTGGGTCGACAATGTGCTGATGCGCACGATGGATGTCTTTTTCGCCTTCCCCACCCTGCTGCTGGCCTTGCTGGTCGTGGTCGCGCTGGGACCGGGCCTTTACAACACCGTACTGGCGATCGCCGTCGTCTACACGCCGATCTTCGCCAGGGTCACGCGCGGGCCGGTGCTCTCCCTCAAGGAGATGGAATTCGTCACGGCGGCGCGCTGTTTGGGCCTGAGCAACGCGCGAATCCTCTTCCGCCACATCCTGCCCAACACCATCGCCCCGCTGATCGTCCAGATCACCCTGGCCCTCTCCTGGGCGCTGATCACCGAGGCCGGGCTGAGCTTCCTGGGGCTGGGCACCCAGCCGCCGGAGCCATCCTGGGGCCTGATGCTCAGCGAAAGCCGCAACCTGGCCGAGATCGCCCCCTGGCTGATGGTCTTCCCCGGGCTGGCGATCATGCTCGGCGTGCTGGGCTTCAACCTGCTGGGCGACGGCATGCGTGACGTCCTCGACCCGCGCTTCAGCCGCCGCTAGCGCCCGGCGGAATCCTCGACTCGACACATTTCAACTCAACACAGATGACACGAATTAGACGGGTTAGCACGGTTTTGTTTTTGGGAACCGTGTAAATCCGTGTTATCCGTCCAATCTGTGTTGAATTGAAGCGTCGCCTATCGCCCGCCCGCGTCGGCGAGCGTCTCCACCCAGGCGCGGATGTGGGCCTCCGTCTCCGCCGGGTAGGTGAACCCCAGCCGGGCAGCGGTCTCGCGCCCCAGCCAACCGTACAGTGTCAGCGTGGCCCGCAGGGCGCGCCACAGGTCGCCCGTCTCGTAGCGGGCGAAGGTCTCCGGCAGGGCCGCCAGCGCGCGCGGATCGGCCCAGGCTTCCAGGTGGTGCCCGTCGTACCAGGCATCGGCCGCCCCACCCGCCCCGGCATGCCATTCCAGCATCGTCAGCAGCGCGTTCTTGAGCGTGCCATCCACCAGGGACTTCGCCATCCACAGTTCACCGCGCCGCAGTTTCTTGGCCGCGCGCTCGGCATAGCGCCAGAAGCCATGCACCGCCTGCTGGAACGCCCAGGCATCCGGCCCAGCCGCCCGCAGCGCGGGGAAATCGAGGCCAGCCATCCCCCCATCCCGATCGAGCAGGACCCGCCAGCCGCGCGCCAGGACTTCCTCCAGGTGCGCGTCGATCACCTGGGCCGGAGTCAGCGGCGCCTTAACCGGGAAGACGGCCAGGTCGAAGTCCAGCCCGCCCGCATAGACGATCAACCACTCGACCACTGCCGGGCGGATGGGCTGCTGGTAGGCGGCCCACATCTCGCCCAGGTCGCCGATCCAGCCGTTGTCTGCATAGGCTTGCGGCGCGGTCGTGAGGATGACCACGTCGAGGTCGCCCCACGGATCGGGGTCCGGCCGCGCCCTGGAGCCAACCACCAGCGCCAGCCGGATATCCGGGCGCGCTTCCGCCCAGGCGATGAACCGCGCTTCCAATGCCTCATATGCGTCCATGGGTCCTCCAAGAACGGCTGTTGGCTCTTAGCCTTTAGCTAAAAGCTAATAGCCAATAGCTAATAGCCACCTCTCATAAAAACGGGGACACCCGTTGGATGTCCCCACCTGTGCCAGGACGAAGCGATCTACAGGCCGAGTTCCTTCTTGACCAGGTCGAGCTGCCCGGCCGATCCGAGCTTTTCGTTCTTGTGCGCGATGAAGTCCGCGTAGGCCTTGACGAAGATCTCACCCGGCTTGCGGAAGTCGAAGCCTTCGGGATGGTCGCGGAAGTACTCGCGGTGGACGCGCGTCCACACCAGGCGGCCGTCGGTGTCGATGTTGACCTTGGTCACGCCCAGGGATACGGCCTTGATGAAGGTATTCTCGTCCACGCCCTTGGCGGAGGGGTCGAGCTTGCCCCCGGCGGCGTTGATGCGCTCCACTTCCTCGCGCGGCACGGACGACGAGCCGTGCATGACCAGCGGGAAGCCCGGCAGCACGGCCTGGATTTCGGCCAGCCGGTCGAGGCGGATGCCCTGCGAGCCGGAGAACTTGTACGCGCCGTGGCTGGTGCCGATGGCGACCGCCAGCGAGTCACAGCCGGAGCCTTGCACGAACTGGACCGCCTGCTTGGGATCGGTCAGGTGGGCGTTCGACTCGTCGACCGCGATGTCCTCTTCCACGCCGCCGAGTTGGCCCAGTTCAGCCTCGACGCTCAGGCCCTTGGCATGGGCCAGATCGACGATCTTGCGCGTGATGGCGATGTTCTGCGCGAGCGGCTCGTGCGAGGCGTCGATCATGACCGAGCTGTAGAAGCCGGAGTTGATCGCGTCGATGCAGGTCGCCTCGTCGCCGTGATCGATGTGGACGGCGAACACGGCCTCAGGATACTCTTCCTGCGCGGAGCGGATCATGCCTTCCAGCATCTTGACGCTGGCGTACTTGCGCGCGCCCTTGCTGATCTGGATGATGAACGGGGCCTGGGACTTGATGCAGCCCTCGAACAAACCGCGCGTCTGCTCCAGATTGTTGATGTTGTACGCACCAACCGCAAATCGGCCGTATGCCACTTTAAACAGTTGAGCAGTTGTAACGATCACGTTCTTTCCTCCATAGATGAAAAAACAGGCGACATCCGCCGCACAGAGGACAGATGTCAGGTCGGCAGACCATCGGCATTATTGCGCCGAGTAAATCACCATGCTTCTAACCCAGGCGGTTCGACCGGGATCAAGGTCGCCCTGGTGCGGGCGAACCCGTGTCCATTCTAACGCGAAACAGCGTCTTAGCCACGCATTACCCCGCCGCAACCCGTCACAATGCCCCATGACTTTCGTCCAGATTGCCCACGCGCTCGGCCCGACACAAAAAACGGAAACCTGGGCGTGTCGTAGCAGCGAAATGCCGGTACACTCTATGCAAAAGGGTCGCAGCAGTCAGTAGTTTCAGTAGTTAGCGAAAGACAAAGGCCGGTTGACGTCTCGCTGGTGAACGGTTTTGTTCATCCCTTTGGCATGCCATTGGTGGGGATTGTGCCTGTTTTTCGCTTAGGCGCCTGTCGCTTCGACGCTGCCAGCGACAAGTCCACTCTACAGAGACATCAAAACCAACGAAAGGGTCCTCCATGCCTGCTTCAACCCAACACGGGGCGGTGGTGGCCGTCTGCAGAAACGCCAAGCCAGGCGTGCCCAAGCTGGAAGTCGAGGCCATTCAACTCGTCGCAGACTACGGCGTCGACGGGGATTACCACGCGGGCGCGCTGGTGCGTCACCGCTATCTGGCGAAAAAGCACCCCAACAAACCCAATCACCGCCACGTGCTGCTCGTCGATACGTCGATCCTCGCTGAACTGGCCGGGCAGGGCATCCATCTGAGTCCGGGCATGCTGGGCGAAAACATCGTCGTGGAGGGAATCGCGGTGATGGCACTCACGCTTGGGACGCGGCTTGAAATCGGCGCGGCGCTGCTGGAAGTCACCGAGATACGCACCCCATGCGCGCAGTTGAACGCGATGCATCCCGATCTGCTCAAAACCGTGGCGGCGAAAGAGGATGGCACCGGCAGCCCGAATGCCGGAATATTCGCCCGCATCCTCCGCGGCGGGCCGATCCGGCCGGGCGATCCCGTCAGCGCGCGGGACCCGGTTGATGCGCCCCGGCCGTAGATAGCCTGCATCGACCTTCCCCATGAACGAACAACCGGAGGCCGCGCGGCCTCCGGTTGTGTTTGTTGGGGTGAAGGGGCAGCTTACTCCGCCACTTCCTCCGGCGTGATCGTGAACAGCGTGCCCGCGCCGCGCCCGTAGACCTCGGGGAAGTAGAACTCCTGCCCGGTCGGCGGGATGACGTTGTATTCGCCTTCCAGCCCGGTGCGGATCATATAGCTATATTCGTACGTGCCGCGCGGCAGATAGGTGGCGTAGATCACCACCTTTTCGTCGCGGAAATTGATATCGCTGAAGTACCACCAGCCCCAGCCGTGGTCGAACAGATCGCCCGAATCCACCTCCGGCCGCGTGCCGATCTGCTGCGACGTGCGCAGGTTGGGATCGACCGCATCCGTCCCGGCCGGGATCGGGTCCTCGATGAGCACGTAGTGCAGGCCGTTGGGCGCGATGATGGTCAGCGTCACCCGGACGTTGACCCCCACCGGCGCGCTGGTGATCGGCGTGCGGTCGGGATCGTTGGCCAGGCTGTAGCGCCGGTCGATGATGATCCCCCGGTTGAGCGGCTCGACTTCCGGCACGGGCAGGAAGGCCCGCAGGTGGGCGGTGTAGTACATCACGCCCGCCCCATCGCCGTGCGTCAGGGCCAGCAGATTGGCTTCATCCTTGATCAGGTCGGCGACCTGCACCCGCAGGGTGTACGACTCGCGCACGGTGTCCGGCGTCGCCATCTCGGAGAGCAGTTCCTCGTCGTTCAGGCGCACGCTCATGGCGTAGTCAGGCCGCAGCTCACCCGTCAGGACCATCCAGTCGGTCAGGGCCATCAGCGCCCAGGCCGTCTCCTGGGTCGTCTCCCAGTGATCGGCCGTGCGAGCCACCATCAGCCAGCGCACCGCCTGGGCCAGCAGGGGATTCTCCGGATCGAGTTCGATCAGCGCGCCAAGGACCAGGGCCGTCGAGCGCGTGTTGGTGTTCCAGTTCCAGCGGTCGGGCGAGTATTCCTCCCAGTGGGCGCCGGTCGCGCTCAGGATGGCCTGGCTAACCAGGTCGCTGACCAGGGTATCCAGCTCGGAGTCCATGTCGACCGCCATCCGGTTGAGCGAGACGGCCAGCATCGCCTGGGCGTAGAGCTGTAACTTCTGGCGGAACTCGAACAGACGCATGGTGCGGGCCACGTTGCCGCGATCGGCGCGGGCCAGGGCATACAGCATGAACGCCTGCCGGTTGAGCTGCCAGCCCGGCGTGGCCTCGTCCACGACCACGAGTTGGCCGTTCAGGAACGAAGTCGCGCGCAGGATGGCATCCTCGGAGACTTCGAAGCCACTGTTCTGCGCCTCGACCAGCCCGATCAGGGCATAGGCCGTGGTCAGCGGGTTCGGCTCGTCGTACATGAACCAGCCCCAGCCGCCGCTGGCCTTCTGCTCGGCGTAGAGGCGCTGCAGGCCGTAGCTGACCTCGCGCTCCAGGTTGGCGCGCAGGTCTTCATTGGCCACATCCAGCGCTTCCAGCGCCCGGTAGGTCATCACGTTCGGCAGGAAGCGGCTGACCGTCTGCTCAACGCATTGGTGCGGGAAGTTCCTGAGGTAGTCCAGCCCGTCCAGGGTCGAGGCTGCCAGCGACGGATCGACCCGCACGGTCAGTTCGCCCCGGGTCACGTCGAAGGTGCGCGGCAGCGCGATCGCCTCGGTGATGGTGCCCGGATCGGCGATCATGCCGCCCGTGCCGACCGTCTCCGGCACCTCGTAGCGATAGACCGGCAGCAGACGGTCGTCGCCCTGGCCGAGCGGCGGCTTGCTGGCGTCGGTGAAAGCCCCATCGTTGCCGTTGGCGTAGAAGGTCAGGTCGATGGACTCGACGTCCTCCACCGTGACCATCCACTCGAAGCGGTGGCGCTGGCCCGGCTCGATCTCGGCCGTGATGTCCTGGTCGCTGTTGAAGGTCACGCCGCTGCCCTGCAAGGAGGCGTCAACGGTCATCACCTCGCCGGTGTTGTTGTTGACGATCCCGGCCAGGGTCACCGCGTCACCCACCACGAAGAAGCGCGGCGTCAGGACGCGCAACAGCAGCGGCTTGGTGCTGATCAGGTCGGTCGTGGTCTGGCCGACCAGGGTCGTGCCCTCCTCGCCGGAAGTCACGGCGCGGGCGTCCAGCCGCCAGGTGGTCAGGTTGTCAGGCAGGGTCACGTCGAACGTGGCCTGGCCGTTTTCATCGGTGACGATCGACGGGTTCCAGTACGGGGTGTCCACGAACTCCTGGCGCACCTCGAAGATACCGCCCTCGCCGCCGCCCCCGCCGCCGCCCTTGATCGTCTCCAGGGTGGTCTGGGTCAGTTGGTCGACGCTGAAGATCAGCGGCACGGCCGTGCGCACGCTGATCGACTGCGTGCCGTAGTAGAACTTCATCAGTGGCGGGCTGTTCGGATCGGCGATCGACAGCACCGACAGATCGGTCAGCCCGACCCCGACTTCCGCCTGGACCGGCTGGCCCGCGTAGTCGGTCGTCTCGACGGTGTAGGTCACCGTCTCGCGCGGCCCGGCCTGATCCCGATCGGGCCGGACGGTGACGGTGATCTCGCGCCGCTCCGGATCGACGGTCAATTCAGCCATCCCGACCCGGAACTCGGCCACCGGCGTGTTCTCGTCCACGCCCTTCATCAGCGTGACGGTCACGAACACGTTGGGCGCGAACGAATCCTCGATCGGGAAGCGGTAGGTGGTGCTGTTGGTCTCCAGCGGGATGACATCGTGCATCAGGATATCGCCGCGCTCGACCGTGATCAACGCGGTCGCCGGCCCCTGCCAGGGCGAGGCGATCAGGATTTCGGCCTCGTCGCCGACCTGGTAGCTGTCGCGGTCGGTGATCAGGTCGATCCGGTTGCTGTTCTGCTGCCGCCAGGAGACGTAATCCGAGCCGGACACCCACAGGAAGGTCGAGGCGCGGACTTCGTTGCCCAGCGCGTCGCGGGCGGTCACATACGCCTTGTATGTCCCGGCCAGCGGCGGCACGAAGACGAAGTCCGCCCTGCCATCCTCGCCGGTCGTGACGGTGCCTTGCGCGCCCTCGACGGCCAATTCCTCGACTTCCCAGGTCCAGGTCGTGCGGCCGTATTCGTCCTCTTCCTGGACGCTCGACCAGCGGCGCTCGACCACCTCGATGCTGATCTCCTGCCCGGCCAGCCCCTGGCTGTCCCAGCCAACCGCGATCAGGTTGAGGGTGTTCTCCTCGCCCGCCCGACCGATGTACAGTTCCGGCTGGACCCCAACGTAGAACTCGCCCTGGTGGACGATCACGTCGGCCCGGCCGGCCACGAGCTGGTCGCTCTCGTCGGTCACGCTGGCTTCGATGGTGTAGGTCTGGCTCTGAGTACGCTCGCCCAGATCGGCCGGCAGTTCGATCATGAACCGCCCGGCTTCGTCGGTCGTCCCTGAGCCTTCGGCGATCACTTCGCCATAGCTCTCACCATAGTACTCGCGCGGGCCTTCATCGTAGTTGAAGTCCGTGAAGCTGTAGTTTTCCGTCCCGGTGTAACTGAAGAAGTAATTGCGCGTCAGGACGGAATAGGTCAGATCGGCGTTGGAAACCGGCCCGCCGAAGAAGTAGGTGCTGTCCACCAGCATGCGGATGGTGTCGCCCTGGACGACCTGGTCCGCTTCCGGCGTGGTCGTCACCTGGAACTCCGGCGCGCGGTATTCAGCCACGCCGAAGGTCAAGCGGAAGTTGCGCTGGCTGTAGTAGTCATTGGGGTTTTCGTCCAACAGGGCGATGACCTGGTAGTAGCCCAGCGCGGCATCGGTCGCCACGTCGAACTGCCCGCTGAACGTGCCAAACTCCGTCAGCGGCAGCTCGGCCTCGTAGATGATCTGGCCCTGCGGGTCTTCGATCTTGATCGGGATCGTGCCGCGCGTGGGCAGCGTGTAAGTTACATCGTCGCGGTCGCGCACCACACCCCGGAAGTAGACCGGCTGGCCCGGCCGGTAGATCGGCCGGTCGGAGTAGAGATACACCGAGACATCCGGCGGGTACATCTCCAGCGACACGTTGAAGTCATACGGCTCGATGCCCCACGTCCAGTCGCTGACGGCGAAGCCGAACGCCTCCGGGGTATTGACCGCCGCGAAGACGTATTCATACAGATTCTCCAGGCGCGGCATGGAGACGCTCACCAGGCCGTCGGCATCGCTGATTCCGTCCGCGATCGGCTTGAAGTCACCATCGTAGATCGTGACGGGCACGCCCGCGATCGGCTCGCCGCTCTCCAGGTCGGTCACCCAGACCAGGACGCTGTCCGTGCTGTATTTAACCGTCAGGTTGGCCGTCGCCACGATCATCATGTGCCGCCGGTCGTTCTGGCCGTTCCTGGCCAGCGCATCCGTCTCCGGCGAACGCATCGACAGGTAGTAGATTCCCGGCGGCAGTGCGCCTTCACCCCCAACCGCCCCAGCCAGGATATCCGTCGCGGCAGCGGTCGGCGGCGCGGACTCAAGCAGTTCGACGTAGTATTCCTCGGAATCGCCCTCGGCGATCCAGCCCAGGTTGCCATCCCGCAGCACGACCTGCCACCAGAACAGGCCGTTGGCGCAGATCGGCCCGGCCTGCACCGGGAACTGGTAATCCTTGTACAGCAGACCGATGATCTCGCCATCCGGGACGCGATCGCGCACGCGCAGCGGATCGGGGTCGGTCAGCACGATCCCGGTACCGCCCACTTCCAGGCGCGGTTCCGGCGCGCCGGGACACTCCACGGGTGTGCCGCCGCCTTCGGTCGTGATCGTCAGCAGATCGTAGCGGCTCTGATTCAGGTCGGAAGCGACCGGCACCGTCCAGTGCCGCAGCAGGTCGGCCGCGGAAGGCCGGTACCTGTCCCTGAATTCGTAGCCGTTCGGCCCGGTCATCCGCGCCAGGTCGTCCAGCGACGCCCGGTACAGACTCAGCTCAAGCTCGCTGACATTGGTGTGCGTGGCGAACAGCCGGGTCTGGGGGGCGTAGGCGCTGTACAGACCCACCGTCGAGGGAACGGTCAGGCCAATGCTTGCTTGGTAGGCCTTGGTGGCGAAGTGGACGACCATCCCTTCGTCGATGGTATTGCCGTACACATCCGCCATGCCGGGTTCGATCGTGACGGTATACCAGGTGCTCGGCTCCCGGCTAAAGGACAGGTTGAAGGAGTTGTCGTACTCGTAGTAGTAGCTGTCGAAGTCCCGCGCCGGGGCCGGATCGATCGTGATCCGGTCTGCCAGGGTGTCGCGATCCATCGGCGTGGCGAAGGTGATCTCGAAGCCCCCCCAGATTTCGGCGAAGTGCTCGCCATCGGCCGGGTTGGTACGCACGATGCGCGGCCGGCCAACGGTCGAGAAATTCCACAGCATCGTTTCGGCCAGTTGGGCGGTGCCGTTGGCCGCGCGGGCCACCTCGGCGTCGATCTTGACGGTATAGAAGCCGTCGAGTTGCAGGTTTTCGTCCGGCGTGAACCCCATTGCCGTCTGATCGTCATTCCACTCGAACGTTCCGCTGGGACGGTCGCCTTCCTGCTCGACCAGGACGAACGCCTCCTCGACACTGGCGGTGTCCATCGGCTGGTTGAAAGTCACGCGGATCGTCGTGTTGAGCGCCACGCCGGAACTGTTGTCGCCGGGCGTGATCGACACGATCGCCGGCGGCAGAGTCGAGAACGACCAGGTGTAATCCTCGGCCAGCACGCCGCCGGTCACATCCTCCAGCCCGGCCGCGACCGTGGCGGTGTAGGTCGTGCCGCCTTCCATCCCGGCCGGGCGGAAGACGTAGATCGATGTGTTGAGCCACTCCCCTTCCCCTTCGACCTCAGGCGAGATCGTCAGCGGAGAGGCCAGGCTGGCCATATCCTCGACGGTCATCAGAGGGACGACCGGCCGGTTGAAGATCACGGTCAGCATGGCGGTGGTATCGATGTTGGTGGACTCAGGCGCGGGCAGCACCTCGGAGACTTCCAGGTAGCCGATGGTCTGGAACACCAGCTCGAACGGCTCCAGCAACGCGACACCCGCCGCGCTGAGGGCATCCGTGCCGAGCGTGACGGTGTAGCTCGTGGCGCGGGCCAGCGGACCGTCCGGCGTGAACTTCACCGTGCGCTCGTCCAGCGCTTCCAGACGGCCCTCGACCGCTGGCTCGATCGAGAACGCGGCCTCGACCGAGGCGAAGTCCACCGGCTGATCGAAGTACAGGGTCACCGTGCCGTCCAGGGGCAGTTCTTCGCCCGCCTGCGGCACGGTCTCTACCACTGCCGGAGGTGTCCCACCCGCCTGGCCGGGCGGCGCGCCCAGCGCCACCGGCTGAGGATCGATCACGGCCGCAATCCCGGCCGCAATCAGGATCACCACGAACAGAGTCATGATCCAGTGACGACGAAGCATAACTTCCCCCTGACATCAAAAGTCCATTCAAAGAGGATCTACTGCTACAGTCATCATAGGGGAAAACCAGCCGGCTGACAATGCGCCCGGCAGACGATCGCCCAACGCTCGCCCTGCGCTGAGGCTATCACACAGTCTCGCGCCGGGTAACGACCGGGAGGGTCCGCCGCAAGGAGCGCCCCAGCCTGATCAGTCCGCGCGCCAGGCCGCCGGCCAGTCCGAACAGGGCCAGCAGCAGCCCGGCCGCGACCATGGCGGTCAGCCCAAAGGGGACGCCCAGCAGCCCCCCGCAAAGCCCATACACCAGCCCGGCCAGACCCGCCCCACCCAACACGATCACCAACCCATAGCCAGCCTCGACCAGGATCAGAATCACGGCCTGGGCACGGCTGCGTGGGAGAACCGGCTCGCGGGGGAATGAGGGCACAGGATCGGGGAAATCCGGCATGGAGGCGTTACGGGCGCGCGGCGGTGCTGGTCAGGCGCTTGGCCAGCGTCACCATGTCCGCGATGCTGACCGGCTTGACCAGGAACAGTTCGATATCTTCTTCAGCGATCGCGCGTTCCCAGAGTGGGTTGGCGGTGATGACCACGATCCGCAGGTCGCGGTAGCGCTCGTCCGAGCGTACATACCGGATCACATCCAGGCCGGTCTCATCGGGCATGTTCATGTCCAGGAACATCAGGTCCGGCACCTCGGCCGCGAGCGCCTGACGCGCTTCGCGCCCGGAGCGGGCCATCGTCACCTCATGCCCGGCCTGGGCCAGCGCCATGCGGTAGATATACACCAGGTCCTTGTCATCTTCGACCACCAGCATTCTGGCCATCCGCAGCCCCCCAGACCTCCCAGGCAATCTTCAATCCGTATTCTAACCGAGTCAGGCCGGACCACGCAAAATGCCCCGTTAAGACAATGTTGAATGTTGAATTTTAAATTTTAAATTAAGACAAAACCATCTCGCCTTTCAATTCAAAATTCAAAATTAAGAATTCAAAATTATCCTCAGCCCGGCACATAGGTGTTCGGCAGGCCCAGGATCGTCTTGAAGGTCTGCCAGTCCAGGGCGATCGCCTCCCGCGCCAGCGAGCCCAGGTATTCATCCAGCCGGATCGGGCCGGTCGTCATTTGGGCCGGGCTGATCCCCGCCAACGGCACCCCCAGCAGGCCGAACAGGTATTCGGAGCGCCAAACATGGTAGTTGTCGGTCACCACCAGGACCGACCGCCAGCCGCGCGCGGCCATCAACTGGCTGGTGAAGATCGCGTTCTCCTCCGTGCTGCGGCTGGCGGATTCGAGAAAAATCGCGCGGCGTGGCACGCCCATGCCGACCACGGTATCCGCGCAAGCCACCGCTTCCGGAAGGGGATTCTCGCCGGTATAACCGCCCGTGCAGATGATGTAGGGCGCGTAACCCGCGCGCCACAGCGCGACGGCGTGCTCCACCCGCCGCCGCAGCGCGTCGGTCGGCCGGAAGTCCGGCTCGATGCCGGCCCCCAGCACGGCGATCACGTCGGCCGGGGCGGCCCGGTCGGGCTGGCCATAGCCATGCAGCATCAGCATGATCGTCCCATCCACCAGACCCACCGCCAGCAGCCCGGCCGCAATCAGGATCGCGGGCCAGGAAGGCCACCAGCACCGCCACCAGCGTCGAATCAAACCTGGAACCCTCCTCCACAGACCACGCCCGCCAATTATACAGGCAGATGCCTGACCCGGTCGGCTTGTTGCCGGTTGGCTTTTTCTCAAGTCCGCGCAGCCGCCAGGGTCACCCAACAACACCGCCCGCGGAGATGGCTGCGGGCGGTGTCTGTCCTGATGGAAACTCTGGGGGCGCTAGAACTCGCGGAACTTGTCGTGTTTCAGGCCGCAGACCGGGCAGACGTCCGGGGCTTCGCCTTCCATCGTGAACCCGCAGGTTGGGCAGACCCAGATCGGCGCGGCTTCCACGTCTTGCTTGGCTTCAGCCTTGGGCTTGGCCGCGTCATACAACGCGGCATGCACTTTTTCGGCTTCCAGCGCCCAGCTCATCGAGCGCAGAGCGCGCTTTTCCTCTTGCAGGTCGGCCACGGCATTGTAGGCCGGATACATCTCGGCGATTTCAAACGACTCACCGCCGAATGCTTCCTGCAGGTTGGCCGCCGTATCCTGAATGCCCCCCAGGGCACGCAGGTGATTGCTGGCGTGGATTTGCTCGGAGTAAGCGGCCGCCTCGAACAGGCGCGCGATGTTGGGCAGCCCATCCTTGCGAGCCTGCTCGGCAAAGTTCAGGTACTTTATATGGGCCTGGCTTTCGCCGGCGAACGCGGCCAGTAGATTGGCCTGAGTCATGTCTTTCATGGTTGGCTCTCCCTCGCAAAAATGGCAATAGACGGAATAGCGCTGTCAGCGCCGTTTTGTACTTGCCGATTCTAGGAAGGCGACCTCCAGGCCACAAGGCCAAAGGTCAGCAATCCGCCGCGCCAAATCTCCCAGGCCAACCAAAACGCCCCCCGGTTTCCCAGGGGGCGGTCACTTTTTCCTATGACTGGCCGCTTTTCCACACTGACTGAAGCGTCGAACAAACCACCCCCGGCCATGCTACGTTCGCCTGTTTTCTCTGGCTTCTGGCCTCTTGGCCTCTTGCCTCCGCTTTTCTCAGCACTCGCTGTAGCCGCAGGAGACACATTTCTTGCAGCCTTCCACGTTGATGAACGAGGCCTGGCCGCACTCCGGGCACAGGTCACCCACCTGCTGCTTGACCTCCGGGGGCAGGTCCATCGGCAGCGCGCTCTGGACCGCCGCCGGCTGCGCGGCGCGCCGGGTGTCGGCGTTGTCGCCCTCGGTCTCGTCCAGGTAGTCCTGGAGCATCTGGGCGATGCCGTCCGGCAGACTGCGCACCCGGGCCGGGCCGAAGCCGGTCGGACGCCCGCCGCCAATGCCCGAAAGCTGGCGGATGATCTCTTGCAGGCGCTTGCGCGGGCTGACCGGCGAGGCCAGCCGCAGGATATACGAGACTAGGCGGCCCAGCGCCTCGCTGACCGCGGCCGTGTCGGAGCCGGCCTTGGAGGTGTGCAGAAACACTTCGAAGGGCTGGCCCTCGCCATGGCCGTTCTCGTTGATGGTCAGGTAGGTCGTGCCCAGCGGAGTCACGCTGCGGTAGGTGCGGCCGTTCAGGCGGCGTGGACGAGGCTTCTTCTCCTCGTTGAACAGCGTCGGCGGAACGGACAGATCGACTTCCACCGGAGCCGCGCCGGACTCGGCGCCGCCCTCGACCTTGGCGGTTTTGGTCGCTTTGGTCTCCAGCACGACCTTCTGGCGGCTGCCGGTCACGTAGACCGTCAGTCCCTTGCAGCCCAACTCCCAGGCCAGCCGGTAAGCGGACTTCACATCCTCCGGCGTGGCCGTCTCCGGCATGTTGATCGTCTTAGAGATACTGTTGTCCACGAACGCCTGGAACGCGGCCTGCATCCGGACATGCTCCTCGGCGGTCACGTCGCTGCTGACGACGAACACCCGGCGGATATCCTCCGGCAGCACGTCGACCTGCTGGCATGAGCCTTCGGCACTGACCTGGCGCACCACCTGCTCGATGGTATCGTCGTCCAGCCCGGCCTCGCGCATGGCCCGGTCGAACGCCGGGCTGGTGTACTGCAGTTCGAGGTCCTGCCCGTTGTCATTGACGTGGCGGGTATAAGCCAGAGCGAACACCGGCTCGCAGCCATAACCTTCGCAGCCGGCCACCGTCGAGATCGTCCCGGTCGGCGCGATCGTGTTCTGCGCCCCGTTGCGGATGCCGTGCTTCTTGAGACCTTTGACGACGCTGGCCCAATCCAGGCGGGGGCGACCCCAGTCGCGCGCGTAGGGGGTCACCGGCTGGGGCGGCTCCCATGTCAAGTTGTCCGGGTCGTACAGGCTGCCCTTGATCGCCGGGAACGGCCCGCGCTCCTTGGCCAGCTTGATGCTGGTCTTCATGGTGTGATAGCGCACGAATTCCATGACCTGCGCGGCAAATTCCTGCCCGTCCGCGGAGCCATAGCGCACGCCCAGCTCGTACATCGCGTCCGCGACGCCCATGATCCCCAGTCCGATGCGCCGTACCCGGTCGGCCGATTCCTTGAGCTGCGGGACGGCGGGCACGTAGGCGTTGGCCGTCACCACGTCGTCCAGGAAGCGGGTCGCCTCCTCGATGGTGCGTTGCAGACGCTCCCAGTCGATCTGGCGGTCGTCCGTCAGGTGCTGGGCGAGGTTGATCGAGCCGAGGCAACAGTTTTCGTATGGCCCAAGCCACTGCTCGCCGCAAGGATTCGTCGCTTCAAGGGCATACAGATGCTGGACCGGATTCGAGCGATTAGCCGTGTCCAGGAACAGTACGCCCGGCTCGCCGTTGTGATGGGCCTGGGTGGCGATCAGATCGAACAGGTCGCGCGCGCGGACCGTCTCGACCACCGTGCCGTCCACCGGGTTGACGAGATCGAATGGCCCATCTTCCTCAACGGCACGCATGAAGGCATCCGTCACACCGACCGAGATGTTGAAGTTGGTGATCTGGCTCTCGTTGGTCTTGCAGGTGATGAACTCCCGGATATCCGGGTGATCCACGCGCAACACGGCCATATTCGCGCCGCGCCGGCTTCCCCCCTGCGCGATCTCGCCGAAGGCCTGGTCGTAGACACGCAGGAAGCCCACCGGGCCGGTCGCCTTGCCCATCGAGGAGCGCACCAGCGCCCCCTTCGGACGCAGCCGGCTGAACGAGAATCCATTCCCGCCGCCGGTCTGCTGGATCAGCGCCGCGTCGCGCAGCGTCTGGAAGATACCGGACGGGTCACGGCCCATGTCATCGCTGATGGGCAGCACGAAACAGGCCGCGAGCTGGCCCAGGGGCGTGCCGGCCCCGGTAAACGTCGGACTGTTCGGGAAGAAACGAATCTCGGTCAATAAATCATAGAACTTGAGCGCCCAGTGTTCCCGGTCGCCCTTCAGCTCAGGCTCCACGGCGGCCACATGGCTCGCCACGCGCCAGAACATCTCATGGATGTTTTCGGCCGGAGCGCCATCCGCCCCGCGCCGCAAGTAGCGCTTGGTCAGCACGGTGCGCGCGTTCTCCGACAGGGGAATCTCCCGCAAAGGCAGCGGGGGGCCGGAATGGCCGTTCCTGCGAGACTCGAGCGCCAGTGAATCCTGTTGCCTGGATGCCATCACCTGCTCCTTGCATGGCAATGCGAATCGGGCGGCAGGCCAACACGCCCGATTCCGTCGGATAAGAAGTGATCTGGTTGTGATCTGATGATCTTCCGCGTCCGGTGAGGCCCTGCCGAGGCCTTGGACGCGCTAGTCAGCCGGCGGCGACTTCTCCCCTGTCCGTGCCGGACGGACGGAGGTTACGGCCTGATCTTCGAGGAGGTGATTGATCTCTTCACGGATACTCACCAGGTTGTCCAGCTTGAGGTAAACGATGGCATATCGCACGTAGGCGATGGGGTCCAACTCCTTCAGACCCTCGACCACCATATCCCCGACTACCCGGCTGGAGACTTCCGATTTGCCCATCCGCTGGAGGCTCGTCTCGATCTGATCGGCCAGTCGTTCGACATCAGCCGCAGCCACGGGTCGCTTGGCGCAGGCAATGTGGATGCCCCGCAGGAGCTTCTCCCGGTCGAACGCTTCCCGTTCCCCCCCCGCCTTGATCAACATCGGGGTCGCGAGGATCGCTCGCTCGTAGGAACTGAACCGCTCGCCGCACTGCCCACACTCGCGCCGTCGACGAATCCCACCCCGCGCGTCATGACTGGTGTCAATCACTCGCGAGGCCCCCACCGCACCACAATATGGGCACTTCATGTTCTAGACTCCCATCTTGAATATATAGGCCCGGATGCGTGCGGCGTCGCTGAATTTGAGAGGATACCCCCATATATGGTGGTTTCATTGAATCTCCACCCTGTATCTAGGGGGTACTGGGTCTTTACTGTAGCATGATTCACGACGCCGCTCATACAGTACTCTGGTACTGTTTTACGTTAAAATTTCCTAATCGGCACCGAACCCGAACGGGTGGGAATCGGGCCGCGCCACGCCTCCACCGGCCGGAAAACGAAGGCGGCCCTTCATCTGACGTGCAGACCGGACGTCAGGCTGAAGGGCCACCCTGAGGAGAGCCAGGCACTATCTGGCCGGGAGACTAATCCCGAAGCCAGCCCTCTGGAATGAGGTCACTTCCCTCCCTGCGGCGTGGTTC
Organism: uncultured Anaerolineae bacterium; assembly: GCA_964533805.1. Taxonomy (GTDB): domain Bacteria; phylum Chloroflexota; class Anaerolineae; order Aggregatilineales; family Ch27; genus JARKOQ01. The sequence goes on along the minus strand of CAZHMJ010000008.1, from coordinate 11,999 downwards.
AGCGCTTGCGCAGGAAAGTTGGAATCTCGATGTTGTCGCTGTCGTACAGCTTGAAATCCTGGCCGGTATTGGCCGGCTGCTGCGGCTCGCTGGGCGGCTGCGCCGGGGCACTCGGCTGCACCGGCCGCCGCTGCTGGACCGGCTGCGGCTGACCCGCCGGCCGGACCGCGGGCTGTGGCACCTGCCCCGGCTGGGCCACGGTGCCAGTCTGAACCTGGCGCCGCGCCACCCGACTCTGCTCGAACCCGGTCGCGATGACCGTGATCCGGACCGCGTCGCCGATATTCGGGTCGATGACCGCGCCGAAGATCAGGTTGACGTCCGGGTGCGCCGTATCCTTGATGATGGCCGCCGCCTCGTTGACCTCGAACAGGCTCAGGTCCGGGCCGCCGGTCACGTTGAACAGGATGCCACGCGCGCCGTCGATGGTCACATCCAGCAGGTGGCTGCTGACCGCCGCCTCGGCCGCCTTGCGGGCGCGATCCTCGCCGCTGGCCAGCCCCACCGCCATCAGGGCCGCCCCGCCCTCGGACATGATCGTCCGCACGTCGGCAAAGTCGAGGTTGATCAGGCCGGGGACGGTAATCAGTTCGGAAATGCCCTGGATGCCCTGGCGGAGCACATCATCCGCGATCCGGAAGGCATCCTGCAGGCTGGAGCGCTTGTCGGCGATCTGGAGCAGGCGATCGTTCGGGATCACGATCAGGGTATCGACCTGGGACTTGAGGGCTTCGATCCCGGCTTCGGCCGAATCCTGGCGGCGCTTGCCTTCGAACGAGAACGGCTTGGTCACGACGCCGATCGTGAGCGAACCCAGTTCCTTGCAAATCTGGGCGATCACGGGCGCGGCCCCGGTCCCGGTCCCGCCGCCCATGCCGCAGGTGATAAAGACCATGTCGGCCCCGCGCAGCACTTCATACAGCTCGTCCGCGCTCTCTTCGGCCGCTTTCTTGCCCACTTCCGGGTTTCCGCCGGCGCCAAGGCCGCGCGTCAGCTTGTCGCCGATCCGGACCCGGGTCTTGGACTGGGAAAGCATCAAGGCCTGGCCGTCGGTGTTGATCGTGATGAAATCAACCCCGCCCATGCCCTCGTTGATCATCCGGTTGACGGCGTTGCCACCCCCGCCGCCGACTCCGATCACCTTGATCTGTGCGAAGTTTTCACCCGGTGTCAATTCAATGTCGCTCATCGTTCTCTCCTCAGCTCGCTTGATAAGGCCTGGATGCCCTTCGTATGGTCAACGGTCTGCAAGATAGGGATGTGCCCCCTCGGCGATCAATCCTGACTGCTATTCTATGCGAATCCCAAAACAATGAAAGCGCGATAAGGGATTTCTTGGGATAAATAGCACCAAAGCACTATTCGCGCCAGTCCCCCCACCCCTGAAATCCCCTCTTCAGGGTCAGTTTTTCTCTTCTTCCGGCAAAAAGCGACGGAAGAGTCCACTCAGGGCCTTGCCCAGCCGGAACCCTTCGCCACCCCCACTCCGGCTGTTGGCCCCACCCCGGTCCCGATCCTCCATGTCCATCAACAGCCCCAGGCGCAGCAGGCCCACGCTCGTGCTGAAGGACGGGCTGCGCAGGGTATCGGCCATCCCGGTCAGCTTCTCCGGGTGCGCGATCCGCACCGGCATGCGCATCGCGTCCGCCGCCACCTGCCGGATGCCGGGCAGCAGGCAGCTCCCACCGGTCAGGACCACGCCCGCCGGCAACAGGCCATCGTAGCCGGAGCGCTTGGCTTCTTGCAGGACCAGCTCGAAAATCTCTTCCACCCGCGCCCCGATGATGTGCGCCAGGTCCTTACGCAGAACCTTGCTGGGCAGTTCCTCGCCAAACGGCTGGACCGGGAACGACTCCAGCGGATCGACCTCGCGCGAGTTGGCGTGGCCATACTGGAGCTTGACCGCCTCGGCCAGGTCGAACGGCAGGCGCAGGCCGTGAGCCACGTCGTTGGTCACGTGCCAGCCCGCCACCGGCAGCACCGCCGTATGCCAGACCGTGCCGTCGATGAAGATCGCCAGGTCGGTCGTGCCGCCGCCGATGTCGACCACCATCACGCCCATCTGGCGCTCGGTCGCCGTCAGGACGACATCCCCGGACGCCAGCGGGTTCAGGATGAACCGGTCGACGTAGACGCCGGTCGATTCGACGCATTTCTCCAGGTTCTGCACGGTCGAGGCCGAGGCCGTGATGATGTGAGTCTCCACCTCCAGCCGGAAGCCGTGCATCCCCAGCGGGCTGCGCACGCCCTCGTTGCCATCCAGGCTGTAGCGGCGCGGGATGACGTGCAGCACCTCGCGGTTGTGCGGAATGGCGATGGCCCGCGCGTTCTGGATCGCCCGCTCGACGTCCTCCGCCTGGACTGCCCGCACCCCGCTGATTCCGGCGATACCCTTGCTGTTGATCGACGAGACCTGGTTGCCCGCCACGCTGACGAACGCCCGGCCGATCTCATAGCCACTGCTGCGCTCCGCCTTGTGGACGGAAGACGAAATCGCGGCGGTCAGGGCGTTCATGTCGGTCACGACGCCCTTTTGCATGCCGCGGCTCGGTTCCACCCCCAGGCCAACCACGTGTACGTCTTCTTCGCGCACCTCGCCGACGATGGTACACACCTTCGTCGTGCCCACATCGATCCCAACGACAAGTTCACCCATAGTGATTACTGACCATCCACAGGCGACGCGGCCTGTTCGCCTTCACGCCACCAGACCTTGTAATATGGTGCGTTGATATCCCCGACGTCGATGTATTCCGGCTGGACTCCCCTGGCCACCAGGTCGTTGACCAGCGCGTTATAAACATTCAACTTGGCCGGCATGTCCGTGCCCGCCCCAAACCACACCCGCCAGCCGCGCGGGTCCTGGTAGCCCAGGCCCTCCACGGAATCGTACAGCAGGTTTTGCAGGTCCGGATACAGCGCCCGGAGCTGGAGCGCGCCATCGACCACGTCTTGGGGGATGATCACATTGGCCCCCACGGGCGTATCGACATCCTCCACGATGATGCGCAGCATCCCCTCCAGATCGGTGCGCTGCGGCATCACCCGCCCGCGCACGTCGATCCAGGTCCGCACCCCGGCCTGTTCCCAGACCAGGGCCGGTTCGCGCTCCTGCACCTCGATCTGCACCGGATGCGGCGGCCAGCTCACCAGCACCTCGACATCGGCCACGCTGGGTGAGCGCAGGATATTCTCGCGCACGATGGCCGGGTCGATCCAGAAGATGTGCAGGTTGGCAACCTCGCTCAGGGCGAAGACCTCTTCGGCCGTCAGATGGTAAAGTCCCCCGACCTCGATCCGGTGCACGTAAAACGCATCGGATTGAAAAAACACCACCAGCAGCCCGACCAGCATGACCAGGACCACCCCACTCAGCAAGCGCGCCGAGAGCAAGGCATCGAGCTGGCTGGTGCGCCGCTGGGTCATGGTGGGCGGCGGCGCCGGCTGAGGCCGGGACCGCGCGCGCTCGCGGCGGGAACGCACCGGGACCTTCACCGGGGATGGCTCCACCCGTTCCAGCCGGCGGGCCACCCGATCACGCTGCCCGCGCGGGGCGACGTGGGTCGACGTTATCTTCTTCCGACGCCGCGCGCGCTGGTTGTCTGTGTCCGGTGAAAGCATCACACTGTCGTTCACGTACTCGAGGCTGTTCCCAATGTAATCCCGGTCCGGGTGAATCTCAACGGGCCATTAGTCCCGACGGGTCGCGCCCACCGGCTGGATGTCCCAGCCGCTCCCCCCAACCTGCCGGGCGCGCCGTTGTGTCAGGTCCTTATTTTCCCACTTATCCCACTATATGCCAATAGAAAGATTCATGTCCATTGGCACAATCCACCAGCGCGTATGAAATTCCAAACATCCTTTGATGGTTCTGCGAGTCTCTTCCCAACGAATTCATTAACACTGACCGGGTCAGGACTCTCGGCAGGGATGCTGGTCAAATCACCTGGATTTCCAGCTCGAGTTGAACCCCGAAGCGAGCCGCGACGGTTTCCTGGGCCAGCCGGATCAGCGCCAGGTAATCGGCCGCCGTCCCCTGCCCCACGTGGACGAAGAAATTGGCGTGTACCGGGGAAATCTGCACGCCGCCGATCCGGGTTCCCTTCAGGCCGGCCGCTTCGATCAGTCGCCCGGCGTAATCCCCCGGCGGGTTCTTGAAGATGCTGCCCAGGCTGGCCCCCGGCGGCTGGGTCTGCTTGCGCCTGGCCGCGTAGCCATCCGCCTCGGCCCGCAGCGCCGCCGGGTCCGCCCCCGGCTGGAGCCGGAGCGTCACTCCGGTCACCAGATAGGGGTCGCGGCTGTGTTTGAGGGCCGATGTCCGGTAGCCATACGCCAGATCAGCCGGCGTGAGCAGCGCGCGACCCATTGGGCGGAGCACCGCCACACTGACCACGCTGGCCGCCATATCGCCGCCAAACGCCCCGGCGTTGTTGATGACCGCCCCGCCGATCGTGCCCGGCACGCTGACCGCCCACTGCAATCCGGCCAGCCCGCTGCTCATACAGATCCGGGCCAGGTTGCTCAGGTTCGCCCCGCTCTGAGCCCCGACCACGCCATCCGAGCCGATTTCGATCTCATTGGCCCGGTTGACGATCACCACCCCCCGGAAGCCCTCGTCGGCCGCCAGGACATTCGTCCCGCCGCCCAGGATGCGGTAGGGCAGCCCATATTCCCACACGATCTGGATGGCGCTGACCAGCTCGGCCATGTCCGCGACCAGCAGAATATCGGCCGGGCCGCCCAGTCGGGCCGCCGTGTGACGGGCCAGCGGCTCGTCGCGGCGCAGGGCCGCGCCAAAGTGCGCTTCGAGCGCCTCGTAGCCGTTCATGGGCGCGCTTGCAGCCGGGCCAGCAGGTCGATGCCGATCCGGGGGGCGTCCCCGGCGCTGAGGATGATCACCACGTCCCCCGGCCTGACCTCCGCAGCGAGGGTTCCCGTGGCGTCCGCCAGGGTTGGGGTGTGCCGCACGGCCGGATGGGCCATCCGGGCGATCAGGTCGGGCACGTCCGGTCCCGGCGTGCGCTGCTCGCGGGAGGCGTACACGTCCGTGATCAGGACCCGGTCGCAGTCCTCCGGGTGAAAGGCCGCGCCGAAATCGTCGAACAACGCCCGCAGGCGCGAAAAGGTGTGCGGCTGCCAGACCGCCCAGATCCGCGCGTCGGGATAGGCCGCCCGCGCCGCCGCCAGCGTGACCCGGATCGCGGTCGGGTGATGGGCGTAGTCGTCGATCACGGTCACGCCTCCGGCCTGGCCGCGCACGTCGAAGCGCCGCCCCGCCCCACGGAAGCTCGCCAGGGCCGCGGCCGCTTCCGCCATGGGCACGCCCAGCCAGGCCGTCACCGCCAGCGCGGCCAGGGCATTCTGGATGTTGAACTCGCCCGGCACGCCCAACCGCACGGAGATTGGTTCGCCCTGCGGCGGCAAGGCGGTAAAGGTGATCCCGGTGCCCGCAGCCTGCCAAGCCTCGGCCCGCCAATCGGCCTCCGGGGCGTGCAGCCCGTACGTGACCAGGCTCGACCGGCCCTGCCCTCGCCCCACTTCCAGCGCCAGCGGGTTATCCGCGCACACCGCCAGCAGCCCATCGGCCGGGACGAGCGCCGCGAACTGGCGGAAATCGGCCAGCAGATCGTCGATCGTCGGGAACATATCGGGGTGATCGTGCTCGATGCTGGTGATCACGGCCGCGCGGGGGCGCAGCCCCAGGAACATGTGATCGTACTCGTCGGCCTCGATCACGAACGCCTCGCCCTGCCCGACCCCGGCATTGCTGCCGGTGGTCGCCACCACCCCGCCCACGATGTAGGTCGGGTCGCGCCCGATCTGGGTCAGGATGTGGACGATCATCGACGTGGTCGTGGTCTTGCCGTGCGTCCCGGCCACCGCCACGCCGATCCGGTCGCGCATCAGTTCGCCCAGGATGTCCCGCCGTTTGTAGACCGGGATGCCGCGCGCCCGCGCCGCGACCAGCTCCGGGTTGTCGGCCGGCACCGCCGAGGAGATCACCACGGCGTCGACTGCGCCCAGGTTCTCGGCGCGGTGGCCTTCGAAGACCCGCGCGCCCAGGGCGGCCAGAGTCGCCGTCAGATCGTTCAACTGGCGGTCGGAGCCGGAGACGGCGTAACCGCGACTCAACAGGACGCGGGCGATGGCGGACATGCCCACCCCGCCCACGCCCACGATGTGGATGTGTTGGCCTGGAAGCAGCATCATCAGATCAGCACGATGAGGACAAAGAGGAACAGGATAATCACGACCAGGGTCAGCAGATTACCTTCCAGCAGCCAGACCAGGGGAAGCTGGTTGACGAACTGGGCGCTGGCCGAACCAAGCGGCGGGGCCATCACCGCCGGGCTGAGGGGATAGCCCAGGTTGTCCATGTAGTACCACAGCGACCCGAAAAACAGGTAAGCGTTCAACCCGCCAAACAACGCCCCCAGCAGTCCATCCTGGAGGCCCTCGCGTCCCTTGCGACGGCGCGTGCGCTCAAAGCGCTCCGGCGTTTCGTAGGCGGCCAGAGTCACCGCCAGCAGCAAACCGGCATACAGCCAGAACTGCTGATCCAGCCGCGCCCCGGCGATCAGCGGCGAGAGCAGCACGTCGCGGAACTGCTCCAGCACGAACAGGGCGAATACGATGCCGGTCAGAGCGATGATTTCCTTGGCGGAGCCGCGCACGAATCCAATCAGCGCGAAGAGCGCCACCATGATCCACAGGAAAGAGGCCAGTTGTATCATAAACGTCCCCGGTTCCCGGCGAGTAACCGGCCCGCGCTCAAATCAAGACGACGATCACGAACAGGAAGAGCACCACAACCATCAGCGTCAACAGGTTGCCGCCCAGCAGCCAGTCCAGCGGCAGGGTGCTCTGCAGGGCCTCGGCGGCCGTCCCGGCATAGGGCGCCGGGATGTTGGGCGCCAGCGGATAGCCCAGGATGCGCATGTAGTACCACAGCGACCCGAAGATCAGATAGCCATTGAACGCCCCGATCACGCCGCCCAGGATGCCTTCCTGCAGACCCTCGCGAAGCTGGCGGCTGCGCTGGGTGCGCTTTTCGAAGCGGTCGGGCGTCTGATAGGAAAAGAACGTGATCAGCAGCAAAATCCCGGCGTACAGGTAAAACTTCTGGGCCGGGTCGGCCCCTTCGGTCAGCGGGGCCAGCAGCACGTCGCGGAACTGCTCCAGCGAAAACAGGGCCAGCACAATCCCGGTCAGGGCAATGATCTCTTTCGTCCAGCCGCGCACGAAGCCCACCACGCCGAACATTACGGTCATGCCCCACAAGAAAGTGGACAGTTGAATCATGCTTCCTCCAGCCCGGTGATGAGGCGGGCGATGTTCCAGGCCCCATCCGGGCGTGCCAATATTCTCGCACGCTCCGCCATCCGCTGCAACGCGGCCCCGTCCGCCAGCAGATCGCGCACAGTCGGCCCCAGATCGCTGGCCAATCGCTCGTCGTCCAGACGGACCGCCGCCCCGCGCGAGACCAGGTAATCCGCGTTCACCTTCTGGTAGCGCCAGGCATGGGGATACGGCACCAGAATGGCCGGCAGCCCGAACAGCGGGAACTCGCCCAGCGTGCTGGCCCCCGCCCGGTTGACGGCCAGATCGGCCGCCGCCAGGGCCAGCCCCATGTCGTCGTGCAGGTATTCAAAACAATGATACCTGGCCCGCGGCCCGGCCGGAAGGCGATCGCGCGCGGCCTGGACCTCGGCCCAATCCAGCCGCCCGGTGACGTGCAGGATTTGCAGCGTACTGTCCGCCAACAGGTCGGGCAGGACGCCCAGCAGCGCCCGGTTGATCGAGCGCGCGCCGGAGCTGCCCCCCAGGACCAGCAGCGTGCGCAGGGCCGGGTCCAGCCCGAAATGAGCCTGACCTTCCGCCCGTGTCGCCTCCAGCAACCCGCGCCGCAGCGGGTAGCCGGTCTCGACCACCTGGCCCGGCCGGAAGAAGACCGCCGACTCGGCCGTAGTCGCGGCCACCCGGCGCGCGAAGCGGCTGGCGACCTTGAGCGTCAGCCCTGGCTCGATATCCGGCACGAAGGCGTAAACCGGCACGCGGCGCAGCCAGCCCGCCAGCGCCACCGGCAGGCTGGCCCAGCCCCCGGTGATGAAAATCCGGTCGACCCGCAGGCGGCCGATCAGGCGCAGGGACTGCACCAGGCCCACCGCCAGCTTGAGCAGGCTGGCGACCAGCCGCAGGGGATTGACCCCGTGCACCGGCCCGCCCTGGATCAGGGCGACGTGCAACCAGGCAATCCCGCTGCGCTTGAGCATTTCCGGCTCAAGCCCGCCCACCCCGCCGACAAACACCAGCTCGGTGGTAGGGAGCGCGCCAGTCTCAGGCTGTTCCGACTCAGCTCGCTGGAGAGTCTCCGCGACGGCGAACGCGGGGTACACTCCGCCCCCCGTCCCCCCGGCCGAGATCATGATCCGCATAGGCCCTCCGATCAGGCCCAGGCTCGCGGGCGACCGCCCGCGACACACTCAGGAGCATCCCGACCCCGGCCATCGACGTGACCAGCGCCGACCCACCAAAGCTGACGAAGGGCAGCGGCACGCCGGTGAAAGGCACCAGGGCGGTCATCACGGCGATATTGAGCAAGGCTTCCAGCGCGATCCAGAAGGTGATCCCCCCCGCCAGCAGCATCCCGAAGCTGTCCGGGGCCTGGCGCGCGATCCGGAAGCCCCGGATCGCCAGGATCACGAACAAGACCGTCACCAGCAGGCAGCCGACCAGGCCCAGTTCCTCCGCCAGGACGGCGAAGATGCTGTCGGTATGCGGCGCGGGCAGGAAGCCGAATTTCTGGCGGCCTTCGCCCAGGCCGACCCCGGTCAGCCCACCGTTCAGAAAGGCCACGATCGCCTGCTGGACGTGATAACTGGCCGCGGTCAGGTTGTTGGCGCTGCTCAGGTAGTCCGCGAGGCGCGTCCCGGCGTAACTGTCGCTGATCTGGTCCATCAGCACCCAACCGATCCCGCCGCCAATCACCACGGTCAGGCCGATCTGGAGCAGGTCCGCCCCGGCCAGAAAGAACATCACCACCGCCGTGCCCACGATCAGGATGGCCGTGCTCAGGTCCGGCTGAAGCACGATCAGGACCGTCACCGTGCCGAGCAAAATCGTGAACGGGAGCAGACCGTAGCTCAGACGCCGGATCTTGGTCTGCTTGGCCGAAAGCCAGGCCGCCATGTACAGGATTGTCACGAGCTGGGCCAGCTCACCGGGCTGGAGTGAGCCGTTGATGAACGCGCGCTGCGCGCCAAACAATTCCGGTGCGGTCGCCAGCAGGGCGATCAGCAGCGCGATCACGGCCAGCATCATCCACAGGGCAAAGCGCTTCCAGATGCGGTAGTCGATCAGGGCGAGCAGGATCATAATCACCAGCCCGATCCCGACCGAGCGCACCTGGCGCATGAAGATCGCCCCGGCGTCGCCGAATTCCTGGTAGCTCCAGTCGAAGGTCGTGCTGAAGACCATCATCAGGCCAATCGCCAGCAACACACCCACCACCAGCAGCATGTACAGGTCCAGGCGCCCCCGGAACAGCTTGCGCCGTTCGGCCACGCGCTCCGGATCGAGCGGGACCGGCTCCGGCTCGCTGACCGCCAGGGTGCCGCTGGGTTTGATCAGCGACCCATCCGGCATGCGGCCGTCGTCTTCGATAAATTCCGGTGTGCTCATCCCTCACCCCGTCTGTCCAGACTCAGCTTCTACCGATCCAGCCCGTTGACCAGCGCCTGATAGTGCGCGCCGCGCTCCTCGAAATCCCGGTAAGCATCGTAACTGGTCCCGCCCGGCGAAAGCAGGACCACGTCGCCCGGTTGGGCCAGCGCCGCCGCCAGCGGCACCGCCTCGTCCAGGGTCCGGACGCAGTGGATTGCGTCCTGGCGCAGCGGCGCCTCCGGGGCTTCCCGTAGGGCCTGCCCCAGGATGTCCACGATGGCCGGGCCGTGCTCGCCAAAGGCCACCACGGCCCGTGCCTTCCTGGCGACCTGGGCCGCCAATGTTTCCCAGGGCAGTTTCTTATCGCGCCCGCCGAGCAGCATCACCAGCGGCTCGCGGTAGCTGCGCACGGCCGCCAGCACGCGCTCCGGCGCGGTGGCGATGCTGTCGTTGATCCAGGTCACGCCGTTGTGCTGGCGCACGATCTCCATCCGGTGGGCGACGCCGCGGAAATCCCGCACCACCCCGCGCATGACCTCCGGCAGGACGCCCGCCGCCCCCGCGCTGGCGCAGGCCGCCAGCACGTTGAGCACGTTGTGGTCGCCCCGCAGCAGGATTTCGTCGCGGGTCATCGCGACTTGCGGCTGCCCGTCGGGGCTGGCAATGCCGCTGACCACCAATCGCTCGCCGTCCAGGAATGCGCCGTCCGCGACCGGCTGGCGGGCGCTGAATCCAATCACCCGGCCGCCGGCCACTCCGCGCAGCGAATCCGCCACCAGATCATCGTAGCCCAGCACCGCAATATCGTCCGGCCTCTGGAACTGGATCAGGCGCGCCTTGGCGGCGGTGTAGACTTCCATCGTGCCGTGCCGGTCGAGGTGGTTGGGCGTTACGTTCAGAATCACCCCAATGTGCGGACTGATCGTCATCAGCTCCAACTGGAAGCTGCTCAGCTCCATTACCACGGTGTCCGAGGGCTGGAGGCGCGGCAGTACGTCAAGCAGCACCTCGCCGATATTGCCGCCCACGAACGTCGTCTGCCCCCCGGCCGCGCACATCCGGCCGATCAGGGTCGTGGTCGTGGTCTTGCCCGCGCCGCCGGGGGTCGCGATCACCGGGGCCGGACCGCGCGCCCGGAAAAGCTGGGCGTCGGTGGTGACCGGCACGCCGCGCCTGAACGCTTCGACCACCAGGGGCGCATCCAGCGGCACGCCGCCCGAAATGCACAGCAGGTCGGCACCGTCAAGCAGGCTCAGGGGATGCGCACCCAGCACGAATTCCACTCCCTGGGCGCGATAGGGCGCCAGCGAGTCACCAAAGGCGGCTTCCTGCCGCATGTCGGTCACGACCGCCCGCGCCCCGACCAGCGGCAGCCAGCGCCCCAGGGCCTGGCCCTGCCGGGCGAAGCCCATCACGACCACCCGCTTGCCACTCAACAAATCGGTCACACGTGACTCCTGAAAACAGTTCGTGGTGATTGGTTTGTGGTTATTGGTTAAAGCCCGGCGCGGCGTACACCCAACCCGCCTTGACCAAGAACCAATCACGAATAACCGCTGTTTCTACACCAACGCCAGCGCGATTCCCAGCATCGCGCCGACCAACCCGATCAGCCAGAAGCGCTGCACGACCTGCATCTCGCTCCAGCCCGAAAGCTGGAAGTGCAGGTGGAGCGGCGCCATCTTGAACGGCTTCCTGTTGAAGAAGCGGATCGATCCAAGCTGGATCACCACGCTCACCGTCTGGGCCATCGGCACGAAGGCCACCACCGGCAGCAGCAACCACTGACCGGTCATCAGCGCGACCGTCCCCAGCGCTGCCCCCAGCGCCAGCGCGCCGGTATCCCCCATGAAGAGTTGGGCCGGGAAGGCGTTGTACCACAGGAACGCGAAACAGGCGCCAACCAGGATGAAGCAAAACTGCACCAGGAAAATCTGACCCTGCAAGAACGCGATCGCCCCGTAGGAAGCGAAGGCCGTCGCCGTCAGGATGCCGGCCAGCCCGTCCAGCCCGTCGGCCAGGTTGATCGCGTTGGAGTACGCGACGATGATGAAGGTTGCCAGCGGAATCCAGATCACGGGAGAGAGTTGGATCGGGATGCCGATGAACGGGATGTACATCGCGTTGGCGTGCTGAAAACCGCCTCGGAACTGCGACATCACCACCGCCGCGAACGCGGCCAGCACGACCTGGGCGAGGAACTTGGCCCGCGCCGAGATGCCGGTGCCACGCGCCCGCGCGCCGCGTACACCTTCCCAGTCGTCGATCATGCCCAGCGCCCCGAAGCTGACCAGCATGAACAGCGGCATCAGGATGCTGGGGCCGACCGTGACTTC
>CAZHMJ010000007.1:8257-47430 GCA_964533805.1 uncultured Anaerolineae bacterium | reverse complement strand
GGGTCAACAGCAGGGTCGGGATCAGGATCAACAGCCCGCCAAAGGTTGGCGTCCCGGCCTTGACCTGGTGGCTGCCGGGCAGTTCCTCCATGATCTGTTTGCCCAGCCGGAGCCGCTTGAGGATCGTAATGAACGGCTCGCCCCAGATCACCGCCAGCAAAAACGCGGTGCCGGCCATCGTCAGCGCAACAGGAAGCGCCCCTACCATAAGTCTCGTCCCCGTTCCTAGTGGTCGACGGCGGTCAGGTCGCCGCCCCGAGCCGCGATCTCCAGCCGGACGTCATCCGGCGGAATCTCCAGGTCCACCGCCAGCCGTTCGGCCAGCCGGGCGAAAGCCGGAGCCGCGGTCAGCGTGCCCCAATACTCATCCGGCCGGTCGAGTTTGATCAACACCGACACCTGCGGATCGTCCGCCGGGAAGAACCCCACGAACGTCGCGATCGAGGCATCGTCCTCATACCCGCCAGGGACCGGAATCTCGGCCGTGCCGGTTTTGCCCGCGACGGTATAGCCCGGCACCTGGGCCTGCGGCGTGCTCTGCTGCACGACCTGGATCATCATATCGCGCACCATGTGGGCGGTCTCCGCCGAAATCGGGCGGCCCATCGGCGATGGCTGGGTGGTATACACCCGGTCGCCCTCGACGATCTGGTAGACCACATGCGGCTGCATCATCAACCCATCGTTGGCGATCGCGTTGACCGCGGTGAGCATTTGCAGCGGCGTGACCGCGATCCCCTGGCCGAAGCTGTTGGTGCACAGCGTGCTTTCCTTCCAATTCTCGTCGCCGGGCATCAGCACCGTGCCGGAGGCCTCGCCCTGCAAGTCGATCCGGGTCGGCTCCCCGAAGCCAAACGCGCTGACCACGCGGTAAAAGCGGGTCGGCCCCATCTCCTTGACCACGGTGGTCGTGCCCACGTTGAGGGACTGGACCATCACCTGGGTCATGTCGATCAGGCCGTGCGCCCGATCGTCCCAGTTGGAGATGGTGATCCCGCCGCACTCGATGGTCGCCTGGTCGTTGTACGTGCTGCCGGGCAGCACGACGCCTTCCTCGATGGCGGCGGCCATCGTCACCACCTTGAAGACCGACCCCGGCTCGTACTGCGAACTGATCGCGGAATTGACCAGCAGGGCCGGCTGGTCCACGACCTCGTAGTAGTTGTTGGGATCGTAGGACGGGAAATTCGCCATCGCCAGGACTTCCCCGGTGCGCGGGTTCATGATCAGGATCGTCCCGCGCTCGGCCCCGGTGGTGTCGATGGCGTCCAACAGTTCGGCTTCCGCCAGGAACTGGATGTCCCGATCGATGGTCAAAACCAGATCGCGCCCATCATGGGGGGTGATCTGGGTGGTGATCTCGAAGGGGATGTTGCTTTCCTCGCCCACCAGGGATTCGCCCGCCAGGTCGCGCTGGTAAGCCCCCTCCAGGCCGAAGTTGCCTTTGCCATCTCCGCCCACGTACCCGATCACCTGGGCGGCCAGGATGCCCTGTGGGTAGTCCCGGTCAGCGACCGGCTCGATGGTCAGGCCGTAAATTCCCAGGTCCTGCACGGCCTGGCCCGCTGCCGCGCTGACCGGCCCGGCCAGCAGCACCCAGGCCTGGTCGGTATTGAGCAGGTTGTACAGGCCCAGTTCATCCGTCTCCAGGGCGGCCGCCAGCCGCCGGGCCGCTTCCACCTTGTCGGAAATCAGCGACGGGCTGGCCCCAATCCGGTACAGAATCGAATTGACCGCGAACAGCTCGCCGTTACGGTCGTATATCTGGCCCCGGGTGGGCATGTATTCCACCAGGCGGGTGTACTGGCTGGTCTGGGCGCGGAAGTAGGCCAGGTCCTCCGGATTCATCTGGAACTGGATAAACACCAGCCGGATCACCATGAACACGCTGACCACGACCAGCACCACCGAGATCATCTGGATCCGGCGCGCAAAGATTTCGCGGTTGGTCACGGCTGGGCCTCTCCCTCGATCGGGGTCTGGGAACCGACCCACGTCTCGAACTGGTCGACGAGCGATCCCCAGGCCTGCTGGAGCCAGCCGCCAAACGTCTCGTCGTAATCCGGCAGGGTGCTTTGCTCCGGCACGAGCGGCGCGACGCTGGTCAACTGCTCCGGCTGGTAGCCTTCCACCACGAGGTACTGCTGCTGGTCGCGCCCGGCCTCCACGAAGCCCATCTCGCGCGCCCGGCTTTCCAGGCGGGGGATGCTGCGCATCTCGGCGATCTCCGCCCGGAGTTGCTCGCCTTCGCGCACCAGCCGCTCACGCTCCGCCAGCAATTCCTCCATCTGGCGTCCGGCGGTGGCCGTGGACGTGGCCTGGGCGAGATACAGCGCCCCGATGATGATCGCCACGATCAGAGCCAGGGTGATCATCGCCACAAGCTGCGATTGGCGCCGCCAGGGGGCGGTCCGCAGGGCGTGCTGGACCCAGCCGGGTTGTTGCGATGGCGACTTGTCCATATCGGGTTCCCTCAATCCACTGGAACCGTACGGGCAACGATGGCCCGCATGGCTTCGTACTCTGGGCTGGCCCGGCGCAGCGCCACGGCCATCACGGTCTGGAGGTCCTGCGCCGGGAAAAGTTCGTATTCCGCGTTGAACACCGCGCTGCGCGTCAGGCTGTTGATGATCTCGTTATAGTCCGGGTTCGGCATGTACACCAGGTCGGGCCGGTACTGGGTCAGCACCCGATCGGCATCAAACCCCTGAAGGGCAATCGACGGCTCGTTCAGGCCGGACAGATCGACGATCAACCGTCCCGGATTGAGCGCCGCGGGCAGTCCAACCTCGGTGGTGGCCATCGTCATGCCGTCCGGCAGGGCCGAGAATTCACCCAGCGCGTACCAGTAATCGCGATAGCCCGTGCGCCGGTAAACCTCCGCCGGGTCGTAGATCGCCGGGTCGAAATCTCCGGCTGCCCGCTGGAGCGCGACCAGTTCCCCGGCCAGAGCCGTCCCCGCGCTCCCGAAGATCAGCACCAGGGCCGCGCCGGCTACCACCAGCGCCAATCGTCCGCGCCAGACTCGGCCAGAAATCCACCCGCGCCCGCGCTCGACCAGGCGGACCGCCGCCTGCGCGCCCAGATAGGCCAGGGCAGGCAGGGCGGGATGGTAGAAACGGGCGTCGTAGGGCATGATCTGCATCACGAAAAACAGATAGTACAGGACAAACAGCAGCGCGGCAACCAGCATACCCTTGTCGATCGCGTCCGTCTCCCGCCACCAGGCGCGCGGCCCGGCGATCAGCGCCAGCCCGATCGGCACAATCAGCGGCCAGTACGCGCCCAGGAAGCGCTGGAACTCCTCCCAGGGCCGCTGGACGTACAGGCTCTCGAAATACGGGCCGTAAATATTGCTGGCGCTTTTGAGGTAAAACGGCAGGGGCAGCCACGTCCCGAAGGTCAGCCGGGCCAGGACGAGCTGCGCGCCCACCACCCCGGCGCTGATGATCAAGACCTGGATCGCGGCACGTCGCTGCGGCCCCAGGGCCAGCATCGCCAGCGGGATGAGCGTCGTGAAGAGCAGCAGGTCGGGCCGCACGAAAAAGGCCAGTCCGCCCCACACCCCCGCGGCGACGATCCGCCCTCGCGTGGGCCGGGCAGCGGCCCGCTTGATCAGCAGGAAGTACGCCGCCAGGTAGGCCATCGCGAACAGGGTATCCATCCCGCTTAGCGCGTGCGCGAGCAGCATCTCGCGCGCCGCCACCAGGGTGACCAGCACCAGGGCCGCGCCCGCCGCGCGAGCGACCGAGTCCGTGGTCTGGAGTTGCCGGCGGACCAAGACCAGCAGCAGAATCAGCGCCGCCGCGCCGCTGATCGCGCTGGACAGCATGATCGCCAGCACCGGGCTGCTCACCAACAGCCGCACCGGCAAGACCACCGCCACGTACAGCACCGAGGTCAGGCCGTAGGCCGGGGCTTGACCGGGGTTCCAGGCCAGCATCCCGTGGAGGCGCAGGTTATCGGCGTAGCGCACGAACATGAATGAGTCGTCCCAGGTGCGCGGCCAGTCGCCCAGCGTCAGCAGCCGGGCCAGCGTCCCCGCCGCCAGCGCGGACACACCCAGCGCCACCCCGATCCAGATCAGCCTGCCCAGCGTTTTGTCGCTCACCCTGATCCCGTTCATTCGAGTTTCACGCTTTTTCGGCCACACGCAGCTTGGCGCTCCGGCTGCGCGGATTGAGCGCCACCTCGGCCGCCTCGGCCGTGACCGGTTTGCGCGTCACCAGGCGCAGGCTGGCCCGGTGGCCGCAGGTGCAGACCGGCTGCTCCGGCGGGCACAGGCAGTCCGTACTTTCGTCGCGGAAGACCTGCTTGACGATCCGGTCCTCCAGGCTGTGGAAGCTGATCACGCCCAGCCGCCCGCCCGGCTTCAGCAAGCCAATCGCCTGGGGCAGCACCCGTTCCAGCGCGCCCAGCTCGTCGTTGACGGCGATTCGCAGGGCCTGGAACGTGCGCGTCGCCGGGTGAATCTTCTCCCGCAGACGCATCGGGACCGCCGCCTCGATCGTTTCGGCCAGCGCCCGCGTGCTGACCAGCGGCCGAGCCTGGACGATCCGGCGCGCGATCGAGCGCGCCAGCCGGTCCTCGCCATAGCGGAAGATCAGGTCGGCCAGGTCGGATTCGGCCCAGGTGTTGACGATCTCCTCGGCCGAGGGGCCATCCCCGTCCGGGTTCATGCGCATATCCAGCGGCCCGTCCCGCAGAAACGAGAAGCCGCGCGCCGGGTCGTCGAGGTGCATGGACGACACCCCCAGGTCGAGCAGGATCGCGTCCGCCGCGCCTATCCCGGCCCCGGCAGCCAGCCCGGCCATCTCGTCGAAGCAGGCATGGGCCAGCGAGACCCGCGTCCCAAAGGGAGCCAGCCGTTCCCGCGCCAGGGCCAGGGCGCTCGCATCCTGGTCGATGCCCAGCAGCCGCCCCTCTGGCCCGGCGGCTTGCAGCAGGGCCGCCGCATGGCCGCCCGCGCCAACGGTACCATCGATGATCACCGCACCAGGCGGGACGGCCAGCAGGTCCACTACCTGGGCCAGCAGCACGGAAATATGCGCCTGTCGTGTCGATTCGTCGGCCATTATCATCCATCCTCGCTGGGTCCTATGATACCACCCCGCCCCGCAGACCGGCATGTCTGAGCCAAATCAGGCCGTGGCAATCGCATACGAACGATAAAGACATCCCGATTCAGTTTTTGCATGTCTCCCCGTTTTTCCTTTGCATGCCTGGCGTTTTGGCGGTTCGATTGGTTTTAGACGCGATATCCCGACAAATACCAGCCGAACATTTGAGCAACCGCGCCAATCAGGCTAGAATAGACGGCCAAGATCGACCGGGACCTGTGTTGGCGGAGTAACTCTCCCATGCAGCGCGTGATCGTCATCGGAGTGACCGGCAGCGGCAAAACGACTCTGGCCCGCCAGATCGCCGAGATATTGGGCTGCCCGCACGTCGAGCTGGACTCCCTCCACTGGGAGCCGGGCTGGCAGGAAGCGGCCCTGCCCCTCTTTCGGGAGCGCGTCGCGGCAGCCCTGGCCGGTTCGAGCTGGACGGTCGACGGCAATTACCGCAAGGTGCGCGATCTGATCTGGCCGCGGGCCGATACCCTGGTCTGGATCGATTACCGCTTCAGCGTCGTCTTCGGTCGGCTGCTGCGCCGCACCCTCACCCGGATTGCGCGCGGCACCGAACTCTGGAACGGCAACCGCGAACGGCTGGGCGCCCTCTTGGGTCGCGACTCGATCATCGTCTGGCTGTTCAAAACCTACTGGCGACGCAAGCGCGAAATTCCGGCCCTGCTCCAGCAGCCGGAGAACGCCCACCTGACGATCGTCCACCTGCGCACCCCGGCCGAAACCGAACGCTGGCTGGCCGGTCTGAGCACCGCACCCGCGCCCGCGCAAGCCCTGACCGCCAAAACCAGCGCCTGAGCGCCACGACCCGATACGCCTATGGAAATCACGTCCTATCTCCAGCGCATCCTCGATAACCTGCCCCACCGGCCCGGCGTGTACCTGATGAAGGATACCGGCGGCAAAATCATCTACGTCGGCAAATCCAAGAACCTGTACAACCGGGTGCGGAGTTACTTCCATTCCAGCGTCACCGACGAAAAGACGCGCCGCCTGCGCGAGAACATCGTCGACATCGAATTCATCGTGACCGGGAACAAGCCGGAGGACCCGGAGGGCGAGCTGGAAGCCCTGCGGCTGGAAAACACGCTGATCAAGCGCCATAAGCCGCACTACAACATCCTGCTCAAGGACGACAAGCAGTACCCGTACATCAAAGTCACCTGGGCCAATCCCTTCCCGACCGTGGAGTTCACCCGGCGCATGGTCCAGGATGGCTCGCGCTACTTCGGGCCGTTCAGCGCGCGCAGCATCCGCGAGACCCTGGACGTCCTGCGCAAGATCTTCCCCTATCTGACCTGCGATCGGGAGATCACCGGCAAGGACGCGCGCGCCTGCCTGTACTACGATATCAAGCTGTGCAACGGGCCGTGCATCGGTGCGGTCAACCAGGAGGAGTACCGGGCCAACATCGGGCGGCTGATGCGCTTCCTGGAGGGCCACACCGACGAAGTCCTGGCCGACCTGGGCCGCCGCATGGAAGACGCCGCCGGAAATCTCCAGTTCGAGCGCGCGGCCCGCTTCCGCGATCAGTTGCGCGCCATCCGGATGCTGATCGAGAGCCGCCGCGTGATCCAGCCCAACGGCCCCGACCAGGACGTGGTCGGCTTCGCCCAGAGCAACGGGGATGCCATCGTCCAGGTCTTTTTCATCCGCCAGGGCGTCCTGATCGGCCGCGAGAGCTACCCGATCGAGAACGTCCTCCAGGAAGACACCACCGAGGTCATCGAGAGCTTCGTCCAGCAGTTCTACGACCGGGCGGCCTTCGTGCCCCCGGAGATCATCCTGCCGGTCGCGCCGGAGAATCACACGGTCTTGGAGCGCTGGCTGAGCGAGCGGCGCGGCAAAAAAGCGGTGCTGGTCATCCCCCAGCGCGGGCGCAAGCGCGACCTGGTCCAGATGGCGACCGACAACGCCGCCGAGGTGCTGGGCGTGCTCAAGGTCCAGTGGCAGGCCGATACCTTGCGCCAGGAGGGCGCGCTGCGCGAGCTTCAGGACGCGCTGGAACTGCCCCGCCTGCCCAACCGAATCGAGTGCTACGACATCAGCACCACCCAGGGCACGGCCATCGTCGCCAGCCGGGTCGTCTTCGCCAAAGGCGTGCCGCGCAAGGCGGAATACCGCCACTTCAACATCAAGTCCGTGACCCACGAAGGCTCGGACGATTACCAGTCCATGCGCGAGGCGCTGACCCGTCGCTTCAGGCGCTACGTCGACCTGCGCGACGAGCCGGCCGCCAGCCGCCCCGGCCAGAAGGACAGCGAGGAGACCTGGCGCCTGCTGCCCGACCTGCTGATGATCGACGGCGGCAAGGGGCAGCTTGGCGTGGCGGTCGAAGTCCTGACCGAGTTCAACCTGCTCGACCAGGTACCGGTCGTCGGCCTTGCCAAACAGAACGAGGAACTGTACCTGCCCGGTCGCGGCCAGCCGGTCCTGCTGCCCCGCCGCGCCCCGGCCCTGTTCCTGGTCCAGCGCGTGCGCGACGAGGCCCACCGCTTCGCCATCACCAGCCATCGCAACCGCCGCGCCAAGGAAAGTCTGGCCTCCCAACTGGAGGCCGTGCCCGGCATCGGCCCCAAGAAGCGCAAGGCGCTGCTGGATGCGTTCGGCAAATCGATCGATCGCATCCGCAGCGCCTCGGCGGAAGAGCTGGCCGCCGTGCCGGGCATCACCCCGGATATCGCGGCCGCCATCAAAGCGATGTTGTAGAAAAGCAGCGGTCAGCTGTCAGCAATCAGCCATCAGCGAAATCAAAGACAGTGCCCGCCATGATTGACCCGGATCGGTCATCAGACTGCGGCCTCCGGCTCAATTTCCGCTCGGTTGGGGTTCGTTGACCGGGATAGGGTCTCCCGCCGGTAGCGGTTCCTCGGCCGGCAGGGGTTCCCCGATCGCCGGTTCGGTCTCGGTTTTCGACGAGCCGTTGGCGTGGCCTTTGTCGGCAGCCTCCGCGGGCTTCTCCTCGTCGGGAGTCTCCTCCGATTTGCCGTCCTTGGCAGCGTCCTCTGGCTTGTCTTCTTCGAAATCCGCCGCCTCGAACCCGATCCGGCGCACGTCCTCGGCGTGTTCGTCGAGGCCGGTCATCAGGCACACCGTCAGATAGTGCTCGTCGGGCTGGTACTCCACCGACTGGACCGCATACCGCTCCGGGAGTTGGATATACTCCGCGATCAGACTCACGATCTCGCCCGGCCACGAATCCAGCGCCGCGCCCTGGGTCCGCACGCTGACCTCCTGGTACGCCGGGCCGGTCAGCCGCAGATTGAGATCGATATACCGGACGAACCGTCCAAAGCGTTTGTCCAGCTTGTCATTCGCGGGGCGGATCGAATACCGGACACTCAAGATTTGGACCGCCTGTGCAACAGTGTTCATGTCGATGCCGTCCTATCCTGGGATTGAGAGAGTCGTGATATTGATGCTACCAGTTCTGGGCAAATTTAGCGAACCCAAAGTGTTATGGATCGCAATCCTGACCAAACCCGCCCGCTGTCTATCCATGCCAGTTCCGGTGGTATACTCCTCGGAAAATAGCGGTCAGCCAAAGGCAAAAACAGCCCGGCAGCGTGTCAACAGGCTTGATTCTCATCCCTTGGGTGTGTCGCTGAAGAGAGCAGCATCGCCAGCGCGATCCGCGCCCCATTTATCGCTTTTCACTTCGACGCTTGCCGCTTGGACGCTGCCAGCGGCATGACCAGTTCTGCGGAAAATCAGCCCGCTCAGGAGATACTCCATGGACTTTCTCAACATCTATCTCACCGGTCTGCTGGCGATTCTGATCGCCGTCACGCTGGTCTGGCTGCTCAGCCTGGCGATCAAGGATTCGAGCATCGTCGACATTTTCTGGGGGACAGGCTTTGTGATCGTCGCGCTGGTGTATGCCGCTCTGACCCCCGACGGCGCCGCCCCGCGCAAGCTGCTGCTCCTGGCCCTGGTAGCCCTGTGGGGCCTGCGCCTGTCACTGCACATTGGCGCGCGCAACATTGGCAAGCCGGAGGACTTCCGCTACGCGGCCTGGCGCACCCAATACGGTTCACGCTGGTGGTGGCGCAGCTTCTTCCAGGTTTTCCTGCTGCAAGGGCTGCTGTTGTGGATCATCTCCGCACCGCTTCTGGCGGCCCAGATCAGCCCGCAACCGGCCGCGCTCGGCCTGCTGGACGGGCTGGCGGTCCTCGTGTGGATCATCGGATTCGCGTTCGAGGCGGGCGGCGACTGGCAGCTTCGCCAGTTCAAGCGCGATCCCAACAATCGGGGCAAAGTCCTCGACCGGGGGTTCTGGCGCTACACGCGCCATCCCAATTACTTCGGGGACGCCGTGCAGTGGTGGGCCTTCTGGCTGATCGCGGTCGCGGCCGGCGGCTGGTGGACGGTTTTCAGCCCGCTGCTGATGACGTTCCTGCTGGTGCGCGTCTCCGGGGTGGCCATGCTGGAAAAGACGCTGGCCGACTCGAAGCCCCAGTACCGCGACTACATCGCCCGCACCCCGGCCTTCTTCCCCTGGTTCCCAAAGGATCGCTAGGGCGACCGGATCAATCCGCGCCCACGAAGGCGGGGTCGGTGCACACCGGTGTCAGGCGGACGCGCGCGCCGTGGGCGCTGGCCCATTCTCCGGCGGCCAGCAGCACCCGCAACGCGGCCTGGACTTCCAGGGCCGCCGCGTCACCCAACCGGTAGGGCAGATAACGCTCGAATGGCCCCTGCACGGTCTCCAGCAGCTCGCGGGCCGCGATCTGAAGCTCCACCGGGGCGAAGAAACGCGCTTCGCGGAAGGGCAGCATGTCCAGCCCGGTGTTCTGCCACATCGGGCGGAACAGATTCGGCCGGGAGATGAACTCGGCCAGGGCGGCCATCTCCGGCAGGGCCGGGCCGCTATAAGCCACCGGATCGCCGTGATCGTCGCCGAAGGCCACGTCAAGCCGGAATTGCTCGCGCCCCCAGCGGGCGTACATTTCGCGCTCGCGCGGCTCCAGCAAATCGATAATCCGATCCATGATCTCCCGGGAGGCAGCGTCCAGATCGGCTTCGCGCTGGCGGCGGTCCCGGCTGACCGGCACGGCCGGCATCACCTTGCCAAAGGTGACAGTCAGTTCCGGCATTTCCAGCCGGAAGGCCGAGAGCGATTTCATGTACGTGCCGCCGATCGCCACCGGCAGGATGCGCGCCCCGGTCACCTGCGAAAGGTAGGCCGCGCCAGGCTTGGCCTCCAGGCGACGTTTCTCCCACATTCCACCGTCGGGGAACATCAGCAGGTCGCGCCCGGCCTTGAGGTGGGCGATCAGGGCCTTGAGGCCCTCGGTATCGGCGAAGCCGCGCCGGATGAAGGTCATGCCGTAGGCGCGCAGCATCCAATCCTTGAGGGTGATCATCTTGAAGTCGCCCGGCCCGACCATCTCCATCTGGCGCGGGTAATTGGCCAGCACCATCGGGCCGTCGAGGTTGGAGACGTGGTTGGGCAGAACCAGCAGCGGGCCGTGGGCGGGGATGTTCTCCAGGCCGCGGACGGTCGTGTGGGTCAGGATGTCCTGGAAAGCGTGGGCCAGCCCGTGCAGCATCCGCCGCCGCAGCCGCTTGGGATTGACGTGGGGCATGGGCAGGCGGAGCGATCCCAGCGTGCCCAGTTGAACCGGCTCCATCCGGAACTCAATCGTCGATGACGCCACGCTCGTGTTGGTTTCCAGCAAAACAGCACCTCCCAAACGGGCCATCCATGCCCGCCTATGATCACCCGGCGCACCCGCCACGCCAGGGGCACAAACCGCCCTATACTAGCGTGATCCCTCCATTTAGAACACAAAAAACGGCGAAAGATGCCACCCTTCGCCAGGATTTAAGACAACTCTAACGGATCGTTCACAATCGGGCGCAGCCGCAGCCGGATATCCTGGGCCATGGCCCATTCGCAGGCCTCGTCGCGCACGGCCGCCAGCCCTGCCAGGACCAGCGCCGCCCGCGCCTCCCCCAGCCGGTACGAGAGGTAGGCATCGACACGCCCTGAGTCAGCGCCCGGTGCAAGTCGCGCGCGGCCAGGCGGACCTCCATCGGCGTGAAGAAGCGCGCCACCAGGAATGGCTCGACGAGCAGCCCGGCGTTCTGGAGCATCGGCCGCTGCCGGCACTGATCGACCCGGAACAGTCCGGGCATGGCCTAGGACCGCTTCACGAAGAGCTGGTACAGCATCCAGCCACCGATCGCCACCAGCCCAATCGCCAGCCAGTTGACTTGCAGGACCGCCACCAGAAAGACCTTGAGGCCCAGCCCGCCCAGGGTCAGCAGGCCGCCCAACGCCCAGGTCGTCAGGCTGACATGCCAGCCGCGTTGGGTCTGGTAAACGGCCGAGCCGAGCACGATCAGTCCAATGACCAGCAGGCTGAGCGGGTCAAACAGCCCGCCAAGCAGCAAGAACAACCCCGCCGCCAGCACCACCAGGGCCAGCGTCGCCGCCTCGACCCTGAACTCCGCGTCGCTTTTCTCCATGCATCCTCCCACTCGATCGCCCACATGCCTTGTCTAACCCCCCGCAACCGGCGAGGTTACTCGCCTCAGTGCGGCACGGCGGGCAGACTCAGCGCGACCATCATCAGCGCCAGGAAGGCCAGAAACAGGACAATCGCGATCGACGTTGCACGGCGGATGGGAATCCGATCCGGGTCCGGTCGTTTGGGCTTGCTGCTCAGCAGGCCGGCCATCTGGGCTTCCTCCTCCTGCACGATCTGCGTCACCTGTTCGCGGGTCAGCGCCCGGATCATGGCGATGTAATCGCTGGCGTCCGTCCCGCAGGCTGCGCACCGGTCGGGGCCGGCCCCCAGCGCCGCGCCGCAGGCCGGGCAGTAGGCATACGCCTGCGTGCCGGACGTTTCCGTCTCGGCGTCACCGCCCGCGCCGCAGTGCGGACAGAACTTCTCCCCGGATGGAATGTTCCGCCTGCAGGCCGGACATTCGGCCTGCGCCCCGGTGCGCAGGCCCTCCGCCAGGGCATAGCCGCAGTGGAGGCAATAGGCGAAGGACGGCAACTGGCGGCTGCCGCAGTGGGAGCAGAAGCGCAGGGCCAGCAGCCCGGCCAGCCGGCCGCCGCAGTGCCCGCAGAACCGCGCGCCCGGCGGATTGGTCTGGCCGCAGTGCGGGCAAGAGGCTCTGCCCTCGGCTTCGTGGGCCACGACCACCGCCCGGCAATTCACGCAGCGGTAAGCGCCGCCCAGCACTTCGAAGTCCGCTTCGCCGCACACCGGGCATGGCTCATCAAGCCTTTGGATCAGACTGTCCTCATAGTCAAACATGGCCGTCTCCCCCTCAAATCCGCCCACTCAGCGCCAGCAGCCGCCCGACGCGCCGGGCGGCCCGTTCCAGCAAATCCGCCCCATCCGCCAGCGCCTCGGCCAGCGCGATCGGCCCCGGCGCGATCGGCACGACCGCCGCGAAGGCGTCCAGCAGGGCATCCTCGCCATCGCCAATGCTGCCCACCAGGGCCACCGTCGGGATGCCGTGCCGCCGTGCCGCCTGAGCCAGTCCGAACGGCCCCTTGCCACCCAGCGTCTGCGAATCCATCCGGCCCTCGCCGGTGATCACCAGGTCGACCCCGGCCAGCCGCTCCTCGAAGTGCAGGGCCTCCAGCACCAGGTCGATCCCGCTGCGCAACTCCGCGCCGAGGAAAGCTTTCAGCCCGGCGGAGAAAGCCCCCGCCGCTCCGCCGCCCGGCAGATCGCGCACGTCCACGCCGACCTGCCCGGCCACGAGCGTGAAGAAGTGACGCAGGTTGGCCTCCAGTTGTTCGACCATCTCCGGAGTCGCCCCTTTCTGCGGCCCAAAGATCGCCGCCGCCCCGCGCGGACCGAGCGTGGGATTATCCACATCACACGCCACCTGCACCCGCACCGAGCCATCCCGCAGCGGTTCCAGCAGCCTGCTCACGTCGATCCGCCGCACGTCGGCCAGCGCCCCGCCACCGCGTCCGGTCTCATCTCCCGCGGCGTCCAGCAGCCGGACGCCGAGCGCCTGCAAACAGCCCGCGCCGCCGTCGACCGTGGCGCTGCCCCCCACCCCGACGATGATCCGCCGCGCCCCGGCCGCGACCGCCGCCGCGATGAGTTGCCCACTGCCATAGGTCGAAGCGCGCAGCGGATCGCGCTCCGCTTCGGCCAGCAGCTTGAGGCCGGAGGCGCGCGCCATCTCGACGATCGCGGTCTGGCCGTCCGCCAGCAAGCCCCAGGCGGCCTCCACCGGGCGGCCCAGCGGCCCTTCGACCGTCAGGCTGTGAGTCTCCCCGCCCTGCGCCACCAGGACATCGAGGGTATCGTCGCCGCCATCGGCGATGGGCATGAGATCGAGCGTGCAATCCAGCCCGGAACCGGCCAACCCGTGCGCGATACACGCCGCCGCCTCCGGCGCGGACAGCGCCCCTTTGAACGCATTGGGAGCCACCAGAATCTTCACGCCTCGCCCTTTCCTTTGTGCGATCTGCCAGTCCCCATTTATACGTCTCTCACCATCCCTTGCCAACCGGCCTCGCAGCGTTGACAAGCCCGGCTCCGCCATGCTAAATTGCACCGCTAACGCACTGCCAGGCCAGGAAGCAGCAGGACCTTTGAGGCCCGTGCTTTCGCCTGACTGAGTCCGCGCCTGGGAACCAGTCTCCGAATCCTCTCCTTCCCGGTGTTGACGACCGGATTCGAAAGTGGTTCTATCATTGGAGACCCAGATCGGCCATGCCGGGATCGAAGCCGATCCCCTTCTCGCCCCGGCACTGCTGAGTGGCAGGGAGACTGCGAAAGCCGGCCATAATCCCCAGGGAGGGATGTGATGAACCAGATCAGGCAGATCGTCAGGCGAATCCCAGTCGTGAATACGCTCGCCCGGCTTGCGCTCAGCCGGCTGCGCCGTTGGCGCTTTTCGTCCGGCGACTACTGGGAGAATCGCTACCAATCCGGCGGGACATCGGGGGCGGGATCGTACGGGCAACTGGCTGAGTTCAAGGCCGAGGTCCTGAACGATTTCGTGCGCAAGAACGCCATTCAGAGCGTGATCGAATTCGGCTGCGGGGATGGAAACCAGCTCTCCCTGGCCGAGTATCCGGCCTACATCGGCCTGGATGTCTCCCGGACCGCGATCCAGATGTGCCTGGCCCGCTTCAAAGATGACCCGACGAAGAGCTTCTTTTTGTACGATTCACGATGTTTTGCCGATCGTCAGGGCGTCTTTCAGGCCGAGCTGGCCCTGTCGCTGGATGTGATTTTTCACCTGATCGAAGACGAAATCTTCGACCTGTATATGCGCCATCTGTTCGGGGCCGCCCGGCGCTACGTCGTGATCTATTCCAGCAATTCGACCGAAGGGCCGGCGACGACTCACGTCAGGCACCGCCGCTTTTCGGATTGGGTCGAGGCCCACATGCCGGGCTGGACGCTGGTCGAGACGATTCCCAACCGCTATCCCTTCCAGGGAGACGCCACGACCGGCAGCATTTCCGATTTCTTCATCTACAGGAAGGCTTGAGGCGTATCACGCCGGCTGTCCCTGACGGACAAGCCCGCGCTCGCTGTAAACCGCGATTTTCCAGCAGACTCTTTTTTCTGTGAGGGGGAACACCGATCCATGTCAGTCCTGACCTTCAAATTCGGCGGCACGTCGATGGGCAATGCGGACATCATCCAGCAGGTCGCCCAGATCATCCTGGATTCGGCGGAACAGGGGCACCAGGTGTTGACGGTGGTCTCCGCCATGACTAAGGTCACGGACACCCTGATCAAAGCCGCGCACGCCGCCGAAAAAGGCCAGACGGATGTCTACCTGCGGGCGGTGGCCGAGTTGCGCGACCGCCACCACGAGACTGCGCGCCAGCTTGTGCAGCACCCGGACGCCCAGGCCGCCCTGCTCACCGAGTTGCACCGTCTGATCGACGACGTGCAGGACCTCTACCGCAGCATCGCCGTGCTGGGCGAGCTGACCAACCGCGGCATGGATGCCGTCCTGTCCATCGGAGAGCGCCTGAGCTGCCGGCTGCTGGCCGCCCACCTTCAGGAGCGCGGCGCGGCCGCCCTGCCAATCGACGCTTCCAGCCTGATCGTCACCGGTAACACGTTCGGGAACGCCGTCCCTAACATGGAAAAGACCCGCGCCCGCGTGCAGGAGCTCGTCGTTCCCAAGCTACGCGCCGGGGTGCTGCCGATCGTGACCGGCTTCATCGGCGCGACCGAGAAAGGCATCACCACCACCCTGGGACGCGGCGGCAGCGACTACAGCGGCGGTATCCTGGCCCATTGCATCGACGCCGACGAGTTGTGGATCTGGACCGATGTCGACGGCGTGATGACCACCGACCCGCGCCTGGTGCCGGACGCGCGCGTGATCCCGGTGCTCTCTTACCGCGAGGTCGGCGAGCTGGCCTTCTTCGGGGCCAAGGTTCTCCATCCCAAGACGATCCTGCCCGTCATGGATCAGCGCATGCCGATCCTGGTGCGCAATACCTTCAACCCCACCCACCCCGGCACGCGCATCCAGCCCGATCCCCAGCGCACGGCCGGGATCGCCAAGGCGATCACGATCATCTCCGACGTCCACCTGGTCACGGTCGCCGGGCGCGGCATGATCGGCGTGCCGGGTATCGCCGGGCGGACGTTCTCCGCCTGCGCTCGCGAGGATGTCAACCTGCTGGTGATCTCCCAGTCGTCCTCGGAGCAGAGTTTCTGCTTCGTGACGCGTGCTTCGGACTCCGACCGGGCGGTGGGCGCCATCAAAAAAGAACTGGCTGAGGAACTGCGCCGCCAGGACGTCGACCGGGTCTGGGCGCAGGAAAACATCGAAATCATCACCATCGTTGGGGCCGGCATGCGTGAGACGCCGGGCGTGGCCGCGCGCATCTTCGGGGCGCTGGCCGAGGAAAACATCAATATCATCGTGATCGCGCAGGGGTCGTCGGACAGCAGCATCTCCCTGGTGGTCGACTCGCAGGATGCCAAGCGCGCCGTCCAGGCCCTCCACCGGCTGGTCTCCAACAACGGCCACTAGCCGCGCCCGCCATCCTTCCCACACAAATCGCGTCCCGCTTTTGCCAGGCAGAAGCGGGACGGTTTTTGAAAGCAGCCTTCAGCCATCAGCGGTCAGTCAGACCGGGGCCGTATCTCAAGGCGTCCGCCTATCGCTTGCCGCTTAGGCGCTTCGACCCCTGGACGCTTTCTCTAGCCCCGCCAGAGGCGGACGGGCCTGGTCGCTATGACCAGCGTAACCCGTCCCTACACAGGCCGCGCAAGCGTCCGCCTATCGCTTGCCGCTTCGACGCCTGGACGCTTTTTCTGGCTTCTTGGCCTCTGGTCTCTGGCCTCTCTATTGTCCTTCCAGCCGCGTCCACACCAGATCGGTCGCGACCGCGGCGCTGACTTCGGTCACGCTCGCCGGCTCGCGCCCGATGGCATTGACGATCACCAGTTGCGGCGCAGCGCCCCCATCGACGTTGGGGCCGAGGTATGCAATTCGCTGCCCGTCCGGTGCAATTGCCGCCAGGGGCAAGATGCTGCCCGTTTCCAACAACCGCCGCGCGGTGCGCGTGTTGAAGTCGTACAGGTTGACGGTGAAGTCACTCGTGAAGACCATGCGCTGCCCGTCCGCGCTGAAAGCGAAGGCCTGCACGTACAGGTCGGCCAGCACGGGTGGTTCCTGGTCGATGGACACGCCCGCCAGCGTGATGACGCGCAGCGAGCCACCCGGATACCCGACCGTATCCTGCGCCGGGCGGATGTAGATCAGTTCGTCCGAGGCGGGCCGCCAGCGCGGGGAGGTGTCATTTCCCCAGCCTGATTCGATGGTCAGCGGCTGGACCGCCCCACTCGCCAGGTCGAGCCGGTGCAAGCCCGGCGCGGCAAACACCAGCCCGCTGCTATCCGGCATGAACACCGGGTCCGACAGGCCAATCCGGGCCAGCGTGGTGCGTCGCTCCTGGTTCAGCCCGTCCGGCTGCACGGTGTAAATCTCGCGCTCCTGGCCCATGAACTGCCCGGCCGCGAAGGTCAGCCACCGCCCGTCAGGACTCCAGGCCGGATCGACCACATCGGCAAACCCCAGCGACGAGGCCTTCTGCAAAAAAGCCGAAGCCACGTCGATCACATACACCTCGCTGCCGCTGCCCGCACCGGCCCCGACAAAAGCCACCTGCCGCCCATCGGGCGAGAGTGCCAGGTCCCGGGCCGCCATGGGACCGGTCAGCGCCACTCCCTCGCCGCTATCCACCCGCACGCGCTGGATCGCGCCATCCGCCACGTAGATCAGGTAATCCGTCATCGGTGCCAGGGTCGCCGTAGGCACCAACGAGGCGACCGGAGTCTCAGTGGGGATGACCGGCGTCCAGGTCGGCGGCAGCGTGGGCGGGGTGATCCGGGTCGGAGTCAGAGTCAGCGTGGGCAGCTCGGCCGGGGTGGGGATCAGCGCCGGCGGCGTTGGCGCGCAAGCCGCCAGCAGGGCCACGACCAGGATCATCCACCACCATTTTCGTGCGGTCATCCGCCACCTCCACGAGGCCCGGCCCGATCAATCATCCTGCCCGCCGACCTCACAGCCGCATTATAGGCTGATCTTCTCTCTCGAACCAATAACACAAATCGGTCTGATCGGTTACAATAGCCAGTCATCATTACCACCACATCACAAATAAGCAAGGAGAGAAAGATGAATCCTGCCCATGCAATCGAACGCATCCAACGGACGGCCATTATCGCCGTCTTGCGGGGTGACTTCCCACCGGCCAGAGCCATCGCCGTGTGCGAGGTCCTGCTCGAAGCCGGGCTGGATATCGTGGAGTTGACGTATAATTCTCCGGATTGGCGCGCGGCCCTACCCGCCGTGCGCGAAGCGTTCGGCGACCGGATGATGGTCGGGATGGGCACCGTGCTCAACCCGGCCCAGGTCCTGGAAGCCGTCGACGGCGGCGCGCAGTTCCTGGTCGCGCCCAGCTACGACCCGGCCTCGGTCAGCACGGCCCACGCCGCCGGACTGCTGATGGCCCCCGGAGTCAGCACGCCCAGCGAAGCCGTCAGCGCCGTGGCGCACGGCGCAAAGCTGGTCAAGTTCTTCCCGGCAGGCGCGCTGGGAGTGCCTTACTTCAAGGCCATGCGCAGCGCGCTGGATCACATCCCGTTCTGCTGCAATGGCCACATTCACACCGGCAACATCGGCGATTTTCTGCGGGCAGGCGCGGTGGCGTGCGGCGTCGCGGGGGATGGGCTGGCCGGCAACGGCAGCCGGCCGCTGGCCGACATCCGCGCCATTGCCTATGAGATTGCGGCGATCGTTCGCGACGCGCGGGCGGAACGAGAGTCACGAGCCTGAACCTGGCGATCTTCTCACGAAAAACCAGTGAACTTACCATGAAAAAGATCGTTGTCTTCCACTCTTCGCGGGGAGGCGTTGGCAAGAGCACCCTGATTGCCAACGTCGCGGTGGCTCTGATGGAAGCCGGACGGCGGGTGGTCGTGGTCGACGCGGACGTCTACCAGCCCGGCCAGCATGCGCTTTTCAACCTGGACCGCCGGGAGCACGAGCCGACCCTCAATACCTTCCTGGATCTGGGCGAATCGCTGCGCAGCGCCGTGTATGAACTGACCATTCCCCTGCGCATGGCCGTCGGCGCGAGCTTCCCCATGCCGGGCGAGCTTTATCTGCTGCCCGCCAACCAGAGCATCGATGCCATCCAGCAGATGTGGGACATCGGGTACGATCCGGAACGCCTCCAGATCGCCATCCAACGCCTGATCGAGGTGCTGCGGGTGGATTTCGTCCTGGTCGATACCCATCCCGGCCTTAACCCCAATGCGCTCCTGCTGGCCAATTACGGCGAGCTTCTGTACCTGGTGGGCTGCATCGACGAACAGTGCGCGGACAGCATGGAATACGTGATGTATGCCCTCCAGCGGCTGGGCGATCACCCGCAGACCGCCATGCTCTTCACCCGCGTCCCCCCCAGCATCAACCCGGCCAGTCTGGACACCGGGGTAACCAAGGCCTTCAAGCTCCCGGTCGCCGGAATTCTGCCTTGGGACGAACGAATCGCCATGCGCCACTACAACCGCCCCCCGGTCCTGGATTATCCGGATAGTGACTGGAGCCGCAAGGTCCGTGCCCTCGCCGGACAAATCCAGCGCGACGCCCAACGCTAGCGGTCCGGAATCGAAGCGGGGGAGCGTGCGCGCCCCCCCGGTCATCGACGAGACATCACAAAAGCCGAATCAGAACGACAGGACTGTCTGGCCCCTTCCACCTGGACAGACCAGCCCGCCCGACTCAAGCCGGCCCTCAATAGCGAAAAATGGCCAACGCGGGCGAGCTTCCCGGCATCTCCGCCTGTGTGAGGGCATAAACCTTCCCCCCCTTGGCCAGGGTCTGCATCGCCGCAAAGTCGAGGAGAGGAAGATCATCCTCCCGGCTCTGCCCGTCCTGGAAGTGGGTGACTCGCCCCGCATCAGCCTCAAAGGCGCCCCAAACATGGGACTCGGCGACCAGCACCAGCCTGTCCACACGGCCATGATAAGCGCCGGTCACGATCGCTTCAAGGCTGTCCGTCGCCCTGTCTGTATTGGAAAGTTGCCGGTAGGCACTGAGCGTCTCTTCTATCTCCTGGCGGAAAACTGGCTCGACAAGCGGCCAGGCCCGCGCCTGCAATTCTTCGGGGCGCAACGTCTCAGGATTGCCCTGGATGCCATCCGGCACGATGTGCGCATATTCGCTCACCTGCCGGTAGATCGGCAGCAGGTAATCAACCCCAGCCAGCACCAGCGGGGCCGGCTGTTCCAGGAGGGTTTGCCGCAGGCCAGTGTCAAGCTTGTTGAGATATCGCTCGATACGCTCTTTCCGATCCTCATCGCCTGGCCCATGGCCATGGAATACAGCGCCGGCGGATGTCAGGGTGCGATACTGCAACTGTTTCTCGGGATCGTCAAATTGGAGCGCCTCATCCAGACTGCCGGGCGTACCATCCGGCAGATCAATCTGTCCCACCGAATCACGCGTGCCTTCAAACAGGCGAACTTCGTTCAGGCTAAGGGCCAGAATATAGTAATGCCCATTGTTCGTAAACAACGGCAAGATGGGTTTGACGTAATAGGATCGGGCAACAACAAGTTGTTCCTGAAGACGGAAAGGAAGCTGATAGTCATGAAAATCGTCTGGCGCCATAAAGACAGCCAGACCCTCACATTGATGCTGCCAGAAAGACGAGTCATTCAATAAAGCCCGCGCCGGTTGAAACAACCGATCAAGCTCCCTGGGCTTCATCCCCTCGTCTGCCAATCTCCGTTCCGCTTTCTGAAGAAGATTTTTAGAACGGATGGGGTCCTGTTCAGTATCCTGCCCGGCTCGGTGCGTTGGAAGAAAGATCGAAATGCTTGGCCGCTGTGTCCGCTGCGCCAGAAGACGCAGTTGCTGCAGGGTCAAATTGTGCATGAAACATCTCCTTTAGTATCCAAAATGCGTTTGTCCAGCAAATGACGGGCGGAATGGGCAGCCACCCTGCCCGTCACCAGGGACGCGTTGTTCTAGCAACCAGGCACGCTAGCGAGTGCTGGTCACCTTGCGCAGCGAGCGCGGATGATCGACGTCGTAGCCTTTCGCCAGGGTCAGGCCCAGCGCGAACAACTGGCCGGGGATCACGCCGATGATCGGCGAGAGCCATTCCGGGACGCCGGGGATGGGCAGCGGGGTATGGGCCAGTTCCAGCGCGCCCGGATCGTTGCTGATCACCAGCAGTTCCGCTTCTCGCTGGCGCAGCTCGCGGATCAGGTCGAGCATGTCATCCAATACCCGCCCGCTCGGCGCGATGACCAGCACCGGGAAGCCCTCCTCGATCTGGGCAATCGGGCCGTGCCGGAAGTCGGCCGAGCTGTAAGGCGTCGCCACGATATAGGTCAGCTCCTTGAGCTTGAGCGCCAGTTCGAACGCCGTGGCGTAGTTGAACCCCCGGCCGAGCGTCACGCAGTGGCTCATATAACGGTAGCGCTCCGCCCGCGCCGGAACCCCGGCACTGAGCGCCAGCGTGTGAGCCACCCAATCAGGGAGCTGGGCCAGCTCGTCCCTAAGCGCCGGATCGTCGGCCAGATGAGCGGCCAGCATCGCCATCACGGTCAGTTGGGCCGTGAAGGTCTTGGTCGCGGCCAGGCTGCGCTCCTCCCCTGCGTGGAGGAAAATGGTGTGCTCCGCGGTCTTGGCCAGCCGCGAGTCGGGGTTGTTGGTGATCCCCAGGGTGATCGCGCCTTGCTCGCGCGCCTGGCGCACCACCTCGCAGATGTCCTCCCCTTGCCCGCTCTGCGAGATGCCGATCACCAGCGCGCCGCCGACGTCCGGCATCCGGCCATAATAGGTCGCCACGGACGGCGCGGCCAGCGCCACGGGCAGCCCGGCGAACGCGCCCAGCGCGTACTTGCCAAACACCGCCGCATTGTCGGACGAGCCGCGCGCGGCGATCAGCACGAAATGGGGTCGCGCGGCCCGGATCGCCTCCGCGATTCGGGTGACCGAGTCTGTCTCGGTCGAAAGCAGCCGGGTGATCGCCGCGGGCTGCTGGTGAATTTCACGCTCTAGCAACGTATCGGATGCCATACCGCCTCTTTCCTGGCGAACGCAGGCCGGTTCAGGCCCGCTCCTCTCCCTCGCGCGACATCAACAGGGTTTCCAGCTCGACGATCTCATCTTCGTCCAGATGCTCCAGCAGACGATCGAGATTGCGGCGCGCGTTACGCTTGGCCTTGGCCGTCGCCGGAGCCGGATAGTCGGACGACCGGCGCTCGGCTTCCAGGGCAATCCTGCGCAGCTTGACGATGTTGTCCCAGATCACGGCGGAGCCGCCGATGCCGACCCCGGCCATCATCACCAGGAAGATCGCCGCGCCGAGCGCATCGGGATGCATCAAGATCATGAAGAGCACCGACATCGCCGTCACGCCCACCCACATCACAACTGTGGCGATCGTTCCCCAGAACGACGAATTATCATGCATATGCCCTATCCTCGGGAAACGCTGTGCGCCCCCAATCATAGCGAATCTCCGCCTAGATCACATCCTCGCCGCGCGCCTGGAGCAGCGATTCCAGTTCGATCACTTCGTCCTCGTCCAGACGCTCGACCAGGTGCGCCAGCCGGGCGACCGCGTCCCGCTTCAGCTTGCCCGTGGACTGGCTCATCTGCGGCGGCCGGAGCGATTCGGCCCGGCTGCCCTGCCAGATGCGCAGGGTTGCCGCCACGCCGGCCAGGCCCAGCACGCCGCTGATGGCCAGCGCTACGAGAATAAACAGCGGCGTGGCAGAGGACGAGCCTGCCGCCGCCATCCAGAACAGGGCCAGCGACGCCAGGGTGAACGCCACCCACAAGCAGCCCGTCCCCGCCGCCCGTAAGAAATCGCGCATGGTGTGCTCCTATGAAGACCGTGATTGGTGGTTGGTCATGGGTTCTCAGTCAAACAAGTCCCGGCGCGGTCTCGATCCCGGCCTCGCTTCAGTCGCGATCCGCATCCTGCTGGCGGGAGAGAAGCAGAGTCTCCAGTTCGATGATCTCGTCCTCGTCGAGGTTGTGGATCAGGCTCTGGACGCGCTCCGAATAGCTGCGCTTGGCCTTCTGGACGGTCGCCTGGGATTCAGGTGGCAGCGCCGCCGGACGGCTGTCGCGCCAGACCGCGCGGGTGGCATAACCGGCCACCGCCGTCAGAAAGGTCATGAACAGAAATATCGAACCCACCGTGATAATCGAGTCCATCGTCGCCCGGCTGATGCTCAACGCCGCGAACAGCGAGACCAGGATCACGGTAAACGATACCCAGATGGCTACCGTCGTCCGGTAGCGGAATTGGACATCCATGACTGAATCCTTTAGACGTTAGTGAAGCCGGCTGCGCGGCGCGACGTCGCGCGATTCCAGCATCGTCTCCAGTTCGATGATTTCGTCTTCATCCAGATTCTGGATCAAATCCTGAAGCCGGGAAGCCTGCTCGCGCTTGGATTTGACCGGCCGCGCGCTGCGGGTCGGTTCCCCATAGTCCGCCGAAAGTTGATTCGCACTGCGCCAGATCCCCACGGTCGAAATACCCACCGCCGCCGAGACCGCCAGCACAACCCCCACGATCACGTTCCCATCGATACTGCTCACCGGAGAAGCCGCCGCTGCGAAAAACAGCCCCAGCACCACCATATACGCCACCCACATCGTCAGGGTAACGATCAGCCGCTGAACGCCCATAATATCCCCTTGTTGGTTGATAGTGACTCACACGGACCGTCCGGCGTGAAACGGCGTACCGAGCCGGTCTGATCCGCCCCATGGCGCACCTGCCCCCCCGATGAGACGCGCCGCAGCACACGCCTGTTCATAGTACAATACGTGCAGTCCTGGCTCAGGTTGCGGGGGAGAACGGACATGGTGGCGACGACCTCTCAAGAACGGCTGGAAGAAGCGCAGCGGTTGTTGAAAGTGGGCGAGCGCGGCGCGGCGCTCAACCTGATCAAGACAGTCCTGTACGAAGAACGACGGAACGTCCGGGCCTGGTGGTTGGCCGCCCAGGCCGCCCCCAATCGCCAGGAGACCGAAGTCGCCCTGCGCGTCGTCCTCAAGC
The DNA here is from genome assembly GCA_964533805.1 of uncultured Anaerolineae bacterium. Taxonomy (GTDB): domain Bacteria; phylum Chloroflexota; class Anaerolineae; order Aggregatilineales; family Ch27; genus JARKOQ01. The sequence goes on along the minus strand of CAZHMJ010000007.1, from coordinate 23,730 downwards.
TCCAGCCAGATCACGCGCCCGCCAGGGCCGCCCTGGCCCGCCTGGAAGCGGCCCCGCACCCGGCCCCAGGTCCGGTCCCGCTCAAAGTGCCCGCCAGAGAAACACCTGCCCCCGTAACTTCCCGGCCGCGCGGCCGAGCGGGCCGTAACCTGACCACCCTGGCTCTGATCCTGTTGAGCGTGATCGTGATGGGCGGCGGCGGGCTGTTGTTCATCCTCAACCTGACCGGCAGTCCAATCGTGCGCCAGATCGAATCCAGCCTGGGCGGGGAAAGCCTTCCCACCACCACGCCCGCCCCCCTCATGCCCAGCAAGCAGGTTCAGGGGATGCTGGATGCGGGCGAAACCCAGGTTTACCGGTTCTATGTCGAAGCGGAGGCGGAGTTATTTGTCGGGGTCGGATTCGCCACCGTGGCTTCCGATGCCGATACCAGCGGCGCGATCGATCTGATCGATCCGGAAGGCTACCGGGCCGCCACCAACCGCCCGGACAGCATGCCTTTCACCCTGCCGGCCTTGCCCGTGCTACAGACGGGCAACATCGCCGTCCTGCAATTCACGCTGGACAGGCAGGGTGTCTGGGAAATCCACCTGCACGGACGAGAAGGAACCAGCGCCGGGGCCTATGTCATGCTCATGGAGTGCGTCCCCGAATCGAATTGCGGCGGGCTGCCGCCCGGCGTGCTCCCCGCGCCGTAGAACTGAGCCGACCACCACTCCCAGCAGCCAGATCAGCCCATGTACGGGCGCGGCCCGTATTGGTCGATGATCATGCGGCTCAGTTCTTCCTGGGTGTCCGGCAGGCGCTTCAAACGCTGGTAGAGTTCCATGAACCCGTGCGGCTTCACCAGAAAGACATTGCAGCCCTTGGAAAACGCTTCGGAGATCATGCGCGGCTCGTCCCACATGGTGGCGACCAGCAGCAGCGCGTCGGGCAGCAGCGCCCGCAGTTCGTGAACGAGGTCCAGGCCCGGCATATCGGGCAGTTGGAGGTCCACGGCCACCAGGCGCAGTTCCGGCTGGGCGCGGGCAATCCCCAAGGCTTCCGCCGCGGTGGGCGCCCCGCGCACCTCGAATCCGGCCTGGGTGATCAATCGCACGAAAAAGTCCTGGTTGGCCGGTTCGTCCTCTACCACCAGCGCGCAGCAGGGGGTAGACATTGGACTAGCCCCCCTGGTGTAGCCTCGCAGAACTGCTAAAGTTCTCAAACAACGCGATCAGATCGGAAACAGGTAATGGTTTCGGCATATAGTCCTGAAAACCCGCGTCCAGGCAGCGCTCGCGGTCGCCCAGCATGGCATAGGCGGTCACCGCCACCATGGGGACGCGGACCTCGCGCTCGCGCAGGGCCAGGGCCAGGTCGAGTCCGTTCATCAGGCCGGCCAGTTGGATGTCGACCAGCAGCAAATCGGGTGGCGCCTCGACCACCTTTTCCAGCGCATCCTCACCCGACACGAAATTTTCGACCTCGTGCTGGCCCAGGCGTGCCACGCGCTGCACCAGGGCCAGATTCGCCGGGTTGTCTTCCACATAAATGATACGCAAAGTTGCACCCCTCCCAGTTACGATGCTTCCTGCAAGGCAGGCTGCGATGCGCTACGACGAGCCAGGGTATCATCCGCCGAATCGGCCAGCGGCAGCGTGAAGGTGAATTTGCTGCCCACCCCCACTTCACTCTCCGCCCAGATTCGTCCCCCCATCAGCCGGACCAGGTGGCGCGAAATCGATAGCCCCAGGCCCGATCCGGTGTTCTGCTTGCGCCGGCCAGCGCGGCCTTGCCGGAACTCCTCGAAGATCAGTTCGATCTCATCCGGCTCGACCCCGCAACCCGTGTCGGTCACGCTGATCTCAACGTGGTTATCGACCACCTGGAGCCCCAGGGTGATCGAGCCTTCGTCCGTGAACTTGACCGCGTTGCTGTACAGGTTGAGCATGATCTGGCGAACCCGGTTGGCGTCCGCCCAGACCGTGGGTAGCTCCGCCGGCAGACTGCGCACCAGTTTGATGGGTTTGTCACCGATCAGGCCGACCGCCGTGGTCTGCGTCGCCTTGAAGATGGGATCGAGGTCCACGCGGCCGTACTGCACATCCAGTTTACCAGCATCGACGCGAGACAAGTCAAGGATATCGTTGATGACGTGCAGCAATTGCGCGCCGCTGGTGTAAATCTGCTGGAGATCGCGCTCGTATTCCGCCGGCAGCGGCACGCCATCGTACATCTCCGGGAACTTGAGCATGGTTTCGCTAAAACCGATCACGGCGTTCAGCGGGGTGCGCAGTTCGTGGCTCATGTTGGCCAGGAACTGCCCACGGAAGTTCTTGGCTTCTTCCGCCGCGGCGCGGGCGACTTCCAGGTCCTCGTTGGCCTGCTCCAGGCTCTCGGCCAGCACCTGGGCGCGAGTCAGTGCCCGGGTGAGCTGGTTCTGGCTCTCGTGCAGTTCCAGCTTGCGCTCGTGCTCGCGGTGATAGCTTTCCAGCGCCCACTCGGCGATCCCGTACAGCTCACCCGTGATCTGCATCGCCACCAGCGCGCCAAGCCCGGTCAGGATCAGCGCCGCAAGTTGAAAAGTGTTGAGTGCTATCTCCCCATCGTGGATCGCGGGCACGCCCACCGTGACCGCCACCGCGATCAACAGCAGCGGCAGCATCGCCCTGGGGGGCAGCAGCAGGCCGAGCATGATGATCAACGGCGCGAAAGTAAAGGGGATGATATGGCGCAGGTCGCTGGGCGGGCCGTTGAGCAGAATCACCAGGGCCACGATGATCCCGCCCGTGAAACTCCACACCGCATATTCATAGTGCTTGCGCGCCAGGGTAAAACCCGCCAGGCCGCAGCCCGCGCAGATCACCAGCAGCGCAATCAGCCAATCCAAGGCGAAGTACTTGGTGATCGTCCCTGAGACGAGCATGGCCCAAAAAACGAGAAACGCCGCCACCGCCGTGAACTTCCACAGCAGGGACAGCCGCTCGGTGCGCGTATCCTGCGCGAAATTGACATTGGAATAATCAGGTATTGCAGGAGTTTGGCTCATGAGTCTGACGCCTGATGAATTGAACTCTTTCCGAACACAGAGGAAATAAAGCCCCGACTCTGAGGCCGGGAGAACGAGCCAACGATCACCTTTCCCTGTAACCACACCAGTCACAGAGAAAAGGAATCATTGAGTAAATTATAATACAAAGTGCACGATTAAGGCAGTGAAAAATGGATAAAATCGGCATAAAGCATGCGAGGTTTGTGTTTTGTAACCAGATACTTACCTCATTCTACACAAGAAAACAGGCGAGCGTTGCCCGCCCGGCGGCGCGGACCAACTGCCTCAGTTCGCGCGCTCGAAGAGTCCCGCCGCGCCCATCCCCCCGCCGATGCACATCGTCACCATCCCGTAGCGCCCGCCCCGCCGCCGCAGTTCGTGGACGAGCTGCACGGTGAGCTTGGCCCCGCTCGCTCCCAGGGGATGCCCCAGCGCGATCGCGCCGCCGTTGACGTTCACGCGCGCCGTGTCCAGTCCCAGTTCGCGGATGACGGCCAGGCTTTGCGCGGCAAACGCCTCATTCAATTCGATCAGGTCCAGATCGGCCAGACGCAGACCGGTCCGCTGCAGGACGCGCGGCACGGCCACCACCGGGCCGATGCCCATCATCTCCGGGCGGACGCCCACCACGCTGAAGCCCACGAAACGCGCCAGCGGCGTCAGCCCGAGCCGGGCCGCCAGTCCGGCCTCCATGACGATCACCCCCGCCGCCCCGTCGCTCAGCGGCGAGGCATTCCCGGCTGTGACCGTGCCGCCTGCCTTGAAGGCGGGCTTGAGCCGGGCCAGGGCTTCGATCGTCGTCTCCGGCCGGATGTTTTCCTCCGCGTCCAGCACGAGCGTCTCCCGGACCGGCCGCCCGGCCTCGTCCAGCGAGACGGCCTCGAACTGAAACGGCACGATCTCCTCCGCGAACTTGCCCGCCGCCTGGGCCGCGCTGGCCTTGCGGTGGCTGTGATAGGCGAATTCGTCCTGGTCCGCGCGGCTGACCTGGTATTCCTCGGCCACCCGCTCGGCGGTCAGGCCCATGCTCATGTAAACTTCCGGCCGGTGCTCGGCCAGCCACAGGTTAGGGCTGAGCCTAAAGCCCGGCATCGGGACCTGACTCATCGATTCGACGCCTCCGGCCAGGATCACATCCGCGCCGTTGGCGATGATCCGCTCCGCAGCCTGGGCGATGGCCTGCAAGCCGCTGGCGCAAAAGCGATTGATCGTCTGGGCGGCGACCTCGACCGGCAGCCCGCCCAGGAGCGCCGCGTAGCGGGCCACGTTGAGGCCCTGCGGACCTTCCGGAAAGGCGCAGCCCAGGGCCACGTCCTCGATCTGGGCCGGGTCGAGCCTGCCCTCCACCTGGCGCAGCAGGTCGCGAATCACGGTCGCGGCCAGGTCATCCGGGCGGGCATTGCGGGCCACGCCGCGTCTGGCCTTGCCCACCGCCGTGCGGCTCAGCGCCACAATCACGGCTTCTCGTGTCACGGCAGACTCCTTGAAAAACAGTTCACAGTCGGCAGTAGACCGCCATCAGTCAAAGACAAAAACCACATGGCGACAGTTCGATTCCCCACATTGCCCCCCATCGATTGCCTCGCGCCAACGGCTACCTTTGGCGCTGGACATTTGCGCTTCAGCGGTTTTTCCGGCCTCATGGCCTCGGCGCAACCAATGGTTGCGCGGCCTCTGCTTTTTCCTGCCTCCCTGCCTCTTGCCGCTTGTCTCCGCATGCCTCAGGAATGGCGGGCGGCCAGGGCCTGCATCCCGGCCACGAAGGCGGGCTTGCCGCCCTGCGACGGGTGGCGAATTTTCTCGTGCGGGATACCGAGACCGGTCAGCGAAGCATCGGCCTTGTTGCCGCTCGCCACAATGTTCTTCACGTCGAAGAAGCCCAGCACAGCCTGGAGGAAGGGCTGGCCCACTTTCAGCTCGCCAGCGCGCGGCGCGCGGTTGGACAGCGGCTTGCCCGGCTGGTGAGGATGGAACGGGAACGACGCCCAGACCAGCGGCACGATCCCCAGCCCGGCCAGCGTCGTCCAGAACACCGTGCCGCTCGACTCTTTACGCAGTCCGTCGAACTCGCCCGACAGGCGGTAGCCGCGTGCCTCGCCGAACAGGGGCAGCCCGTCCGGTGGGTGGAGCAGCATGTACTCGCTGCAAAAGGGCAGCCCGGTCCGGCGGGCACCCAGATAGCCGGGCGCTTCTCCGACCAGCAGGAGGCTGGGCTTCAAATCCGCCATCTGCTTCAGATAGAGGCGCAGATTGTCCCGCCGGATCGCATTGAACGGATTGCCCGCCCCATACGGGTTGAAGGCGTCGTCCGCCACCTCGACGGCCGCCAGTCCTTCCAGAAAGTCATCAAACACGCTCATCCCTGTTTGCCTTTGGCTGATTGCTGACAACTGACCGCTGACCACTAATTCCTCAGCGGCTTCCCGTTCTGAAGCATGTACCAGATGCGTTCCTGGGTCTTGGCTTCGCCCGCCAGACTCAGGAACGCCTCGCGCTCCAGGTCGAGGATGTAGTCCTCCGCAACCCAGCCCGGCTCGCTCAGATCGCCGCCGGTCATCACGTAGGCCAGCTTGCCGGCGATCTTCGCGTCATGCTCGGAGGCATACCCGCCCTCTCGCATCTGCCAGACCGCCAGGCGCAGCGCGGCCAGGGCGTCGCGCCCCGCCGCCCAGACTTTGCCCGGCTGGACGGGTGCATAGCCGCCCGCCGCCAGTTCCAGGGCCGTCCGTTTGGCCTCGGCCAGCAGGTGATCGCCGTTCAGGACGATCCGGTCCGCCGGGCCGAGGAAGCCCATCTCGCGCGCCTGCCGGGCGCTCTCGCTGACCTTTGCCAGCGCGACCTGCTCGAACACCTTCTGCAAATGGGGCAGCACATCGGCGTTTGGCGTCGCCATGACCGGGTTGATCACACGCCGCAGCATTTCCTTGGTGCCCGTCCAGGCCGGGATCAGCCCTACCCCGAATTCGACCAGGCCGATGTACAGCTCGGCGTGAGCCACGACCCGCGCCCCGGCCATCGTGATCTCGGCCCCGCCGCCCAGCGCCAGCCCGAACGGCGCGGTCACAACCGGCTTGGGGCTGGCCCGCAGGGTCTGCATCAGCGTCTGGCCCAGCCGGATCATGCCGTCCAGTTCCGCCCACTGGCCCTGCTGGGCCAGCATGGCGACCAGGAACAGGTTGGCCCCGGCGCAAAACTGCGCGCCCTGGTTGCCAATGACCAACGCCTCGTCACCCTTCTCCAGGCGGTCCAGCCCCCGGTAGGCCATCCGCACGATATCCTCGTCAATGGCGTTGGCCTTGGTGTGGAATTCCAGCAGCAGCACGCCGTCGCCCAGGTCGATCAGGCTGGCCCCAGGGTTGGCCTCCAGCGTCTTTCCCGCCGCCTTCAGACCGGTGATCGACACGCGCTTGGGATCGCCCGCCAGATCGACATAACCGCCCGCCGCCGGACTATAGTACCCGTCGGCCAGGCCATGCGCGTCGCGCCGGTAGAAGGTCGGGCAGCCCGCCGCCAGCATCGTTCTGACCCAGTCCGCGACCGGATGGCCCGCCGCTTCGATGCGTGGGATCGACTCGGCCACGCCGATCGCGTCCCAGATTTCGAACGGCCCAAGCTCATGGCCGAAACCCCATTTGTTGGCACTGTCGATGCTGATCACGTCATCGGCCACCAGACCCAGCATTTGGGACCCATACGACAGATAGAAGGCGTGCATGGCCCACAGGAACTGGCCCGCCCGGTCGGTTTCACCAAGCAGGGCTTTGATCCGCGCCCCGGTATCTTCGATGTTGCGGTGTCTGCCCACGCTCTCGAAGCGGACTTTGCCGGGCGGCACGTGGGTCAGCGTTTCCAGGTCGAGCGGCCAGAACTGGCGCTGGCCCTCGGCCTCGGTTTTCCGGTAGAAGCCCGCGTCGGTTTTGTTGCCCAACCAGCCGCGTTCGGTCATCACCTGGAGCAGCGCGACCAGCCGGGGATGGCGCAGCACCTCGCGCGCCGGGTCATCCGGCAGAGCCGGGTACAGGTTCTCGCTAACGCGGGCCGCCACATCGACCCCAACCAGGTCATTCAGGCGAAAGGTCGCCGTCTTGGGCCGCCCGATCAGCGGGCCGGTCAGGGCATCCACCTCCTCGACCGTGTAGCCCTGATCGAGGGCGTAAGCGATGGTGGCGCTGTTGACCAGGCTGATGAAACGGTTGGCGATGAAATTGGGCGTGTCCCTGGCGATGACCACGCCTTTCCCCAGCACATCCCGCCCATAGACGGCCATGAACTCAACCACGGCCGGGTCGGTCCGGGCATGGGGGATGACCTCGAGCAGTTTCAGGTAGCGCGGCGGGTTGAAGAAGTGCGTGCCCAGGAAGTGGCGCTGGAAGCCCTCGTCCAGCCCTTCGGCGATGGCCTGGATGCTCAGCCCGGAGGTATTGGTGCTGACGATCGCGTCTGGCTTGCGCACGGCCGCGATCCGGCCCATCAGCTCGCGCTTGACATCCAGCCGCTCGACCACGACCTCGATGATCCAGTCCGCCTCGCCGAGCCGGGCCAGGTCATCTTCCAGGTTGCCGGGGGTGATCAGGTCGGTGTCCGCCGCCGCGAAGAGCTGGGCCGGACGGCTGCGAAGCAGGGCGTCCAGGTTCCTGAGGACGAGCCCGTTGCGGGCCTGGGGCGGATCGCCCGGCCGGGTGCCGTCCGCCGGAAGATCGAGCAGGAATACGCGCACGCCGACTCCGGCCAGCAGGGCGGCGATCCCGGCCCCCATCGTGCCGGAGCCAATCACGGCCGCGTTGCGAATCGAATAGCTCATGCATCCTCCGAATAGCGTTCAGCTATCAGCCGTCAGCTTTCAGCCCAAAGCGGCCCTTCCTGCCCTCTTCGCTCCCCACGCGGTCACCGGCTCCCGCTTTGCGCTTAGACGCCTGCCGCTTCGACGCTTTTTCTTGCCCCCTGCCTCTTGGCCTCTGGTCTCCTGGCCTCTTGTCTCTGTCTTTCAATACCCTGCCCAGAAGCGCACGAAATCGATCACCCAGTGGAAGCCCATCGCCGTTTCGAGGTCGCGCCGCCACTGAAGGTAAGCCATCGGCAGGCCAAAGACCAGCGCCGTCAGCAGTGAAAACCCGAGGTAGCCCACCGGGTTGGCGACCAGCCCGCCCGCCCCGTGGAACAGGGCATGCGGCAGCGTGCCCAGGGCCAGCGTGCCGATCAGCAGGGTGCGCGGCGCGAGCCGGTCGCCTACCACCGCCACGACCAGGTTGATCACGAAGAAGCGAAAGACAATCTCCTCGTACACAGCCGGGCGCAGCGCGGCCACGGCCTGGGGCAGGACGGACTGCCAGCCCTGTCCCGTCGTGCCGGACAGCGCAAAATAGAGGACATTGATCACGGCCAGCGGAACGCCCAGCAGCGCCCCCAGCAACAGGGAACGGCCCGCCGCCCGCGTGCCCCGGCTCAGGATGACGCGCCAATGCTCGTGCCACACCCCGTCCAGCAGGCTGATCCGCACGCCGGGATGGGCGCGCCGGTCGTGCGCCGTCTGGCGCAGCAGCACGCCGCCGATCAGGGCCAGGGTCGTGAAGATCGCCTCGGCCAGCCAGACGGTGCCGCCCCGGCTCAGCCCGCTGGCGTTGATCGCGCCGACCAGCGCGCCGAGGCCTAGGCCGAGCAGGATCACATCCCAGCGCAGGCGCGCCCGGTAACGCACCATCACCACCAGGGCGACCACACCCGCCAAATAGCCTTCCCAGGTCCACACCCGGCCGTAGTCGCCGCCGGTCTGGGCAGCGAAGCTCACCGCCAGCAGATAGACCGCCACGATCGCCGCCGCGATCAGGCCCAGGCGCAGCAGCCCGGATCGGGTGTCCCGCGCCCCACCGGGCAACTCCTGCGGCTCGTGCATCTCCTCCGCCATATATCCCCCCCTCCCAGCCAGCCCCGGCGCGCGACGACTCTAGTTCAACTCGCGACTGGTGTAGTCCAGGATGCGCCGGGCCACGACCAGCAGGTTGATCTGCCCGGTGCCTTCGTAGATGTCGTTGATCCGGGCATCACGCATCCACTTCTCGGCCAGCCACTCGCGGCTGTAGCCCAGCATGCCCAAAATCTCGACCGCCTTCTGGGTGACCCAGGTCACGGCCTTGCCCGCCTTGGCCTTGGCCATCGAGGCTTCCAGGCTGTTGCGCTGGCCGTGGTCGAGCAGGCTGATCGCGCGCAGGGTGAGCAGGTAAGCCGCCTTGAGTTGGGCTTCCATCTCCAGCACGTCGCGCTGGATCGCGCTCAGCTTGTGGTAAGGCTGATCGTAGGGGATGTCGATCCCGGCCTCGGCCAGCTTCTCCTGCACGAATTCCAGCGCCGCCCGTCCCACGCCCAGCGCGCCCGCCGCCACCAGCGGCCGCGAGGCGTCGAAGGTCGCCATCGCGCCCTTGAAGCCCTTCGTGCCGCTTTCCTCGATCGCGCGCACTTCCGGATCGCCCAGGAGGTGATCGTACGGGATGCGCGCGTTCTGGAAGCTGACCGCAACCGTGTCGCTGGCCCGGATGCCGTGTTTGATCTCGGCCTTGGTCACCGTCACGCCCGGCGTCCCGGCCTCGACCACGAACGGCTTCATGCCCGCCCGCCCGGCGGATTTGTCCACCGTGGCCCAGACCACGACCAGCCCGTTTGATTCGTTCAGCGCCAGCCCGCCGCCGGTGATGAAAATCTTCTCGCCGTTGAGGACCCACTCGCGAGTCTCCGGGTCGAGGACCGCCGTCGTCTCGATGGCCTTGGTGTCCGACCCGGCGTTCGGCTCGGTCATCGCCATCGCGCCCCACTTGGGATCGTCGCCCTCGGCGAAACGACGTAGGAAGCGTTCCTTCTGCTCCGGCGTGCCGACCGCTTCGATGGCCGACCCGGCCAGCAGGGCCGACGGCATGCACAGGTATTGCCCGGCGTCGCCCCAGGACAGCGCCTCCACCTGGACCATCATGCGCAGGTAAGTGATGCCCGGCCCTTCGCGTTTGGGCTTGTTCGGATCGGGCGGGGCCAGGAGCCGGTCAAGCTGGCGTTTTTGCTGGTCGCGCAGGACCGGCCAGATCATCTGGATGAAATCCACCGGGCGGGCGTGCTCGTCTTCGTCCAGGCGGCGCGCCTGGGGACGCATCACGCCCTGCGCCAGGGCCATCGCCATCTGCTGTTCCTGCACAACCCGTTCGGGTATCTCGAAGCTGATCGCCATGCCTGCCTCCTAAACCATCGCCAGCCCGTGGAACATGGCAAAGCCGCGCGCGTTGCGCAGCCAGCGCTCGACCGGATACTCGCGGATGAACCCGTAGCCGCCCAGGGTTTGCACGCCCGCGTCCGTCACGGTCAGGGCCGCGCTGGCCGCGTACTGGCGGGCCAGATAGGCCTCGCGGGTCGCCTCCTGCCCCTGATCGAGCTTCCAGGCCGCCTCCCAGACCATCAGCCGGGCCGCGTCGACCTCGATCGCCGCCTCGGCCAGCATGAAGGCGATCGCCTGTTTGGTGGCGATCGGCACACCGAACTGGATGCGCTGTTTGGCATACTCGCGGGCGTATTCCGCCGAGGCCCGCGCCACGCCCACCGCCAGCGCCGCCAGGGCCACGTGGGCATAGTTCTGGATCAGCCCGAACTGGATGCCCGCCTCTCCGCCCAGCTTGCAGGTCGCCTCGACGCGCACGCTGTCCAATGTAACCGGGTACGTCTCCAGCCCGCGAATGCCCATCAGCTTCTCGCGCTCGCCGACCGTCACTCCCGGCTGATCACGCCCCACCAGGTACGCGCCAACTTCGCCGCCGGACGCATCCCGCGCATAGACCAGGATCGTCTCCGCCTCCGCCGCCAGCGGCACGTTGGACTTGGCCCCATTCAGCACGATCTGGCCGTCCTCGGCAGTAGCCGTGGTCTGCATGACCAGCGGGTCGAAGAACAGGACCGGCTCGGCCAGGGCGGCGGTCATAGCGGGATAGTCCGCGCAAAAGCGGGGCAGCAGATCGCGCTGCTGGGTCTCCGTTCCGAACATCAGGACCGGGTAGGCGACCAGGGCCGGGGCCATCAGCTTGAGCGCGACCGCCAGGTCGCCCCAGGCCAGCTCCTCGGCGGCCAGCACCCCGGTCAGCGCTTCCCGCTGGCCGAAGCCGCCGTAGTCCTCCGGCAGGGAAGCGGGGATCAACCCGATCTCCCAGCCGGTTTTGATCACGTTCTCCGGAATGTTTGCCGCCTCGTCGGCTGCGTGGGCGATCGGACGCACGTCCAACTCGGCATAGCGGTGGATCGCCTCCACCAGCATACGCTGTTCATCCGTCGGGGTAAAAGACACCATGCGCCCGCAACTCCTCAAAAAAAGTGGATAGTTTACAGTGGTCAGTCGTCAGTCAAGACCTCAGCTTTTGGCTTGGACGCCTGCCGCTTCGACGCTTTTTTCTCTTGTCTCCTGCCTCTTGTCTCTTGCCTCTATGGAAAAATGAACGCCCGCGCCTGGAGGAGCAGCGCTGGATCGTGGCGCAGCACCTGGAGCAGAATGTCGAACGCGCTCATCTGGTCGAGGGGCAGCTCACCCGCCAGCCCGATCAGCTTCTCGTAGCGCCGGTCGTCGAACTTCAGGGCCATGTGCCGGGCCTTGCTCATGGCCGCGATCCCGCGCCCATGCGCCTTGTCCCAGCGTTTGACGTAGGGCTGCAAGCCCTTGGCCGACCAGTCCCCGGCCGCGATCGCGTCCGCCGCCGCCGCCCCGGCCATCGCCCCGGCTTCGATCGCCAGATTGATCCCGCCGCCGGTGACCGGCTCGGCCTGGTGCCCGGCGTCGCCGACCAGCATCACGCCGTGGCCCACCAGGTCCCTGACCGTCCCGCCGACCGGAATGCCGCCCAGCATCAGGGCCAGCACCGATGCTTCCGGGTACAGCCGCTCGACGAAGGCGTTCAGGTAATCCTGGGCGCTGCGCCCGTTCTGCTCATACGTCGCCGTGACCACGATCCCGACATTGGCCCGATCCGGCCCCTTGGGAAAAACCCAGCAGTAGCCGCCCGGCGCAAGCGCGTTGCCGATGTGGTACTGGCACTCACGCGGATCATCGAGATGGATGCCGGCCAGCAGGTATTGCACCCCCGTGTAGTATTCGTTGGAGCGCGGAGTCACGTTCAGCCCGGCCCAGCGGCCCACCGAGGACTCGGGACCATCCGCGCCGATCACGACTTTGGCCCGGACGCTGACTTCCCGCCCCAGGCTGATCATCTTCACGCCGCGCACGGCCCCATCGTCCAGGATCAGGCCGGTGGCGCGCGTCATGGCGCGGACGGTCGCCCCGGCCCGGATCGCCTGCGCGACCAGTTCCCGGTCGAAGATCTTGCGATCGACGACCATCGTCGGCGAGGTGGGCGGGACTCGCACCGATTGGCCGGACGGCCCGAAAATGCGGAAGGCGTCGATCCAGGCCGAGACCCAGCGCTCGTCAATGTCCATGTAGGGCTGGATGGCTTCATACCCGATCGCCTCCGCGCAGCGGACCGGGGTGCCAATCTCCTGGCGCTTGTCGATCAACAGGACGCGCAGCCCGCGCCGCGCGCCAACCAGGGCCGCCGCCGCCCCACCGGGGCCGCCGCCCACCACCACCAGGTCGTATTCGTCGTGCTGGAGTTTCATCGCTGGGCCATACTCATCGTGGCGACGGCCTCGACAGGCACGTCGTAGAGCGCGTTGGTCGGGCAGACCGGGATGCACTTCATGCACTCCGTGCAGGTCTCGTGATCGACCTCCAGATAGGCATCGTGCAGGGTCAGCGCGGCGGGCGGACAAACGGGCACGCAGCACCCGCAGATGCCGCACCGGTCGCGGTTGACCAGAATCATCACCTGGGATTGCCTTGATTTCTTCATTGGTTCCCCTCCCGCAAGGCGAAAGCGAGGCCCCCGGCGTGCTGGTGGCGCGCCGAGGAAGAGTTCGGCGATCTCTTCTGCAATCTCGGCTCCTTTCAGTCGTCCCCCGGGCCGAAGCCAGAGGCCGCCCGGTGCGACTCCCCTGATTATACGCTGGCGAGGAAACGGGAGTCAATTGAAATAGGATTAACCTACTCGAAATATTCCGGGCGCCGTCCAATCTTCTGGCAACTACCCCGCGTCATCCCCGCCCCACTCGTTTTTGCTTCTGAACTTCGTCCAACCTTGCGCGGACGATCGGGCGGTGCTACCCTGAATGCGCCCGGCTCTGCCTGTCCGGCCGGACTTCAAGGAGGACTCCCATGAACCCGATCACCCCGCGCCGTCTGGCGCTCCTGAGTATCCTGCTCGTCGTACTGGCCGCCTGCGCCCAGCCGCCCGCCGGGACGCCCTCCGGTCTGCTGCTCAACGCCACCTACACCCCGGAACCGACCGCCACCGACCCCGCCACGCCCACGCCGCTCGGCACGGAAGACCCCAACGAGGGGCTGACCTTCGATTCGCTGACCGTGGAACGCAGCGGCGGTCTGGCCGGAGGAACGCGTACCTGGACCGTCCTGGGCAATGGCGCGCTGCTGATCGATGGCAGCCTGGTGGGCAGCATCGCGCCGGAGATCGTGCTCGACCTCGATTTGCAGATCGATCAGATGGGCTTCTTCCGCCTGGAAAGTCACTACGGCCCGGACCAGCCGCGCCCGGATACCTACGCTTACACCCTGACCGTGGCGCGCGGCGGGGGCGAGTCCACCGTCACCAGCGTGGATGGCGCCGTGCCCAGCTCAATCCAGCGCCTGCTCGACCAGGTCATGGCCCTGACGCCGACCGGCCCGGCCCCGGAGCCGACCGTCGACCCGTTCGGCCCGCCACCGGCCTAGCGGCACGCCAGTTTCACCGGCGCAAGGTCGCCACCAGCCGCCGGGGGGAGAGCAGCAGGTCGAGCGCGTCCGTGATCGAAGCAGTGACGACGTCCGCCGCCAGGAACGCCTCGACCGCCAGCCCTTCCGGTCCCAGCACGGCGATCCCCAGCGCCGCCGCGCGCAGCATTGCGGCGTCGTTGGCCCCATTCCCCACAGCCACCACCTGCGCCGCGTCCAATCCCTGGACGTAGCGCAGTTTGTCCTCCGCCCCGCCCTGGATGATTGTGGCCCGTTGGCCCAGCGCCGTGTCAATCGCGGCCTGCTTGCCGTACGTGTCGGCGGTCAGCAGGTGCAGCGTCACTCGCTCGCCCAGGCATGCAAAGCGCTCCGCCACGCCGGGCAGCAGAACGCCATCGCAGGCCAGCGTGCCGTTGACATCGAACACCGCATGGACCAGCCGCAAGCTTCCCCACTTCGGAATATCGATTTCGATCATTTCTCGGCACCTTTTTTGGAAAAGAGCAATCAGCAGCCAGTCGTCAGCCAAAGACAAAGCGGGGTCGCTTCACAGGACGCCTCGGCGCTTGACCTGGCCCCCCATCAACCCTTCAACCACGCCCGCAGCACATCCGGCAGGCGGACCAGATCGGGCAGCACGACTTCGGCGGCATCCGCCTCCAATTGCCCATCCCGATCGATGGCGACCGTGCGCAGCCCGGCCGCCGCCGCGGCGCGGAGCGCGCCAGGATCATCGTCGACGGCCGCGCACGCCTCCGGCTCGACTCCGGCCAGGCGGGCCGCCAGCCGGTAGCCGCCCGCGTCCTTGGCAAAGCCGTCCCGTACCTCAGCGGTCACGATCGGCCCCGTGAAGGCCGCGCGCAGCCCTGCCCCGGCCAGCAGCCCTTCCGCATGGCCGCGCAGGCTGTGAGTCATCACGCCCAGGCTCAGCCCCAGAACTCGAATCGCGCCCAGGGCGGCCCGCGCCTCAGGGTACAACGCGTCACATCGGCGGGTGACCTCAAAAGCGTGCTCGTCGATCAGGCGGTCCAGTTCGTCGGGAGATGGGTACGGCCGCCCGGTCAGGCGAAACAGGGCGCGCAGCGTGCGAGCCTGGCCCTCTCGCATCTGGGCCAGACTGTCATCCCCGCCGAAGTCCAGATCGGCGTAGTAGCTGTCCCAATCGGCGACCACGCGCCGGTTGGCCTCGGCCCACTCGGCCGGATCGCCGCCGTAACGTGCCGCCATGACCTCGCCCAGCGCCGAACGGTATTGGGCCGGCAGCGCCTCGCGCGCGTCGATCAGCGTGCCGTGCAAGTCGAAGAAAACGTGGCTGAGGCGGATCATACGCCGGGCATTGCCCCCAGGGTGAGGATCAGCCCATCGTAGGCCACCGTGACGCCTTGCGACTCGTAGTAGCTTACCAGGTCGTCGTGGCTGCCGGATGCCTGGTGGACAAAATGGGTCGCGAGCGCGATCCCTTCCGGCTTGAGGATGCCGGCTTCACGCATGCGGGCGGCATGGGCGATCGTCTGCGGGCCGGTCATGTGCTGGTCGGAGTGGTAATCGGTCTGCTGGCCGATGCAGGCGTCGAGAGCCGCCGCATCGAACCGGTAACGGGCCAGCAGGGCCCACAACTCGTCGGAATACGGCCCGCTGTCG
>CAZHMJ010000007.1:0-8247 GCA_964533805.1 uncultured Anaerolineae bacterium | reverse complement strand
CCCAGAACACCTTCATCGGCGACGAAGGCGCCAACGCCAACCAGAACGACTTCCATCCGGGGCTCGCCATGCGAGGCCGGGAAAAACCGGAGCCGGTAGCGCCCGGCCAGCTTCATCATCCCGGCCCGCACCGGCCGGAAGACCGTCCGCGTGCGCTGCTCCAGGGTTTCCCTATCCCAGGCCACGCTGGCCTGGTAAAAGTTCACCACATCGTCGATGGCGTCCTGCGGGGCGTAGACCGTCAGCAACGGCAGTTCCGTCCCAGCCACGCCGCGCCGCTCCCAGAAGAACCAGGGGTCGAGGTGATCGCTGTGGCGGTGGGTGACGATCAGGGTGCGCAGGTTGTGGAGGCGGAGGCCGAACTGGCGGATGCTGGTATCCACGTCGGAGCCGCAGTCGATCAGCAGGTCATCGTTGATCAGCACGGCCGGGCTGTTGCGCAGGCTGCGCCCGCCAGCCGCCCGCGCGGTCTCGCAGTTCGCGCACTGGCAGAATGGATTCGGAATGCCCGATCCCCCTCCCGAACCGAGGAACATCACCTTCATGCTGGAACCAGCTTCCCGTCGAAGTGTGCCGGCCGCGTTCAACGCCGGGCGATCATCACCACCAGATAATGGGCCGGGTCGCCGCCCAAGGCCGGGATTGGTGCATCGAAACGAGTCGACTGGCCCGCGTCCAGGCTCGCGACGATCGGATGGGCGACGTACCCCGCCACCCGGTCGGCCGGGTCGAACACCGTGACCAAGGCCTGGACATCCAGGGCGCGCGCCTCCCCCACGTTCCAAACCGTGCCCAGGATGTGGAGTTGCCCCTCTGAGTCGTACTCGGCCCGGTCTTCCCAGTCGAAATGCTCCGGTCCGTAGTATGCATCCAGCGCGCTCCCCGCCTGCTGTCCGTCCGCCGCCAACGCCAGGCGGATCGCCTCGGCCGGCCGGCCCGCGTCGAAGCGCAGGGTGAAGGGCGCGTATTCGCCGTCGGGCAGGACGGCCACCGGCAGACCCGCGCCGCTCTCGACCAGGGTCCGGCCCGCGCTGTCTTGCAGCGCCGCCTGGATCGTCACCCCTTCCAGGGCATACGGCGCGCGGTTGGCGATCCGCCCGCTGACCACCCAGGCGCCATCCGGGGCCTGATAGGTGAGCAGACCGCTGAAGGTCAGGTTGCCCGCCACCAGGATCAATTCGGGCGGCACCGCCGGCACCTGCCCGACCGCGCCCACCGGCCAGTCCGCCGCCGGGTCGACCCGGTAGCTGTTGACCATCTGGGTCAGCAGAGCCATCAGCACCGCGTCCCCAGCCGGGACCGCGCTCTCCAGGGCTGAGAAAATCGCCCCGTCGCGCTGCATGAACACGTTCACGGGCGTCGCCGCCCCGCCCCGCTGCCGGACCCCGGTCGCGCGCCAGCTCCCATCGCCCATCGCGCTGGTGTCGCGCACCGTCAGGCCGGCGTTGTAATCCGCCGCCAGATAGGCTTCCATCGCGCCCTGGAAGGTCGCCTCGTCCAGAGCCGCGCCGGTATTGACCGCGTAGACCGTCAGCAGCGGCGTCGAACCGGACGGGCCGAAGGTCACCAGCGCGGCCGTGCCGTCCCCCAGGTCGCCCGCGCTCCACGAGCCGGGCAGCGCCAGGCGAAACAGGCCGCCCGCGTGGACGTACTCAGGCAGGTCGGCCAACCCGGACGCGATCGGCGCGGCGGGCATCCCGCCGTCTGGCGCGGGCACGAGCGTCCCGTCGCAAGCCGCCAGCAGCACCACCACGAGCAACCAACCCAAACGCCTCACGCCGTTCCTCACCTGTCGCAGTGGCTCCTGTCCAGTGGCCTGTACACAGGCCGTAGTATAGCAGCAGACCGCCGATCCGCCAGACGCGACAGCACGGCGCTCAGACCACCCTCGGGAAGCCCACCCGCGGCGTCCACAGACCTGTTTGACCGGGGCCAACCGGGTTTGAAACCAATTTCTAACCTTGAGTAGTACCCCCGCGCTATAGTTCTGGATTCTCCATACCTTTATGCTAAGAGCATAACGTAAGATGACCAACACAGCCCTCAATTCTTTATCTACTTTTGCAATCTTCTTCGAGTGAATTCGCCTCTAGACAAGGTGGATGGCATGTATTCCCAGAACGAGCTGCTGTACCCGCATTCCATCACAGCCGAACTGCGCAAGCTGCGTGGCGCGGACTGGCAGGCCTTGATCGACCGCGTGCTGAGCCTGCCCGAGTCGGATCCGGAAGTTCTGGCCTTTTCCATGATGATGATCCGCCTGAATGGCTGCATGGCCTGCGAAACGGATAGCTACCGGGCCATGCGCGGCTGTCTGGCCTGCGCGGTCCAGACCTTGCGGCGCTATAAAGGGCCGGATCGCGACCTGATCCGGGTCTACGAACAGTGCCTGACCGACATCCGGCAGTACCTCACCGACCGGACTCCGATCCCCATGGCCGCGTACGGGACCGCCCCCGAAGTCTTCTGACCTGCATCGAACGCCATCGCCATCGAAACAGACAACGGCCCTTTCCAGGGCCTTGTTGTTTGTAAGGACCCGATCTTTCCCGATCGCTCCCTGCCCAGGCGCAGCAAAGCCCACAAGCGGGATGCGGCTCGGCAGCCACGGGTCAAAAGCCAATCCCCGGCCAGCCACTTTCAGAAACCCTACAAATTAAGGACCAGGCCGTCTGAAAGTATTAAAATCGCCTGCTGCTAACGTTAGAAATTGGTTTACTTGCAGGAGTTTAGTGCTTTTGTAAGGTTCGGAGCCGTTCTGTTATGCGCATCGTAAGGGAAGGATGAAAAAGTAGGATTGAGTAGTGCTCTCACTGAGTAGTCCGGCATTCCAATACAACACCTGTTTACTGTCGAGATACCGGATTGTGCGCCAGGTCAAAAAGAGTTAGACACCATGGAAATGCAATTTTGGGCTTTTGACGAAGCAGCTTATCACGAAGTGATGCGCCTCCTGCGCGTTTTTGGCAACACCACCGCCAAGCGGTGGTTCGACATCGCCGTCTCCGTCACCCTGCTGATCATGCTGGCCCCGCTGCTGATCGTGCTGGCCGTCTTGATCCGGACCAGACTCGGCTCGCCCATCCTGTTCCACCAGCAGCGGCCTGGCCTGCATGGCACGCCCTTCACCATCCACAAATTCCGGACGATGACCGATGCCCGCGACGAGCAGGGCAATCTGCTCCCCGACGAGATGCGTCTGACCCCGTTTGGTCAATTCCTGCGCAGCACCAGCCTGGATGAACTGCCTGAACTGTTCAATGTCCTGCGTGGGGATATGAGCCTGGTCGGCAGCCGTCCCCTGCGCATGGATTACCTGCCGCTGTACTCACCGGAGCAGGCTCGCCGCCACGAAGTCCGGCCGGGAATCACCGGCTGGGCCCAGGTCAACGGACGCAACCAGATCACCTGGGAAGAGAAATTCGAGCTGGACGTCTGGTATGTCGACAACCGTTCTTTCCTGCTGGATATTAAAATTCTGTTCCTGACAGCTTACAAAACCTTCAAACGGGATGGCATCAGCGCCGAGGGTTATGCGACCGCCCCCGCATTCCGGGGGACCTCGCAGAATACGCTGGCCGAGTCCACCCGCTGAACTCATCCGTCCCCTCCCCCGATCCAGGCGCTGGCTAAACTGACCAGCGCCGAGCGACACCAGGCCAGGTTGTGAGCCTTGGAGTACCCTGGTCTCGCCCAGGCGTGGGGCTGGCATCCCTCCTCCCTCCATCGCCAGCCCCCGCCACCTGGCATTGGAGTGCCTCTTGCGACCGGCGAGCATCAAACGATGCCCGCCGCGTTTTGTTTGGCCACCCTCCCCGATCGCAGGTACAATGATCCTCCAGGCCCGGCCCGTCACCGCTCGCCGGGTCCAGCCTGATCCTCGCCGGTCCGGCCCCGGTCGCCGCCACAGGAAGGAGCACCCGCGTGCTGTCACTGCCTGAGAAAATCGTGTTCGGCATCCTGGTTCTTTTCTCCCTGTACCTGACCTGGCACAACTTCCACCAGGTGGCGGCCGTGGTGGCCCGCGGCGAAGGGCGGCTCCACCTGGAGCGCCTGCCGGAACGCCTGTGGCGGGCCGTCGAGGTCACGCTCACCCAGCGCACCGTGCTCGGCGCCCGCCGCCTGACCAGCCTGGTCCATGTTGGGATCGTGTGGGGCTTCCTGTTCTACTTCCTGGTGAACCTGGGCGACGTGCTGGAAGGCTTCCTGCCGGACTATACCTTCCTCGGCCCGGACGCCCGTCTGTACCGCCTGCTGGCCGACCTGCTCAGCGGCGCGGTCATCGTGGGCATGCTCTACTTCCTGGCACGTCGCTTCCTGACGCCCGCCCCGGCCTTGCAGTTCAATGACCGCGTGCTGCTCCACCCCCGCGTTCGCGCGGGCGGCATCCGGCGCGATTCAGCCCTGGTCGGGGCGTTCATCCTGGGCCACGTGGGCAGCCGCTTCCTGGGCCAGAGCTTCGCCCTGGCCCAGACCGGACCCGATCCCTGGCAGCCGCTGGCCAGCGCGGTTGCCGGGCTGTGGGTGGGCACATCCCCCGCCCTGCTGGTGGTGGGGGAACATGCCCTGTGGTGGCTGGCCCTGGGGCTGATCCTGGTCTTCGTGCCCTGGTTTCCCCAGACCAAGCATCTCCACCTGCTGGCCGGGCCGTTCAACTTCCTGACCCGCCCGGCGCGGCGCAGCCTCGGCGCGCTCGACCCGCTCGATCTCGAAAACGAGGAAGCCGAGTGGTTCGGCGCGGCCCATCTCGAACACCTCAGCCGGACTCAGATCGTCGACGCCTACGCCTGCATCATGTGCAACCGCTGCCAGGACGTCTGCCCGGCCTACCAGGCCGGGACGCCTCTCTCTCCGGCGGCGTTGGAAGTCAACAAACGCTACTTCCTGCGCGAGCACGGCCCGGCCCTGGCCGGAGGCGCGGCCTCCCCCGCCAGCCTGTTCGACTTTGCCCTGAGCGTCGAGGGGGCCTGGGCCTGCACGACCTGCGCCGCGTGCATTGAAATCTGCCCGGTCGGCAACGAGCCGATGCTCGACATCCTCGCCATGCGCCAATACCGGGTCCTGGTCGACGGCCAGCCGCCCGACCCACTGGCCGGGACCCTGACCCGCGCCGAGCGTTCCGGCGATCCCTGGGGCAACCCGCGCGGGACGCGCCTCGACTGGGCCAAAGGACTCGACCTGCCACAAATGGCCGACAAGCGCAAGGCCGACGTCCTGTACTGGGTCGGCTGCGCCGGGGCGTTCGACCCGGCCGGGCAGCGCGTCAGCCGGGCCATGCTCAAAATCCTGCAGGCGGCGGGTATCGATTTCGCCGTGCTGGGCGAGGAGGAACGCTGCACCTGTGAATGGGCGCGCCGAGGCGGCCAGGAAGCACTCTACCAGGACGCGACCGCCCAGATCATCGAGACGTTCAGCCGCTACGAGTTCAATCTGATCCTGACCCAGTGCCCGCACTGCTTCAACACGTTCAAAAATGAGTATCCCGACTTCGGGGGACACTACGAAGTCGTCCACCACAGCACCTATATCGCCCGCCTGCTCGAAACGGGCCAGCTCTCACTCCTCAGGAAATGGGATCGCCGTCGCAAACCCATCGCCACGACCTACCACGACTCGTGTTTCCTGGGCCGCTACAACGGCGAGTACGATGCGCCGCGCCAGGTCCTCCAGGGTCTACCGGGGATCAAGCTGGTCGAGATGCCGCGCCACCGCAACCGGGGCCTGTGCTGCGGCGGAGGCGGCGCCCAGGTCTGGATGGAGACTCGCCAGGAGACCCCGATCCAGGTCACCCGGTTCCAGGAAGGCGCGGCGACCGGCGCATCGACCATCGGCACGGCCTGCCCCTTCTGTTCGATCATGCTGACCAGCGCGGCTCAGTCGATGGGTAACCAGACCGTCACCGTGCGCGATATCGCCGAGATCGTGGCCGAACGTCTGCTGCCCACCCCCGAGGAGTCGAACTGATGCGGCGTCCCATCGTAATCATCGCCCTGCTGCTGATCGTGCCCTTGCCGGCCTTGCTGATCGGAGTCGCGCTGCTTCAGGACACCATCCGGAACAGCGCCCTCCCCTCGGAACCGCCCCTTGTCCTGCAAGTGGAGGATCGCTTCGAGACGCTGGACGCGGCCTGGGCGCTCGCCCCCGGCTGGGAGTATGTTCCGGCCACCGGCCAGGCGGCGGGCGCGCTTCAGGCTTCCGGCGACGTGCAGCCCCTGGCCTACGGCGCGCGGACCGACACCGATCTGGTGGTGGAGATTCACATCCTGGTCGAGGCCGGGGAATGTCGCCTGAACATGCGCGACAGCGCGGCGGGGCGTTACAGCCTGGCGCTCGATCCGACCGGCCTGATCACGCTCTACCGGGACGAAACCGAGTTGGGCAGCGCGTTTGCCGATCCGGTGGTCGCGGGCGCGCCATTCCGCCGCCTGCGCCTGTCCGCGATCGGAGGTATCCTGCGGGTCATGGCGGACGGCGAGAAGGCGATTACCGTGACCGATCCCGATCCGCTCCCCGCCGGAGGGATCACACTCAGCACCGGCAAAGCCTCCCCTGCGGCCTGCACCATCGACGAGTTCAGGGTGTGGGTTCCGGAGGGCTAACACCGCTCCGGCTGCAACCCGGCCTCCAGAAGCGCGTATAACATGCTGGAGGGCGATACCGCCAAACCGGGTCGCCCGTTTTTCTGGAAGCCACCAGGAGAAAGCCTCATGCGCCGTGCCGCGCTGCCTGCCCTGATCTTCGCCGTGCTGCTGATCGCGCTGCTCGCGATCCTGGCCGTGCGGGCCTTGAACACCTCGCCTCTGGCCAGCACCGCCGGGACGGAAACCGCCTGGGCGCATATCCTGACGGACGTCTATGGTCCCGGCGGGCCAACTGCCGTCGTCACCTTCCAGAGTCCCACCCCAACCCCAGACGCGACCGCCGTTGCCGAAACGCTGGAAGCCTACGCCACCGCCCACCAGGACGCCTACGGCGTGCTGGCGCTGGCGGACGGGCCGGACGGCCTCCGCCCGCGGGTGAGCTTCACGGAGGAGGAGATCAACCTCTTGCTGGAGCCGTACGTCAAGGAATTGCCGGAGTTGATCCGCGTCTCGGTCGACTTCCAGCCTGGCGCGGACGAGGGCGCGCCCGGCGTGGCGGCCATCACCGCCCAGGCCAGGGTGTTGAACCTGATCGAGGTCACGGCCTACGTCGACGGGCAGCTCGAAGCGCGCCACGGCCGGATGCACATCGAGATCGGAGAAGCCTCGGTCGGGGGGATCGCCCCACCCCAGGCGGCGATCGACTCGGTCAAAGGCCAGATCGCGCCCCTGATCAATAGCGCGATCTACGACGGACTGTCCGACTACGGCGACTCTGACTCGATCAGCATGACCGCGATCGAGATCGGCGACGGCGTCCTGACGATCGAGTTCAGCTTCGATCCGCCCGCCACGCTGACGCCCACGCCCACCGGCTGATCGCCCTCCAGGGCACGATCAGATGTGGTTCCAAGTGCCTCATCGACAATAACGGCACGGATGAAGAGAGCCTGGGTTTTCGTAGTCGCGGCCAGCCGCGACGCCGTCCCTTTGCGGTGGATGGGGCGTGCCTGGCGAATGTGGCGCGTGGCGATGGACTCCGTCGTCGCAGGCGACGCCGCCACGAAGACGCGCCTGGACGACCGGGGCATGCAATCTGGGTTGAGTTGAATCGCGTCCGGCTCGCCCTCACCACATCCTGGCTATCCCCTCCGGCGCGGATTCCCCTATAATCAGGGTGCGCCGAAAATCGATCCCGGCCCAGGAGGAAGCCCATGCCCACGCGCCGTTCGGCTCTGATTGCCCTGATCCTCGTCATCGTCGTCATGATCGTGCTGCTCGTCCTGGCGACCCGCGCCAGCGCCCCCACGCTCTCCGATTCGGAAGCCACCGGAACCGCCTGGGCGGAGATCGACACGGAGGTGTACTCGACCGCCCTCCCGATCCTGGCGACGTCGACGCCAACGTCCTGATCGGCCCCACCCATTCGCCGCCCAACCGGCCCGACAAATACGACCCCATCGGGTGATTTTTAACGCACTTCCAATAGGAGCCGGGAGCAAAATACGCTAGACTGAAGTGTACTGGTTGTGCGACTGGACTTCGTGACGGAGAAACTGATGGCCAAAGACTACGATTTGATCGTGCTGGGCGCGGGGCCGGGCGGGTACGTGGCCGCCATCCGCGCCAGCCAGCTTGGATTGAAAACCGCGATTATCGAGAAGCA
>CAZHMJ010000006.1:0-47698 GCA_964533805.1 uncultured Anaerolineae bacterium | reverse complement strand
CCCCCCCCCCCCCCCCCCCCCCCCCCCCCCCCCCCCCCCCCCCCCCCCGCCGTTTCAGCGGGCAGGCCCTTCGCCGGGTATGCACTGGCTTCCGGCCTCTGGACTCTGGCCGCCCACCCGTGCTATGCTCTCCTTGATCGCGATCGATAGGGAGTCCCCATGCCTTACACGCCGGATCACATCCCCCGTTAACTCGTAGGCGTTCCCCGCCTACAACCCCATAGCTCGAAGCACCGCCGCGGCGCGGGCTGGACTCGCGCTCGCGCGCCGCCGTTTGTCTCCTGGTGGAGAACGGACGTAGGCCTTACGTCCCTACACGTGGATCACTTCACGGGCTATCACCACAGGAGACTTGTTCTGATGCAGCTCGAATCCTTGCTTCACCGCCTGTCCATCCCCCGCCGCGAGGGCGCGTCGCCCCGCCTGGTCCGGTTGATGCTCGCCTCCCGCTTCCTGGACGAATGGGGCATCGGCATCTTCATCGTCCTGCTGCCGGTCATCCAGAACGCGCTGGGGCTGAGTTACGCCCAGGTCGGCATCCTGCTGGCCGTGTTCGGCTGGGCCGACTGGATCGCCGATCCGCTGGCCGGGCTGGTCAGCGACGTCTGGCCGCGCCGCCCGATCTTCGTGATCGGCGCGCTGGGCAACGCGCTGATCCTGCTCGGCTACGCGGCCGCCCAGGGCTTTGGCCCGGCCGCGTTCGGCCTGCTGATCGGGCTGTGCGCGGCCTATTCGATCACCGGCACCCCGCCCGCGACCATCGCCGACGCCGTGCTGGTGGAGACTCACCCGGCCGCCCAGGGCCGGATCATGGCCCGCCAGACCCTGTTCGATACCTTCGGCGCGCTGCTGGCCCCGCTGACCGTCACGCTGCTGGCGGCCCTGGGTCTGGCCTGGCCGCTGGCCTTCCTGGGCGCGGGCGGGGTCTGGCTGGGCTACGCCCTGCTGGTCTGGCGCACGCCCTTCCCGCCCAACGGCCACGCGGCCCAGGCGGAGGGCGCAGCCGAAGCGGGCGCGGCTCAACCGGCCGGCCTGCGCGCCATGGGGGCCAACCTGCGCACGGTCAGCCGCCTGCCGCGGGTGTGGCGCTGGCTGTTCATCACGGCGCTGGGGGACTTCCTGGCCGATGTGCTGGTCGGCTTCCTGGCGCTCTTCCTGGCGGATGAGCTTGGCCTGGACGAGGCCGCGCTGGGCCTGGTCTTGAGCGCCACTATGCTGTCGAGTGTGGTCGGGCTGGCCCTGCTGGAACCGGCCCTGGCTCGCTGGGGCGAGCGGCGCGTGCTGACCGGGGCGGTCATCGGCGCGGGGACGCTCTTCCCGCTGTGGGTACTCTCCCCGTCGCCCGCGCTGACGGTCGGCCTGCTGCTGGCCTTCAGCCTGTGCACGAGCGCCTTCTACCCGGTGGGCAAGGCCCAGTTGCTGGCCGCCTCGGAGGGTTATACCACCACGGTCACGGCCCTGGCCCCGCTGGCCAACGTGCCGGTCAACCTGATGCCGCTCGCGGTCGGGGCGATCGCCAGCGCGGCCGGGTTGCGGGCCGGGCTGCTGATCCTGCTGATCGCGCCGCCGCTGATCCTGATCCTGCTGCGCGGGGCCTGGTCCACAAGGCAAAAGGCAAATTGAACCGCCAAGGCCCCAAGGACGCCAAGGAAAAACGCGAAGAAAGGCAAAAATAGAAAAACCCTACCGTAGAGGGCGCGAAGAACGCCGATGAGAGCTTCATAAGTTTTTTTCTCCCTCTGCGTTCTCCGTGGTGAGATGTCTTTTTCGATTGGATGCGCTGTCGCGGCCGCGCCCGCCGGGGCCAGGGTCAATCGTGCTAGAATGAGGCTGACTCATCCAGGCTGGGGAGGCCGATCGCGGCCCTCCCCGGTCGGACCATCCGGAGGTGCGGCATGCCGGACTGGCTCCCCGAACCGAACGTGATCGACTGGCTGCTCGAACCGGATGAACCCGCCGTCCGCGCCCTGGCTCCGCGCGACCTGGTGCGAAGCAAGGCGGATGATCAGGGCCGCTGGCCGCTGGAGGTCCCTGCCTATGGCAAGCGCGAATGGATCGCCTGCGGCCGCAAGGGCGCGCCCAACAAATGGGTGACGCTGCGCGCCCTGCGCGCCCTCAAGGCGGCGGGTGGTTAGGGGCAGGAATGGGGCACGGATTTCACGGATAAAGCACGGATGAACACGGATAAAACCAATCCTTGTTTCTATCCGTGAAAATCCGTCAAATCTGTGTCATCCGTGCCCCATTCTTTTGACAGGTCGCCCCAAGTCCGCCTATACTGCCTTCGGATCGTCTGGCGACTCGTGAGGAGGCCATGTGTGAGAACCCTGGCGCGTCGGCGTCTGCTGTGGACGCCGGGACTCATTCTGGTAGGCGGGCTGATCGTGATCGCGGCGCTTGGCGGGGCGGGGCGGCTCCTGGCCCAGGAGAACCCGCCCGCCGCCCGGTTCGGCGACCCACCCCTGGCCGAACGAATCACGCTCTCGGCCCCGGACGAGACCGGGCTGGTCACGATCGAGGGGCTGCCGGGGGCGGTCTTCCCCGGCGCGGTGGTCGGCGTGCGCAACCTGTATACCGGCGAGGCGGTCTACCAGCGCGCCGAGCTGACCGGCGCCTTCATCCTCCAGATATACGGCCCCGGCAATACCCCCTTCTGGATCAGCCCGGCCGAGCGGGTCGACGCGACCGACGCCCTGCGCGCCGGGGCGATTCCGGGCGGCCCCGGTCTGATCCTGACCGCGCCGCTGCCGGACGAGGTGCCCGCGCTGCCCGACCCGCCCGCAGCGGAATGGCCCGCCACGCCGGTCACGATCGATGGCGACGCGGGTGAATGGGCTGCCCTGGGCGTGCCCTTCCCGGTCGACCTGGGGGAGGGGCGCGGCGCGCTGGTCTATGCGCTCGCCAACCAGCAGAGCCTTTACCTGGCCCTGATGCCGCAAAACACCGACGTGCTGCTGCCGGAGGATTACGGGCGGCTGGAGATCGGGCTGCGCGTGGAGGAGCAGTCCTTCACGCTGGTCATCGATCCGGTCCGGCGCGACGGGGGCAGCCTGATCGCGGCGGATGGGCGCGATCTCGGCCCGCTGGCGGCCCTCTCCGCCCAAGGGAGCGCGATCGAGCTGCGCCTGCCGCGGCTGGCCTTCACCGGCTTTCCTTCCCCGATCACGGTGGAATCGATCCGGTTCACGCCGTCCGGGGGCGGGGCGAATGTCCCGGCGGCGCTGGCCCTGGAAGCCGGGGAGCGCGACGAGGTCGATCCGCCAGCCGTGGCCCTGGAGATGCCCGCCGAGGCGGTGCCGTTCACGCTGGCCGGGCCGGTCGGAGGCGGCAGTGGGCGCTGGTTCGCCACGGGGCAGATCAACCGGCTCGATCTGGCGGCCGGGGAGACGCTCCTGGTCGAGATGGCGTTCACGCTGGACGCGCCGGGACGGGTCAGCGCGGGGGGCGACCTGCGCCTGGGCGCGCGGCTGCGCCTGGAGCCGGTGCTGGACGAAACCGGCGCGCAGACGGTCGCCGACCGGGCAACGGGCAACGGCTGGAGCGGCCTGCTGACCCCCTCCGGGCTGGCGATCCAGAACGTGGCGGGAGGCTACGACCTGGGGACGACTCCGGCCCAAAACCTGAGCATCGCCGACGACCGGCTGACCTTCGTCCTGCAATGGCAGGTGCCGCTGGACGAAGCTCTCCCCGCCGGGACTTACATCCCTGTGCTGGAAGGCTTCGCGGCCGTGCCCGGCGTGAGCAGCGCGTGGGGCGACTCCGGGGTACTGGGCAGCAGCCTGCCTCAGACCCAGGTGCCGGACGTGCCGGAGGCGCGCCTGCCGGTCACGCTGCGGGTTGGCGAAATGCCGCTGGGGCCGGGGCGATTGCTGACGGCGCTGTTCTACGATCATCCCGCCGGGGACGGGGCGCGCGGCCTGCTCCCGCAGGAGGACGCGGGCCAGACGGCCCTGGGCAGCCGGGTGGCCCATCCGAGCGCGATGTACGTCCTGCCCCGCCTGGACAGCCTGGGCAACCCGATCGCCTACCCGCTGGAACCCTACCTGCCTGCCATGCTGGGCAACAGCTTCAGCCAGACCCTCGCGCCCCTGCTGGCGCTCGACCTGCCCGGCGGCGAAATGACCGTCTCCGTCACGCGGCCGGATGGCACCTTGGACGACCTGGGGACGCGCCCGATCGTCCAGAACCGGCTGTCCAGCGTCACCCGGATCGAGTCCCAGGCCTTCGGGGCGACCTCGCCCCTGGACGTCTACCGCCTGACCACGCTCGACCCCGCGCTGGCGGCGTACACGTTCGAGCAGGACGGCCACCACGTCATCCGCCTGTCGTTCACGGTGTCCGACGTGTGGGGTAATCTTTACACCGGCGGTGGGACGTATGATGTCTGGATTGGCGATCCGCTGGCGCTGCAACCCGGCGTGCAACCCGGCACGCCGTTCGAGGTCGGGGACGTGTTCAACCCGGCCCTGACGGTCGCCCCGGCTTTCCCGGCCGAGGTCAGCGTCCGGCTGGCCGTCTATCCGCTGGACGGCGGCGAGCCGGTTGAATACGCGGCCGAAGGCACGGCCAGCCGCTTCGGGTTCTTCCTGCTGGAGGAGGCCGAGGACGGCTGGACTCTGGATACGCCGGGCGAATACGTGGTCGACACCACCGCCCAATATGTCGACGCGCAGGGCCGCCTGTGGCTGGGCAGCCGGCGCGGGGCGGGGGTGATCGCCTCCCCGGCGGGCAGCCTGATCGCGCGCGGCGGGCGAGGCCTTTCGCGCGCCGCGACCGACGACCGGCTGGCCTGGTATGTGGCCGACCAGCACATGGCCGCGGCGCGGGCGGCCGACCCGGCCGCGCAGGCGCGCTGGCCGTATCACGGCGGCGACGTGCTGTGGGTCCGCGACGGCGGGCCGGGTATCGCGGCGGTGCTGCGTCTGACCGATCCCCTGGGCAATTACGCGGCCTGGCTGGTGGATCGGCTGGATGGCTGGCGGGCGGACGACGGTCTGGACACGGCCTCACTGGCCAACGAGGCCGAACTGCCCCTGGTCATGCCCGGCCGTCCGGATTTGGCGTCCGGCCCGGCCCTGGCGGGTGCGCTGGAGGATACGGCGTATGCTTACGTGAGCGCGGTCCGGCCGGGGATCGGTATCCGCCAGTTCGTGCTGGGCGATGAGACGGCGGGCTGGATCGATCCGGGTTGGAGCCTCGACGATCCGTACAACAGCCAGCCCGGGGCCGGGATCAACGGTGATTTGCCGGGCGACATGACCTTCCTGTTCGGCGGGGTGATCGTCCACAATACCGACCTCGATCTGCACGAGGCGGTGATCTACGGCGCGTTGGGGGTGACCGTGGCGGCGGACGATCCCACCGGCGACCGGGTCTACCCACCCCTGCGCGGGGCGGCCAACGGCGCGGACGGCGGTCCGCTGCTGACCGTGCGCGGCGAGGAACTGAGCATGACCTTCACCCCGACCGGCTTCCAGCCCGGCCAGGTGTTCACGGTGGGCGAGACGTTGGCCCTCAGCGGTCAGGTGGCCCCGACGCTGCCGGCCCGGGTGACGGCCGAGATCAGCAAGCCATCCGGTTTGACCCTGGTCACGCGCGGGCAGGCCAATGCGGTCGGCTACTATTACGACCCGGTGCAGAACCTGCCGCTGGACGAGCCGGGCGTGTGGCGCATCCGGCTGCGGGTGGAGTACGACGGCCTCACTTCGGCCGGGGCGGTGCAGACCCCGGCGGCGGGCGCGCCGCTTTCGGACGGTGCGTTGCCCGGCGGGACGGTCCTGGGCGCGATCGAATCGACGTTCGCGGTCTACGTCCTGGCGGAAGATGGGCCGGTGATCCAGATCACCAACCCCATGATCGTGGATGGGCGGGTCCCGGCGGCCCAGCCGTTCAACGTGGTGGCGGCCGTGCCGGAAGGCTGGACGGCCATCCAGGCCGAGTACACCGTGACGATGCCGGGGTATATTCTTGAACAGGGCCAGCAGCCCGCCCTGGGCGGCATCTTCGCCTACAACTACGACCCGCGCCGGATCAACCAGGTCTTCCCCAACCTGGACATCAGCGGGCCGGGCGGGACGCCGCTCTCGGTCGACACGGTGACGATCACGTTCGTGCTGCGCGGAACCGATGCCCAGGGCCAGCCGGCCATCGGCGCGCGGGTGGTGACTCTGCTGGGCGACCGGCTGGTGACCCTTTATGATGGCTGGCAAGCGCCTGAATCTTGATCGGAGTGTTGAAATGCATGTCGTCAATCCTGTGATCCCTGGTTTTTATCCCGATCCCAGCCTGTGCCGGGTGGGCGAGGACTACTATCTCGTGACCAGCACGTTCGCCTATTTCCCCGGCGTGCCGGTCTTTCACAGCCGCGATCTGGTCCACTGGCGTCAGATCGGGCACTGCCTGACGCGCGACTCCCAGCTTCCGCTGGCGGGCGTGGCCAGCCGGGGCGGGATCTACGCGCCGACCCTGCGCTATCACGCCGGGCGTTTTTACATGGTCACGACCAACGTGCGGGACGGCGGCGGGCACTTCTACGTGTGGGCCGACGACCCGGCCGGGCCGTGGTCGGAGCCGGTGCAGGTCGACACGCGCGACCTGGGCCACTCGATCGACCCGTCGCTGTTGTTCGATGACGACGGCACGGTCTATTTCACCTGCAACGGGCGGAAGGGCACGCCGGGCATCCACCAGTTCCCGATCGACATCGCCACCGGGCAGCGCCTGGGGGAGATTCGTTTCGTGTGGACCGGGACCGGGGGCAGACATCCCGAAGCGCCGCACCTGTACCACATCGGGGATTGGTACTATCTCCTGATCGCGGAGGGCGGCACGGAATACGCTCACATGGTGACCCTGGCGCGCAGCACCAGCCCGTGGGGACCTTTCGAGGCCTGCCCGCATAACCCGATCCTGACCCACCGCGGCCTGCTCGATCCGATCCAGGCCACCGGCCACGCCGACCTGATCCAGGCCCCGGACGGGCGCTGGTGGCTCGTCTGCCTGGGCATCCGGACGCACGGCTACCCGATGGTTTACCACCTGGGGCGGGAGACGTTCCTGGCTCCGGTCACCTGGGACGCGGACGGCTGGCCGCACGTGGGCTGGGAGGGACGGCTGCGCGCCGAATTCGAGGCCGAAGGGCTGGTGGCCCATCCCTGGCCGGAGCCGCCCGCCCGCGATAACTTCGACGCGCCCGAACTGGGCCTGGACTGGAACTTCCTGCGCAACCCGCACGCCGAGGACTGGTCGCTAGCCGAGCGGCCCGGCTGGCTGCGCCTGCATGGCTCCCCGCTGACGCTCGACGAGGTCGCTTCCCCGGCCTTCGTCGGCCGCCGCCAGCGGCATTTCGCCTGCCGGGCGGAGACCCTGCTCGACTTCGAGCCGGGTCGGGACAACGAAGAGGCCGGGCTGACCGTGTACATGAACGAGCACCATCACTACGATCTGGCCGTCACGCGCCGCGCCGGGCTGGGCCGCTGCCTGATCATCCGGCGGCGGATCGGCAGCCTGGTCGCGGAGGAGGCGCGCGTACCGCTGGCCGCCGGCCCCGTCCGCCTGGGGATCGAGGCCCGCGAGGCGATGTATACGTTCCTGGTCGCCCAGGGTGACGCGGCCTGGCAGCCGGTGGGCCAGGGCGAGACGCGCTACCTCTCCACCGAGGTGGCGGGCGGATTCACGGGTGTGTACTTCGGGATGTTCGCCAGCGGGCGCGGAGGGCGCTGCACCGTCCCGGCGGACTTCGACTGGTTCGAGGTCGTGACCCTGGACGAGGCGTGAGTGCGGCGATTCTACCGGTGTTGAAGGAGCAAACGCGCATGGCGAGACGATTGGGATTGCTGTTGGGCGGGGCGGGACTGGTGCTACTGGCGCTGGTGGGCGCGTGCCTGACGGCCGCGCCGGTCACGGCCCAGGGCGGGGTCACGCCCACGCCGCGCCCGCTGTTCGATGTGCCCGACCCCAACGCCACGCGCACCTACCAGAGCGGGATCATCAGCCTGGCCGCCGGGCAGCGCTGGCTGGTCACGGCCAATACCTTCAGCGGCACGGCCTCGGTGATCGACATCGCGGCGCGCAGCATCCTGGCTGAAATCCCGGTTGGGGCCGACCCGCGCGCGCTGGCCGTCGCCCCGGACCAGACCTGGATGGCGGTCACCTCCCGCCAGGCGGGCACGCTCAGCCTGATCGATCTGGAGACGTTCGAGGTCACGGCAACGGTCTATGTCGGGCTGTGGCCGTGGGGTGTGGTGACCGACGGCGGCAAGGTCTACGTGGCCTTGCAGGGCCAGGCGGCGGTCGCCGAGATCGATCCGGTGGCGGGGCGCGTCCTCCGCCTGATGCCCGTCCCGGAGCAGCCGGCCGGACTGGCGCTGTATGGCGACTTCCTGTACGTGAGCCATCTGCGCGGCGGGGCGCTGAGCCTGCTCTACCTGCCGACCGGGCAGGTCGCAGCCAGCACCTCCGGCACGCCGGATTCCGGGCTGTCGGCGGCGGTGTGGCTCAACCCCTACGACGGTACGCTGTACGTCCCGGCCACGCGCTACAATGCAGCCAACCCGGTCCTGACCTTCGACACGACCGTGTTCCCGGTGGTCAACGTCTTCCGGATGGCCGACATGACCGTCGAGCGCGACCAGCGGATCGCGCTCGACGTGGCCGACCGCCCGGTCAACCTGCCCTTCGACGTGGCCTTCGACCGGGCGCGGCGCTGGTTGTGGGTGGTCAACGCGGGCAGCAACGACGTCTCGGTGATCGATACCACGACCGGCCTGGCGCGGGCTAACATCAAGGTCGGGGCCAGCCCGCGCGGTCTGACTCGCTACGCCGACTGGAGCTACGTCTTCGTCTACAACGCCCTGGATGGCACGGTCTCCATGATCGAAACGGCTTTCATGGAGGAGGTCGATAAACTGGCGGCGACCGAACTGGGGCTGCCGATCGACCTGCTAATCGGGGCGCAGCTCTTTTATGGCAGCGCGGACGACCGCCTGTCGGAGGACCGCCGCCTGAGCTGCGCGACCTGCCACTTCGACGGCCTGAGCGACGGTCACGCCTGGGCCGACTATCCCGGCGGCCCGGCGCGGACCCCGATCCTGCTCGGCGTGACGCAGACCGGCCCGTGGGGGCCGCGGGGGCAGTCTGACGAACTGGCCGACTATGAATGGCTGATACGCCATGTTCAGCATGGCAGCGGCCTGATCGAGGGCGCCCTGTCGCCCGCCGATGGGGAGCCGAATGCCGGGCGCTCCCCGGACATGGACGCCCTGGTTGCTTACCTGGGCACCCTGGCCGGGCCGGGCCGCAACGCGCTGGAGATCGCGCCGGAGGTGATCTTGCAGGGCGAGACGGTCTTTCAGGCGCGGGGCTGCGCGACGTGCCATCCCGCGCCGCTGTACACCGACGGCCTGACCCACGACCTGGAGGATGGCTCCGGCAGCGGGGCGGTCGATACGCCGTCGCTGCGCTGGCTGTGGGCCTCCGGGTCGTACTATCACGACGGCCGCGCGGCCATCTTGCAGGCCGTCTTCGCGGCGGACGGCGGCCCGCACCAGCTCTTGGGCGAGATTCCGTATGGCGACCTCGACCTGTTGATCGCCTACCTGCGCAGTCTGCCGTTGGAAGAGGAGGAGTGATTGGTTATTGGTAGGTGGTTTGTGGTTCTTGGTGATTGGTCAGGCAGGTTGAGCGAAGATACGCTCTGTCTCTACCAAAGACCACTAACCACGAACTAGTAACCGTTCGCTATTCCCCTTGATTTTGGGTCAAAGGGTCTGTTACAATGGCGGCTATGGTCTACATCGGTCACTACCTCACGCTCTCGTTTGCCCTGATGACCTCCATCGCCGGGCGCTCCTTGAACAGGTGCGCCGGCTGACCTTGTTGTAATACACCCAATAACATTGTCGCAGCTACGGCCATAGGCGCACCCGCCTGTGGCCGTTTTTGATTCAAGCGTCGGAGCGGCAAGCGTCAAAGCGAAAGGCGGAGGCCAGAGACCATGAGGCCAGCGACCAGAGAAAGCCGAACCCGTGAGGCCAGACGCGCTAAAGCCAGAAACGGTCAGGTAAGGTGAGTTCACCCGGTGGGTCTGTTTTGACCACGAACCAGAAACCAAGAACCAACCACTGTTTTTGAGGAGTCTGCCATGCACATCATCCACATCGACCAGCTGACGGTCAACCACGCGGGACGGGAGATTTTCCGTGACCTGAGCTGGGCCATCGACGATCACGACCGGGTCGGGTTGGTCGGGCCGAGCGGGGTGGGCAAGTCCACATTGCTCAAGGCGATCCTCGGTCAGGTCACGCCGGAGTCCGGCGCGGTCACGATCCAGCGCGGAATCCGGCTGGGCTACCTGCCTCAGGCGGTCGAACTGACCCCCGGCCGCAGCCTGCTCGAGGAAGCCATGCAGCCGCCGGAGGGGCTGGCCCGGTTGGAGGCGGCGCTGGCCAAGGTCGAAGCCCAGCTTGGCGATCCGGCGGTCTACAATAACGAGACCGCGCTGACCAGGGCGATCGATCGCCAGGCCCGCCTGCTGGCCGAATACGACGCGGCGGGCGGGGCGCGCCACGAGAGCCGGGTCCGCGAGCTGCTGGCGATGCTGGGCTTTGGCGAGGCGGAGTACGGCCTGCCGGCGGAAACGCTCAGC
This sequence comes from uncultured Anaerolineae bacterium, assembly GCA_964533805.1. Taxonomy (GTDB): domain Bacteria; phylum Chloroflexota; class Anaerolineae; order Aggregatilineales; family Ch27; genus JARKOQ01. The sequence goes on along the minus strand of CAZHMJ010000006.1, from coordinate 37,053 downwards.
GGCGGCCAGAAGAAGCTGGTCCTGCTGGCCCGGCTGGCGGCGGAAGGGCCGGACGTCCTGCTGCTGGATGAGCCGGACAACCACCTCGACGTGGCCGCCAAGCGCTGCCTGGAGAAGGTTATCGTGGCCTATCCGGGCGCGGTGGTCATCGTCTCGCACGACCGCTACCTGCTGGACGAGGTCGCCCGGCACATCGCCGAGATGGATGGCGGCCGCTTGACGGTCTACCCCGGCAACTACACCGCCTACGCCACCGCGCGCGAGCTGGGCCGCCTGCGCCAGCAGCAGATGTACACCGCCCAGCAGAAGGAGATTCAGCGCATCGAGGCGGCGATCGCCCGCTTCGAGCAGTGGGCCAGCATCGTGGTGGACGAGCGTCACATCCGCCAGGCGCGCAGCCGGCGCAAGATGCTCGATCGCATGGCGGCCAACGGCGAGATCGTCGAGAAGGTGGTCGAGCGCCGGACGATGGACCTCCAGTTCAACGGCTGGCGCGGCTCCAACAAGGCGCTGGAGATCAGCCGGCTGGCGATGGCCTTCGGCGACGACCTGCTTTTCACGGATGTCGACCTGCTGGTGCGGCATGGCGAGCGGGTCGGGCTGGTCGGGCCGAACGGGGTAGGTAAGTCGGTCCTGTTCCGGCTGGTGCTGGGCGAGCTGGAGCCGCTGGACGGCACGATCCGGGTTGGACCGAGCACCCAGATCGGCTACTACGCCCAGGAGCATCAAACCCTGGACGCCTGGTTGGACCGTTGCCCGCTGGAGCGCATCCGCGACATCCGGCCCATGGCCGAAGGCGCGGCGGTGACTTTCCTGCTCAAATTCCTGTTCAGCTACGAGCAGCTTCGCCTGCCGATCCGGGCCATGAGCGGCGGGGAGCGCAGCCGCCTGCAACTGGCCGGGCTGATGCTGGAAGGGCCGAACCTGCTCCTGCTGGACGAGCCGACCAACAACCTGGACATCCCGGCGGTGGAAGCCCTGGAAGCGGCCCTGGAGGAGTTCGAGGGCGCGATCCTGGTCATCTCCCACGACCGCTACTTCCTCGACCGGGCGGTCGACCGGATCGTGGAGCTGACGCCGGATGGCCTGGTCAGTTACGACGGCGGCTACACGGATTATCTGATGGCGTCCGGCCGGGAGTACTGAAAAACGGAGGCAGGAGACAAGAGGCAAAGAGGCAGGAAAAAGCGTCGAAGCGGCAGGCGTCAAAGCGGCAAGGACAGGGATCGGAGGCCGGCCAGCGCGGCACAACCGCGCTGGTCGTTTTTTTGCTGATGGCTGAAAGCTGATAGCTGACGGCTATCATTAACGAATCATCAGAAATCCGAGAAAAGGATTGACTCTGGTCAAAACAGGCGTATGGTTAGTTAGCTAACTAAATATCTGGGCAGGGAGAAGCATGAAACCAGGGCGATTTCCGCCGATGTTCGGGGCCGAGACCCTCCTGACGCAGGTGTTCCTGACGGTCCATACTCTCGGCCGGGCCTTGCATGACGCCGCGACCGCCGAGGGGTTGAGTCGTACCCAGGGCATGATCCTGGGCCTGTTGGCGGGGCATCCAGATGGGGTTACCGCGACCCGGCTGCGCCAGTGGGTAGGCATCACGGCGGCCAGCATGAGCACCGCGCTGGCGGACCTGGAGCGGGACGGCCTGATCGAGCGCATCCCCAATCCACATGACGCGCGCTCGATGCTGATTCACCTGTCCGAACGGGGCTACCAGCGGCTCCAGACGTTCCCTCGGATCATCGAGGCGATCGATCGGCGCGTGTTTGCTGGTTTCAGCGAAGAGGATCGGGTTTTGCTGAAAAACTTACTGGAACGGATCCGGCTGAATCTGGGGGATGAGGAGCACGCGGCATGCGCGGACGAGATGGGATTGGGAGCAGAGCACCGTAAGGAGGATCACCTTGGCTGAACAGCGTGGACGAAACATGAGACGGGGCGGCGAGGGCGGCGGCATGAAGGAACTGGGCCGCGCCATCCGCTATCTGGGCCGCTACAAACGAGTGGCCGTGATCGCGTACGGCAGCATGGTCGTCGCCACGCTGTCCTTGCTGGCGATCCCGCAGCTGATCCAGAACATCATCGACGCCATCACCAGCGGCTACGTCGCCAACCAGGTGCTGGCCCTGCCCCAACTGGCGCAGGGATTGGCCGCCGCCGCGATGGGCAAGCCGCTCACCCAACTCCAGACCGAGGCGGATACGGCCCTGGGCGCGTTGTTCGGGGCGCTGGCGGCGATCGTGCTGTTTTCGATTGCGCGCGCGCTGTTTTCTTTCCTGCGTGGGTACTTTTCGGAAAAGCTCTCGCAGAATCTGGCGTACGACTTCCGCAACGAGCTGTACAGCAAAATCCAGCGCCTGTCGTTCAGCTACCATGACCGCAACCAGACCGGCCAGTTGATGATCCGGGCCACGGACGACGTGGAAAAGCTGCGCATGTTCGTCGGGCAGGGTCTGGCGATGATCCTCGAATCGCTGATCATGCTGGCGGCGACGCTGTTGATTCTGGCCCTGAGCAACTGGCAGCTTACCCTGGTGGTGCTGCCGACCCTGCCGGTCGCGCTGATCCTGTTCATGGGTTTTGGCGCGATTTCCCAGCCGCTGTTCAGCGAGCTTCAGAAGCGCCTTTCCGCGCTGAACACCGTGCTGCAGGAGAACCTGGCCGGGATCAAGCTCGTGCGGGCCTTCGTGCGCGAGCCGGAGGAGCAGCAGCGCTTCGAGGGTGCGGTCGATTCGCACCTCCGGCAGGCGCTCAAGGTGGCGAAAATCTTCTCCTTCCTGTTTCCGGTGGTATTCCTGGTCGCCAACCTGGGCCAGGCGGCCGTGCTGTATTTCGGCGGCCAGCAGATCGTGTACGGCACCCTGACGGTGGGTGAGTGGCAGAAATTCAGCCTGTACCTGATGTACGTGTTCTTCCCGCTGGGCATGCTGGGCATGATCATTTCGCTGATGGCCCAGGCTGCGGCTTCGGCCAAGCGGATGTTCGACATCCTGGATGCCAAGAACGAAGTGGTCAACAAGCCGGGGGCGATCGAAATGCCGCCCATCACCGGGCGCGTGACCTTCGAGAACGTCGACTTCCGCTACTTCAAGACCGGCGACCCGGTGTTGAGCCAGGTCAGCTTCACGGCGGAGCCGGGCCAGACGATCGCGCTGCTGGGCGCGACGGGCAGCGGCAAGACCACGATCATTAACCTGCTGCCGCGCTTCTACGACGTGACCGGCGGGCGCGTCTTGATCGACGGAAATGACGTGCGCGACGTGACGATCGAGAGCCTGCGCCGCCAGATCGGCCTGGTGCTCCAGGAGACGACTCTGTTCACCGGCACGATCCGGGACAACATCGCCTTTGGGCGGCCGGACGCCACCCAGGAAGAGGTCGAAGCGGCGGCCAAAGCGGCTGCGGCCCACGACTTCATCATGGAGTTCCCACAGGGCTACGATACACCGGTTGGCGAGCGCGGCTCCACCCTGAGTGGCGGTCAGAAGCAGCGCGTGGCGATCGCCCGTGCCCTGCTGCTCAACCCGCGCATCCTGATCCTGGACGACTCGACCAGCAGCGTGGATGTGACGACTGAATTCCACATCCAGCAGGCGCTCGACCGGCTGATGCAGGGCCGGACCAGTTTCGTAATCGCGCAGCGGATCAGCACCGTGGTCAACGCCGATCAAATCCTGGTGCTCGATCAGGGGCGGATCGTGGCCTCCGGCAAACACGAAGACCTGCTGGAAAGCAGCGAGATTTACGCGGAGATTTACAGTTCGCAACTGGTGGAAGACACGGTACTGGAAGCGGATGAAACGGCTGTCATGGCGGCTGATGGGGAGGTGGCGTAATGGGATTCATGGGTGGCCAACACCGGATGTTCGGCCAGGAGGTCAGCAAGCCGCAGAATCTCGGCCAGACCCTCCTGCGCTTTGGCTCGTACTTCAAGCCGTACTGGACGCGGCTGCTGCTGATCGTGGCGCTGGTGCTGGTCAGCACGTGGATGCAGGTGGTCACGCCCGATCTGACCGGCCAGGTCTTCGACTGCTATGTCACGCCACGCCTGATGAGTGGCGCCGGCGCCGCGGCCTCGGCCCTGATGGGCGGCGGTGAGAACTCGCTGGCCAGCTCCAATTGCTGGTACACCACGGCGGTCACGGCGGAGACTCCCGCCGCTGACGTGGTGGCCGGGATGGGGCAGTTGATCGTGCAGATCGCGCTCCTGTATGTCCTTTCGGCGGCACTCACCGGCTTGCTGTTCTACATCATGCGCTGGATCGGCGCGTATGCCCTGCGCCAGATGCGCGTGGACCTGTTCGGGCACCTCCACCGCCTGTCGATGAACTACTTCGCCACGCACGAGGCGGGCGACCTGATGAGCCGCATCACCAACGACGCGTCGGCCATTGAGCAGGCCTTCAGCTTCGCCCTGGTCAATGTCTTCAGCAGCGCCGTGCTGATCGTCTGGGTGGTGTATACCATGCTGACCAAGAGCGTGGTGTATACCCTGGTCAGCCTGCTGGTGATGCCGGTTATGGTGATCGTGACCGTGTATTTCTCCAACCAGGCGCGCAAGGCGTTCCGCCGCGCCCGCGTGGAGATGGGCTCGGTCAACGCCGACCTGCAGGAAGGCATCGCCGCCGTGCGCGAGGTGCAGGCCTTCAGCCGCGAGGACGAAAACATCGAGCAGTTCAAGACCTCCAACGCGGCCAACCGCGACGCCAATATCCGGGCCGTGGCCTTCACCAGCGCGCTCAACCCGCTGCTGGAATCGCTGGGTTACGTCTCGATGGCGCTGGTGATTGGCGTTGGCGGGTGGGTGCTGCTGGCGGGGGATGGGACTCTGGCCGGGGCGACGATCTCGCTCGGTCTGATCATCACCTTCCTGCAATACGTCCAGCGCATCAACCAGCCGGTGTCGCAGATTTCCGTGCAGTGGACGACGATCCAGAACGCGATCGCCGGCGGCGAGCGCATCTTCGGCATCCTGGATACCGTGCCCGACATGCAGGACAGGCCCGACGCGATCCAGCTTCCCCAGATTCAGGGCCTGGTCGAGTTCGAGAACGTCAGCGCGGAATACAACCCCGGCGAGCCGGTGCTGGAAGGCGTCAGCCTGCGGGCCGAGCCGGGCCAGACGGTGGCCATCGTCGGGCCGACCGGGGCGGGCAAGACCACGATCATCAACCTGATCCCGCGCTTCTACGACGTGACGGCGGGCGCGGTCCGGATCGACGGGCACGACGTGCGCGACGTGACCCGGCGCAGTCTGCGCCAGCAGATCGGGATCGTGCTCCAGGATACCTTCCTGTTCAGCACGAGCGTGATGGACAACATCCGCTATGGTGACCCCGCCGCGACCGACGAGCAGGTGATCGCGGCGGCCAAGCTGGCCTATGCCCACGACTTCATCGAACGCCTGCCGGAGGGTTACCAGACCGTGCTGGGCGAGCGTGGGGCGGGCCTCAGCCAGGGCCAGCGCCAGTTGATCGCCATCGCCCGCGCGGCGCTGGCCGATCCGCGCATCCTGATCCTGGACGAAGCGACCAGCAGCGTGGATACCCGCACCGAGCGCCTGATCCAGCAGGCGCTGTCGACCCTGCTCCAGGGCCGCACCAGCTTCGTGATCGCCCACCGGCTGAGCACGATCCGCAACGCCGACCAGGTGCTGGTCATCCAGGACGGCCAGATCGTCGAGCGCGGCACGCACACGTCGCTGCTGGCGGCGGAGGGCGTCTACCACGGCCTGTACATGAGCCAGTTCCGGCGGCAGGTCGAACTGTTCGGCAACGGCAGCGGGGCCAAGGCCGCGGAGGCCATGCCCGCGCCGGGTGGGCGGTAGAATCTGTATTGAGACAGGCCGAGCGCCGGAATTGCTTTTCCGGCGCTCCTTTTTTATGATTGGGGACGCTTTCATTCCTGGAACGTTCAAAGGAGCCGGGCGGTGCGCCTGTTCATTTCTTACGCTCATGAAGACGACGCTGTCGTGCGCGCGATTGTCGACCTGCTGCGCGTCGGCGGACACGATCCCTGGTTCGATGCCTGGCTGCTGCCCGGCCAGGACTGGCAGGCCGAACTGCTCAAGGCCATCCAGGGCTGCAAGGCGTTCGTCTACATGCTCAGCCCGCGCGCGGTGGACTCGGCCTGGTGCCAGTGGGAGTTCGGCAAGGCCGTCCAGATGGGCAAGCGCGTGCTGCCGGTGCTGCTGGAAGCGGGCATGCCGCTGCCGGCGGTGCTGGGCCATACCCAGTACGTGGATTTCAGCATGCCGCCCGGCGATCCGCGCTATGCCCGCGCCACGGCCCAGTTGATGGGCGGCCTGACCCACGTGGCGGTGACCGTGGCCGAGGAAGACCTGCCGCCGCTGCCCGATCCGACCGGATTCGCGACCCATTCCAATATCGTGCGCTCGGTGGATTACAACCCGGAGACGCGTGTGCTGTCGGTGGGCTTCCCGAAGGGAGCGCTCTACCAGTACAGCGACGTGCCGCCGGAGGTCTACCGCGACCTGGCGGCCTCGAAGTCGCGCGGGCGATTCTTCAACCAGCACATCCGGCCGGCCTACCGTTACCGCCGGGTGGGGTGACCCACCGGCGGGGTTGGTCCTGGAGGCGTTGCGGATGTGGCTCAATCCCGGGCCACATGGAGGAGCCTCATGACACGCAAGGGCAGTTTTCCTGTCAGGGTTGCGATGCGGCGGCCGATGTTCCTGCCGGCGCTGGTGCTGGCCATCGGACTGGCGATCGGGTGGTGGCTGGTCGCGGCCCGGGTCAGCCAGAAGGCCGGAACTGTCCTGTGGAGCGATCAGCACAGCATCTACACCCAACTGGACGCAAACATCGCCGACCCCTATGCCAGCCGGCTGTTTGCCAATCCACCCTGGACGGCAGTGCTGGTGTATCCCGTGGCGCTGCTGCCCTTCGAGACCTCGGTCTTGATCCAGATCATCCTGTATTTCAGCCTGTTGACGCTGCTGATCGCCAAGTTTGGCGGTAAGTTCTGGACGGTCGTCCTGGTGCTGACCTCCTCGCTGGCCTATGACTCGGCGCTGGAGATGAGCCTGGAATGGCTGGTGGTGATCGGGCTGCTGGTGCCACGGGTGTGGAGCGGGCCTTTCTTGCTGGTCAAGCCTCAGGCGGCATTGGGCGCCTGGTTCGGCTTTCGCCCACGCCAGATTTTCTGGGCAGGGGTTGTGGCTCTGATCGTGGCCGGCCTGTCCTTTCTGATCTGGCCAAACTGGCTGGAGGGGATGCAGAACGCGTTTCAGAACAACATCTTTGGCGCGTGGGGAACCCGGGTCAATATCTCCCTGTCACGCGGGTTGCCGCGTCCGGTGGCGTGGGGCATCGGCCTGCTGCTGGCGCTGCTGGCCTTTCGCCGCGGGGACGTGATCCTGGGGGTGCTGGCCTGGCAGTTCCTGGTGCCCTACGCGACCTTCTACGGCAGCATGCCGGCCTTCGCGCTGCTTGCCGTTCGCTGGCCGCTGATTGCATTCGCGATCAGCGCGGCGGCCTGGATTCCGTACAGCCAGGTTTTGCTACCCTTCCTGTAGCATCGCCTGTCATGATCTTGCCGAAGCGCTTCGCCGCCTTCTTCCACCTCAGCCGGCCGCATTTCCTGGTCTTTTCGACGTTGCCCTACCTGCTCGGATTGCTGGTCGCCTGGCGGGAGGGTGCGCCGCTTGATTCGCGAATGGCCTGGGGCGGGCTGGCGGCGCAACTGCTCGTCCAGCTCAGCACGGCCTACATCAACGATTACTACGACCTGCCCAGCGACCGGCTCAACCGGCGGCGCACCCTGCTGTCCGGCGGCAGCGGCGAGTTGGCGGCCGGGCTGCTGGCGCCGCGCGCCGCCCTGATCGCGGCGGCGGTCTGCCTGGGCGGGGCGGTTGGGCTGGGGCTGCTTCTGACGGCGTGGGGGATGGAACCGGTGAGCTGGACCGTCCTGATCCTGGCGATGCTGGCCGCTGTGTTTTATACCGCGCCACCGCTGCGGCTGTGCTGGCGGGGATGGGGGGAAGTTTCGGCGGCGACGGTCGCGGCGCTGGTCGTGCCGCAGTGGGCCTACAGCCTCCAGGCCGGGGCGCTTGGCGGCGATCTCGTCCGGCTGGGGCTGCCCGTCCTGCCGCTGATCGCGGGGATGCTGCTGGGCATCGCCACGCCGGACCTGCCCGCCGACCTCCAGGTAGGCAAGCGCACCCTGGCGGTGCGAGCCGGGGCGGGGCGGATCGCGGCCCTGTATAGCCTCCTGGTCATCGCCGGCGACGGTCTGGCCTTGCTCCTGCTGGGACAGACCGGGGCGCTGATCGCGCTGGTTGGTCTGCCGGTCGCGGCGGCGGCCGGGTTGGGTCTGCGCCGCCACCTTGCCTGGGATGGTCCGCGCCTGCTGCTGATGATCGTCTGGACGGCGCTTCTTCCGGCGCTGGCGCTGGTCATCCTGGCCGGGGCGGTGCTCGGCGGGGCCGTGTAGCCCGGCTCCCCGGCAGACCGTCACAGGATGTCAAGAAAGCCGCACCGCAGAGCGCGCGGAGGACGTAGAGAAAGGCATTTCTCTTGATTTTGTTTTACCTGTGCGTTCTTTGCGTCCTCCGCGGTGAGATGCTTTTCCGTCTGAAGCGATTGCACTGGGCGCTCCACTCTTTACCGCCTGCCGCCCGGCGGGTATAGTAACGGTTGGATTCGATCTGGAAGGTAGAGACCTGGTGGGGCGCTGGATGCGGTGGAGCAGGTGGACGGTGTGGCTGGCGGCGGCCCTGCTGGTGATGGCTGGCTTGCCTGTGGAGGCCGATTCCCTGCGCCAGCAGGACCCCACCGTGACTACCCTGACCGGCGAATTGACCGTCCTCGAACCGGCCAGCGACATCCTGCTGCGGGTGACGCCCAACACCCCGGTGTCGATTGGCCTGAGCAGCGAAACCTTCGACGCGACCCTGACCCTGTACGACGCGATCGGCCAGATCGTGGCCGAGAACGACGACCACGATCCCCTGTTTGGCCTCCCGGCGCGGACGGACGCGGCGCTGGTCTATACCCCGCGCGGCGGCGACCTGCTGCTGGTGCGGGCGGCCAGTCTGGGCTGGCTGGGCAGTGGCCCCTATACGCTCACCGTGCAGGGCGCGACCGTGCTCAGCCAGAACCCGTTCAGCATTGTGGAGACGGCCCCCGGCCCGGTGATTGAGGGCGAGCTGGTCCACTTCCCCGGCCGCGAGCCGCGAGTGGCTTACGCTTTCCAGGCCCGTTCGGATGGCAACCTGACGATCACCCTGACCAGCGCCGATTTCGACGTTGTGCTGGCGATCTACGATTCCTCCGGGGCGTTCCTGATCGGCAATGACGATCACAACCCGGTCTACGAGCTGCCCAACCAGACCGACGCCGCGCTCCAGTTTGGCGTGCCGGAGGATGGCGAGTACGTGGCCCTGGTGCGCAGCTACGACCCGGAGAGCGAAGGCCACTATACCCTGAACATCGAGGGGGCGGTGTTCCAGACGTCGGCCGGGGGCGCGGTCACGCCAGCCCCCGGCGGGGGGACGGGCTTGTCGGCGGTGCTGCCGGGGGCGGTGGCCTGCGCGCCCTTGCTGGGCGGGGTGGTGGCGTCGTCGTCATCGTTCAGCACGGAATACCGGGCCGACAACCTGATCGACTCCAGCCTGGAAACCGGCTGGTCGTCGCGCGGGGACGATCTGGCCCCGTACATCATCTTCGAGGTCAGCAGCGCCCAGCCGGTCTCGATCGGCAGCGTGGTCTTCGATGGGTTCTCGGCCTCCCCCGGGTTCGAGAGCGACAGTATCCAGGCCTTCAGCGTCGGTGCGGCCGAAGCCCTCGTCCCGCCCGATCAGTTCACGACCGTGCTGGAAGCGACCGCGCCGCAGGTCAACCGGCTGGAGGTCTACGCGATCGAGCCGGTGGAGGCGCGCTACATCCTGCTCAGCCTGCACGGCAACTATGGCGGGCGCTACTTCCAGGCGACCGAGTTCAACGTGTGCGCGGCGGTGGAGGATGGAACGGGTGATTTGCAGGGCGCGGCCCCACCGTTCGTGGTGACGGGCCTCCTGCCGGCGGATGTGGCTTACCTGGAATACCGGGTCTATGCCTTGGAAGGCGCGGACGTGACTTTCACCCTGACCAGCCAGGTTTTCGACCCGGTGATCGAGGTCTACGCGGCGGACGGGCGGCGGCTGGGCGACAACGACGATCACCCGCCGGAGATCGCGCTGCCGGCCCTGTCTGACGCCGGGCTGCGCCTGACCTTCGCCGTGGCGGAGACCCTGCTGGTCCGGGTGCGCAGCTTCGCCCTGGGCGGGGCGTTCGTGCTGACGATCGATGGGACGGGCATCCAGTTGGAGCCGCCGGAAGCCCCGCCGCTGCCGGCCTGCCGGGATGTCTCCTCGGCGGCGATGGGCGGCTCGATCGTGCGCTTTTCCAGCGAATTCACCGGCCGTTGGCTGGCCGAGTATCTGATCGACGGCCACAACGAGACGGGCTGGGCGTCCGCGCCGGGGACGGTCGCCGCGCGCCGGGAGTACGTGGTCATTGACCTGGCCGGCGGGGAACATACGATCCAGGGCTTCCGGATCAACCCGTCCGCGACCGGCGGCGACAGCAGCGCCCACAATACCAGCCGGTTCGCGGTCCTCGTTTCCAACACCGACCTGCGCCTGGAATCGTTCCAGGAGGTCTTCGCCACGCTGCTGACCGACCGCTATACCTATACCCTGGCGTTCGACCTGGATCAGCCGGTCGAGGCGCGCTATGTCATGCTGGAGACGCGGGATAGTTTCGGTGGGCGCTGGCACGAGGTCGCGGAGTTCACGGTCTGCGCCGTCGCGCCGCGCTAGCGCGGCGCGAATTTTGAATTCTCAATGTTGAATTTTGAATTAAAAGACAAATCGTTTTGCCTTGTCTTTAATTCAAAATTAACCATTCAAAATTCAACATTGTTTTCAGGGTTTGAGGTCGAGGGCGGCGAGGAGCGCGTCCAGGGCGGCGATCGTCTCGGCGGGGGTGCCGTTGTTGAGCAGGGTGTAGTCCGCGATGGCGATCGGGCCGCCTTTTTCCAGCGCCTCGATCTCGGAGATGTCGCGCTGCTCGGCTTCCTGGGGGGTGAGGGGGCGCTCCGGGCGGCTACCCAGTCGGGCGTAGCGCAGCGCGCGGTCGCAGGTCACGGCCACGATGACCAGTTCCGGGCCAAACTCCGCCTTGAGGGTCTTGTACTCGCTGAAGCTGTACAGCCCGTCGATGATCGCGCTGGCGTGAGTTTGCAGGGATTCGCGCAGGTAGGGCAGCGAGCGGCGGGCATAGGCATCCATGCCCTCCATCGCGCGGATTTCATTGCGCACGATCCGCTCGTTTTCCGGGTTGACTTCCCAGCCGCGCCGGATTACCTCGTCGATTGTGATCTGGCCGAAGCGCACCGTCGGGAAGCCCAGCGCGCGCAGGTGAGCCGCCAGCAGCGACTTACCCGCGCCGGGCATGCCGACCAGGGCCAGCAGGCGGACGGTGGGCGAGATGGGGCGAGGGGTAGAGCCGGAAACTGTCATGAGTCTGGTGGACCTTGTGAACCCAGGAAAACCGGATGCGTGAGCCGGGCCGCTGGTCCGGCCGGATCGTGGGCCATTATAACGGCCGGGCGCACCCCCGGCTATGGCGAATTTGGAGCCGCAAAGCAGCGCACAGTTGACAGCATACAGTCGTCAGTCAAGACAGGATACGCCTGCACCTTGTTACCCCGGCGGATGACTTGACGGCGGCCGCTCGCCTGCCTACACTGGCAGTGCAGACGCGATGAGAGAACAGGCACCCATGTCCAATCCGTACCAGTACGAGTCACCCACCACCGAAACCGGACGTTTTGCCGGGCGCGCCGAGGCTTTCGCCTTCGTCCAGACTCACCTGGTGGGCGAGCAGCAGGCGCATGCCCTCTCGATCCTGGGGCCGCCCAAGATCGGCAAGTCTTCCCTGCTGCGCCACCTGCCCCAGCGCCTGGATTCGCGCTACTGCCCGGTCCGGCTTTCGCTGCGGGCGAGTACCGTCGCGGGGGAGAGCGCCTGGTTGCATGCCCTGGCCGGCACGGTGCCCGAGATCCTGGCCGATCTGGACATCCAATCGGCGCGCCTGCCGGAACTGCCGGGTCAGCCAGCCGACCTGCGCGACGCCCTGCTGGGCGAGTACATGGCCGAAGGGCTGCGCTCGATGCGCCGCGACCGGCATCTGCTCCTGCTGGTGGACAACGCCGACCGCCTGCTGACCGCCGTCCAGCAGCACAGCCTGCCGCGCGACAGCTTCGCCTTCCTGGGCGAGCTGCTGGCGGCGCATGCCCACCTGGACATGATCATGGCTTTCGACTCGCGCCACGAGTCCGATCTGCTGACGGTGGGCGCGCCTTTCGACCCGGCGCTGATGTACCGCCTCGGCCCGTTCTCACGCGAAGAGATGGATAGCCTGCTGTGTCTTTCGCCGGAAGAAGGCGGGCTGGTTTTCGAGCCGCCCACGCTCGATCGCATCCACGACCTGTCGAACGGTCACCCGTACCTGGTCCAGCTCCTGGGCTGGCTCGTCTACGAGCGGATGAGCGAGCAGAAGCGGCTGGACGCGCCGGTGACGCTGGAGGATATCGAGGCCGTCATCCCGGCGGCCCTGGTCATGGCCGGGGACACGCTGGGCGCGGTCTGGCAGCACGGCGGCCCGCAGGACCGGCTCGTCCTGACCGCCCTGAGCGCCCTGGCTCCGGAGGAGCCGCCCCAGCCGGTGCCCCACGAGGACGTGGGCGCCTGGCTGATCGCCGCCGACCGGGAACTCGATCCCCGTACGGTCAACGCGACGTGGCGACGGCTGGAATACGAGAACGTGCTCCGGCTTCAGGCCGATGGGCGGCTGCTGATCAATGGCGGCCTCCAGCGGCGCTGGCTGCGCGAGCATATCACCCTGCCCAAAGGGCCGGGGCAGGGCCAGGGGCCGCGCTGGCAGCGGGTCACGCGGGTGTTGATCGCCGCCGGGGTCGGGTGGGCGCTGGTGTTGGGGCTCAGCCCCACGGGGCGGGCGCCCGCGCCGGGGACGGTCGCGCCCGGCATGGAGCCGACCATCACCCTCGGCCCGGACTTGCAGGCGACCGGCGAAGCCTACGACGCGACCCAGGCCGCAGCGCCCTGAGGGGGGCGAGCGTAGTGATAGGTCACCGACCTGTCCGGTGCGCCTATCATCCAACCTCGCCGGGATGCGCGGACGGGAATACTGGCCTTCTGATACCCCCAGCAGCGGCGGAGCGAATCCGCCGCTGCGTGTTTTGAGGGAAGGATGGGCTGGGTTCGTGGCGGGTAGGTTGTGATACGCGGCATCGACAGCCCTGCTCCATCAACGCGCGTCCTGTTCATGCCGCCGGGGCGTTATCCGGCAGCGGCAGCCAGAAGCCGAAGGTGCTGCCCTTGCCCGGCTCGCTCTCGAACCACACCTGCCCACCGTGCAGCTCCACCACCGCCTTGACCAGGCTCAACCCCAATCCCGTGCCCGAAATGTGCTCCGTGCCCGGCTGTTTGGCGCGGTAGAAGCGCTGGAAGATGCGCGGCTGGAGGTGGTAGGGGATGCCATAGCCGTTGTCCTGCACGCGGTAATCCAGCCGGCGGCGGGCCGCATCCAGGCGGGCCTCGACCAGGATCGCGCCGCCTTCGGGCGTGTATTTGATGGCGTTGCTGATCAGGTTGGCGAAGGCTTCGCGCAACTGGGCGGGGGCGCCGACGATCTCGTTCAGCCCTGGATCGATCAGGCTGTGCAGGGTCTGGCCTTTGGCGAAGGCCTGGGCCTCCTGCGCGGCGAGTACTTCATCCAGCAGCGGGGTGGGATCGAAGCGTTCGAAATCACGCTGGGCGGCGGCTTCGATCCGGGCCAGGTCGAGCAGCTCTGTCACCATCTCCAGCATCCGCCTGCTGACGCGCGCAATGTCCTGGATGTAGATGAAGTTGGGATCGTCCGGGGGCAGGTCGAGCAGGATCAGCTCGGCGTAGCCCTGCACGACGCCCAGCGGGCTTTTCAGATCGTGGGAGACGATTTCCAACATCTGGCTTTTGACGCGGGACGTCTCCTTGAGGGTGGTGATGTCGTTGAGCACGATCACGTGCCCCGGCTCGCCGGTCTCGCTCTCGCGCCAGGCTGAGACGCGCACGGCAAAGTCGGTCCCGGTGGTGCTGTCGTGCAACTCGAAATTGGCCTGGTTCTGGGCCAGGCGCTCGCCGAGTTCGGAGAAGATGGGGTTGCCCCGCAGGTCGGTCAGCCGGCGGCCGGTGACTTCCGCTTCGGGCAGGCCGATCCGCGCCAGCGCCGCCGGGTTGACCAGGCGGACCAGGCCGTCCGCGTTCAGGGTCAGCAGCGGCTCGGCGGTGCTTTCCAGGACGGTGCGGAGCTGGTGCTGCTGGGTCTGGACCTGGTTGAACAACTGCGCGTTGCGGATGACGATCGCGGTCTGGTTCGCCACGGCTGTCGCCAGGGCCAGATCGGCGGGGGTGAAGTGCTCCTTCTCGGCGTGTTCCAGCGTCATGATGCCGTTGATGCGCCCTTCCAGGAGGAAGGGCACGCACAGCACCGAGCCGATCGCCGACCGGTCATCCTCGAAGACGATCCAGCGCTCGTCCTGGCTGGTGTCGTTGATGATGGCCCCCTGCTTGTGGCGGTAGACCCAGCCGGCCAGGCCCTGGTCGAGGACGTGATCGACGACCATCTGGGAGTATTCCGGGGGCAGATTGCGCCGGGTGATGATCCGCTGGGCGGTATTGCTGCCGGCGGCGAACACGAAGAAACTGCCGCGCTCCGCGCTGACCGTGTCCGTCAGCAGGGCCAGGGTTTTGCTCAGGACGGCATCCAGGTCCAGAGTGGTCAGTAACTCGGCGACGGTGGAAAGGACGGCGACTTCCTGGGTTCTGCGGGCAAGTTGAGTATCAGGCACAGGCCGTTCCTATCTGCCGTGGTTCAAGGGCGTTTCTTCGGCGTCAGGGCAGCGAGAATTCACAGCGTCCGGCGGCGATTGAGCAGGTCGCGATCACCTCGTCGAACAGGGTGACTTCGAAGGTCGCGCCGGGCTGGTCGCTGATCCAGAACCAACGGATGGGCGACACGGCCCGCCACCCGGCGCGGGTCGTGCATTCCGGCCCATAGGGGACTTCGGCCGCGTCCGAGCTGAGGTCCATCCGCCAGATGTGGTAGCAATAGCCGGGACGCAGAGCGTTGGGTGGGACGAGGCCGCCGCGCAAATCGGCGACGTTGAATTCGATGACCTGCCCCGTGGCCGGGTTAGTCGAGCGCAGCACCAGCGGCTGCACGTCGATATTGTAGGCCGCCTGGTTGACGAGCTGGAGCGAGTCGGCATCATAGATCAGCGCGATCTCGCCCGGCTCAGACGCGCCTCCGGTCTGTGTTCGGGTCGGGGCCGCGGTGGTTGGCGTAGCTGACGGCGGCTCGGTGGGCCGCGGGGTGGGGGTGGCTGTCGCGGCGAGCGCGGCTTCTTCGGTAGGCGGTATCGTGGACGAGGCTGCCGGCGCGGCGGTCGTCGCGGGCGGCGCGGTGTTTTCGGGCCGGGGGCTGGCGGTCGCCGCCGGGCGGTCCGAGGTGACGGCCGGGGTCTCGCCAGCCGCGCCGGAAAGGCCCGTGGGCGAGGCGGATGGCTCGCCGCCGGGTTGCCCGCCCTGACTGATCACGGCGATCGCCACCGCCGCGATCACCAGCAGGATCAGCAGGCCGAGCAGACCACCCCGGCCGCGTTTGGCCGGTTGGGTCGGGATCGGAGTCGCCGTGGACTGGGAATCGGCCAGGATGCGTGTCTCGATCTCGTGCCGGGCAGAAGCCGGACTGGGCGCGGCTTCTTTGTCCGGGACGGCGCTGGCCTGGCCAGCCTTGTCGGCTTTACCGGCTTTGTCCGGCAAAACCTGGGTGGGCTTGGCTTTTTTTCCGGCGCGTTTCGGCTCGGCGCGGGTGGTGGTCAGCTCGACCGTGTCTTCTTCGTCGCTGGTCTTGAGCGCGTCATCGCTGACAGCCGCGCTGAGGGCGGCGATGAAGGTCGCCCCGTCGGGGTAGCGGGCGGCCGGGTCCTTGCGCAGCATGTGGAGGATGACATCTTCCAGGGCGGGCGAGATGGCCGGGTTGATCGTGCTCGGCAGGGGCGGTGGCTCGTTGAGGTGCTTGAGGGCCACGCTCATCGTGGACGGATCGTCGAAGGGAACTTTGCCGGTCGCCATCTCGAAGAGGACCACGCCCAACGAATACAGGTCGCTCTGGGCCACGGCCTGGGCGGAGGAGACGGCCTGTTCGGGCGCGATGTAATGCGCGCTGCCGAACGTGTTGCCGATCGTGCCGTCCTCCAGGTTCAGCACCAGGCCGAAGTCGGTGAGGACGCCGCGCCCTTCCGGCGTGACCATGATGTTGGACGGTTTGATGTCGCGGTGGATGACGCCGTGCGCGTGGGCATAATCCAGGGCGCTGGCGATGTCGCGCATGATCGTCACGATCGTCCGGAGCGGCATCAGCGTGCCGCGGTTGTGGTAATCCTCCAACTGGTGGCGCAGGTCATCGCCCTCGATGAACTGCATCGCCATGAAGTTGAGGTCCCAGAGCTGGTCGAACTGGTAGACGCCCACGATGTTGGGATGCTGGAGGCGGGCGATGGCGCGCGCTTCCCGCACGAAGCGGGCCTGGTATTCCTCGCGCAGCTCGTCGCTTTCCAGTTCGGTGTTGATTACCTTGACCGCGGCGTAGCGTTTGAGCTTTTCGTCGTAGCCGCGATAGACGCGGGCCATGCCGCCCTTGCCCATCAGCGCTTCGATGGTGTAGTCGCCAAGCACTCTACCGATCAGTGGGTCGGACATTGTTTTTCCGTTGCTCGATGAATCTGCGCGTTTACACTACCTCGATTATAGCCATGTTAGCGACTGGCGGAAACCGAATTTTGCGTGAATGTTGTGGGCTTTTCGCGTCCCCGGCAGTGAGGTATCTTTTCCGGCCGGGAGCGATTGGCCTGCCCGCGACATTCCTGGCTGTGACAGGACGAGGCTTGCGGTATACTCTGCATTGTCATCCATGCATGATCTGGGGGCATCCCGGGCTGCCTGAAGTAGAGCGAGGTTGGAATCGTGTCTTCTCCCCTGGAGATCAGCGAACAGGAAATCCGCGAGCGCTGCCGTCGCATGCTGGAAGCAGCCTTCGAGGAAGCGGTGCGGCTGGGCCACAACTATATCGGCACCGAGCACCTGTTTAATGCCATGACCAAGATCGAGGATGGCCGGACGCAGCGCCTGCTGCGCGATGCGCACCTCGAACCCGCCCAGGTCCGCAACGCGATCCGCGAGGCGGCCGGGCGCGGGGCGGACGTACCGTCCGAGCCGATGCCGTTGACCCCCCGCTCGCGATTGGCGCTATCCCTGGCGATTTACGCGGCGGACGACGAAGACTGCGACGAAGTCCAGGAAGATCACCTGCTGCTGGCCCTCCTGCAAGAAGGGGAAGGGCTGCCGGTTCGCACCCTGATCCAGATGGGGTTCGATCTCACCTACTGGGCCAACGTGCTGGCCGGCGAGGCCGACGATCGATCCGAGTCGGACGCGCTGGACGCCCTGATCAACGAGCCTAACCCGACCCGGGAGTTCGGCAAGCTGCCGACCCCCATGCTGGACAAGTTCGGGGTGGACCTGATCCAGCAGGCGAGCCGGGGGCAGATCGGCCCGGCGATTGGCCGCGACCGCGAAATCCGGGCGCTGTCGCGCACTCTGGTGCGCAACAAAAAGAACAACCCGCTGCTGGTCGGTGACGCCGGGGTGGGCAAGACCGCCGTGGTCGAAGGGCTGGCCTGGGCCATCGCCCAGGGCTCGGCTCCGGAATCGGTGCGCGGACGGCGCATTGTCCAGATCGATGTCGGGACGCTCGTCGCCGGGACGAGCCTGCGCGGCCAGTTCGAGGAGCGCCTGGTCGGCATCGTGGAGGAAGTCAAGGAATCCCCGGACGTGATCCTGTTCATCGACGAAATTCATACCATCGTCGGGGCGGGTGATACCCTCGATAGCAACCTGGACGCGGCCAATATCCTCAAGCCGGCCCTGGCGCGCGGCGAGATTCGCTGCATCGGCGCCACGACCGTCGAGGAATACCGGCGCGTGATCGCCCAGGACCCGGCCCTCGACCGGCGCTTCCGGGTGATTATGATCGACGAACCGACGGAAGAAGACACCCTGGCGATCCTGATCGGGCTGCGCGACCAGTATGAGAAACACCACGGAGTCACGATCCGGCCGGAGGCCCTGGAAGCCGCGATGCGGCTTTCGGTGCGCTACCAGCCCGATAAGCGCCTGCCGGACAAGGCGCTCGACCTGATCGACGAGGCCTGCGCCCGGCTGGTGGTCCGCACCCATCTGCCGGAGGAGGGCGCGATCAACGAAGTCACCGCCCGGACGGTGGCCGAAGTCCTGTCCGAATGGACGGGCATCCCGATCAGCGAGCTGACCGCCAACGAGCGCCGCCGTTTCGCCGGGATGGAAGACGCCCTGCGCGCGCGGGTGATCGGCCAGGACAGCGCGGTGCGGGCCGTCTCGGCGGCGATCAAGCAGGCGCGGGCGGGGCTGTCCGATCCCAACCGGCCGATCGGCGTCTTTCTGTTCCTGGGGCCGTCGGGTGTGGGCAAGACGGAGCTGGCCAAAGCCCTGGCCGAGTTCCTGTTCAACTCCGAGGAAGCTCTGATCCGGCTCGATATGTCGGAGTATCACGACGAGCACACCGTCGCCCGCCTGATTGGCGCGCCGCCCGGCTACCGCGACACCGAGCGCGGCGGGCAGTTCACCGAGGCGCTGCGCCGTCGCCCGTACAGCGTGGTGCTGATGGACGAGGTGGAGAAGGCCGCGCCGGAAGTCTGGGACATCTTTCTGCAAGTTTTCGACGAAGGCCGTTTGACCGATTCGCGGGGCAGCACGGTCGATGCGCGCCACGCCCTGTTTATCATGACCAGCAACATCGGCGCGGGCGAAGCGCGGGCGCTGGGCTTCGGCAATGAGCCGGCCGACCGCCTGCCGGATTACCAGGCCTTCCTGAAGGATTACTTCCGGCCGGAGTTCCTGAACCGGCTGGATGACACGGTTACGTTCCGCCCGCTCGATACGCGCGCCCTCAACGGCATCCTGGATCTGCAATTGCGCGATTTGCTTCAACGTCTGGAGCGCCAGGGATTGTGCCTGATCCTGGACGAGAGCGCCCGCGAGGCGATCCTGCGCGAAGGTTACGACCCGGCCCTGGGCGCCCGGCCGCTGCGGCGGGCCATCGAGCGGCTGCTGACCCGCCCGCTAAGCGGCCACTTGCTGGAGGAGCGCTTCTCGCCGGGCCAGACGATCTACGTCCGGGCCGGGGGCGACGACGGGCTGGTTTTCACGGCCGGTTCTTCTGAGGAAGACGCCGGCGATGTCCCATCCGACGCGGCGGGAGCGCCGCATCCTAAGACTCGTCCGCACACCTAGGGAACGTTTGTTATGGCGATGCCACTCCCCGCTGTGCCCCGAACCGGCCGCCGTGTCCCAGACCTGCCCGTGGAGGAGGTGCGCCGGCTGTTGGCCCAGCGCCGCAAGGAAGACGTGCTGGACCTCTTCGCCAACGACCCCGATCCCGGCATCCGGGAGCTGGGGCTGCTGGCCTTGCGGCGCAACGAGATCGACGATGCCTTCGGCCTGGGCGACCTGTGCGCGGAGCAAATCCTGCTGGAGAATCAGCTCCGGGTGTTCTATGTCGGCAAGGCGCTGACCGCCTACCGGCGCGCGGCGGCCCGCGCCGCCAATGACGTCGACCGGCGCATCGCCGAGGGCGCGATCGCGCGCCTGGTGCAGTGGGTGGCCGAGATGGCGCTCCGCTTGCCGGACCCGCGCAACGTGGCGGTGGCCCTGTGGGCCGCGGCGGAAATCCCGGCCACGGAGCAGGGCCATGAGCTGCGCGAGCTGGTCGCGACGCTGGTTCCCCAGTACCCGATTCACAGCGTCGCGGCGCGCGCGGTCGTCGATATTCGCGGCACCCAGCCGATGCCGGGCCTGACGCCTTCGGTGGACGCGACCCAGGTCGCCAACGCCAGGGAGGTCAGCTCCCCGCCCGCGCCGCGCAGCTTGAAGGATACCCAGGACGAGATCGGGATTCCGCCGGTCTCGGACGTGCTGTCCGACATCTACGAGCCGGCCGAGATCGAAAAGGGCACGCCCGATTCGCCGGTCGCCGACCGGCCCGGCCAGGCGGAAGGCGCGTTTTCCGCGGTGGACCGGCCCGCGGTCAGCCTCTCGCGCCAGGATACGCGCACCCACGAGGACGAATTCTGGCCGGGCGACCGGATCGAGGATCGCTACGAGGTGGTCCAGGTGATGCGCGGCGGGATGGGCGTGGTTTACCTGTGCTACGACCACGACCAGCGCGAGCCGGTCGCCATCAAGAGCTTCCAGTCGCGCTTCTTCGACAACGAGCGGGCCGTGCTGCGCTTCGAGCACGAGGCCCTGACCTGGGTCCGCCTGGAAAAACACCCCAACATCGTCCAGGCGCGGGTGGTGCGCACCATCCGCGAGCGGCCGCACATCTTCCTCGAACACGTCAGCGGGCCGGAAGGTCTCGGCTCCGACATGCAGGCCTGGATCGATCACAACCGGATCACGCTGGAGCACGCGATCTCGTTCGGGCTGCATATCGCCCGTGGGATGCGCCACGCGGTGGAGAAGGTGCCTGGCCTGGTCCACCGCGACCTCAAGCCGGCCAACATCCTGATCTCGCACGACGAAGTCGCCAAGGTGACCGATTTCGGGCTGGTGCGCTCGATTGCCGACGGGTCGCTGCCCATCCACGATGACGACGAAAACACCGGCCGGCTGACCCGGGTCGGGTCGATCGTCGGGACCGCGCCGTACATGTCCCCGGAGCAGTGCCGGGCCGAGGAGGTCGACGAGCGCTCCGATATTTACGCCTTCGGTTGCATCTTGTTCGAGATGCTGACCGGGCGGCCGGTCTTCGACGCGCGCAAGTTCCACGCCTGGATCACGGCCCACCTGACCGAGACGCCGGTCATCCCGCAGGACGTGGCGGGTGACCTGCCCCCGGCGCTAAGCGATCTGCTGCTGCGTTGCCTGGCCAAGCCGCAGTCCGAGCGGCCTCAGGACTGGGGCGAGGTGGTGAGCAGCCTGGCCCCGCTCTACGAGGAGATCACGGGCGAGTCGGCGGAAGTGGCGGTCAGCGAGGCGCAGCTTGCCGCGCACGAGCTGATGGACAAGGGCTACAGCCTGACCGAGCTGGGCCGCGCCGAGGAAGCGCTGGAAGCCTACGACCGCGCGCTGGACCTCCAGCCGAACTACGCCTGGGCCTGGGCGCGCAAGGGGCGCACCCTGCGCCTGCTGGAACGTTACGAGGAAGCGTTGAGTTGCTTCGACCGGGCGCTGGAGCTTTCCCCGAATTATGGCTGGGCCTGGAACGGGCGAGGCATCGTGCAGGAGCGCCTCCACCGGCGCGAGGACGCGCTGGAATCGTACCGGCGCGCCTCGGAGCTGAAGCCGGGGGATGTGTGGCCCTGGTACAACCAGGCCGACATTCTCCAGTCGATGGGGCGTTACGAGGAGGCCCTGCCGCTGCTTGACCGCGCCCTGAGCGCCGACCCGATGCACGCCCATAGCTGGGCCAAGCGCGGCCAGATTTACCGCCTGATGGAGCGCTACGAGAGCGCGGTCAAAGCCTACCGGGTGGCGCTCAAGGCCCAGCCGGATTATGGCTGGGCCAGCAATGGGCTGGGGCTGGCCCTCAAGGCGCTGGGCCGCTGGCAGGAGGCGCTGACGGCCTTCCGCAACGCGGCGCGCGACGCGCCGGGCGAGGTCTGGCATTGGTACAATCAGGTGGAGATGCTGGTCGAGCAGAACCGTTACAGCGAGGCCCTGGCCCCGGCTCAGGAAGCGGTCAAGGTCGACCCGAATCATGCCTATAGCTGGGCCAAGCTGGCCCAGGTGCAGCGCTACCTGCACCACTACGAGGATGCGCTGGAGGCTTACAGCCGGGCCACGGCCCTCAGCCCGGACTATGCCTGGGCGATCAACGGCAAGGGGATCGTGCTGGAACGGCTCGACCGCTACGTCGAGGCGTTGGCCTGCTACGAGGAAGCCGCGCGCGTCGCGCCGGACGACGTCTGGCACTGGTACAACCAGGGCAACGTCCTGGTGCTGCTGCGGCGCTTCGAGGACGCCCTGGTGCCGCTGCGCCGGGCGGTGGAGATCGCGCCCAACCACGCCCGGAGCTGGGCGCGGATGGGCAATGCGCTGCGCCACCTGGGCCGCCACGAGGAAGCGCTGGCTCACCTGGAGAAAGCCGTCGGCCTGGAGCCGGATTACGCCTGGGCCTGGAACGAGATCGGCTCGGTTTACGAAGCGCTCGATCGCACCGAAGACGCCCTCCAGACCTACGGCCAGGCCGCGGAACTGGAGCCGGACAGCTCGCAGTACCTTTTCAACCAGGCTGAACTGCTGCTTGACTTCCGCCGCAACGAGGAAGCCCTGCCGCTGCTGGAACGGGCGGTGGCGATCAACCCGCTGCACCAGCAGGCCTGGGCCAAGCTGGGCCAGGTCTACCGGCGGCTGGAGCGCCTCAGCGACGCCCTGAAGGCGTATGAGCAGGCTTTCCAGGTCGATCCGCACTACGCCTGGGCCTGGAACGGGCACGGGCTGACGTGCAGCGCGATGGGCGAGTATGAAAAAGCGCTGGCCTCCTTCCGCCGCGCGGCGGAGGAAGACCCCGGCGACGTATGGTTCTGGTACAACCAGGGTGACGTGCTGGTGACGCTGCACCGCTACCAGGAGTCCCTTGACCCGCTGGAACGGGCGCTGGCCCTCAACAGCCAGCATATCGAATCGTGGGCCAAGAAGGGCCAGGCCCTGCGCCGGCTGGGGCGCTTCAAGGAGGCGGTGGCCGCCTACGATAGCGCGCTGGCCGTCGATCCGCACTACGCCTGGGCCTGGAACGGGCGCGGGCTGGCGCTGGAAAGCCTGGATCGCCGCGAGGAAGCGCTGGCCAGCTTCGAGCGCGCCGTGAGCGAAGACCCGACCGGACTGTGGTATTACACCAACCAGCTCGACCCTCTGCTGGAACTGCGCCGTTACGACCGCGCCCTGGTGGTGGTTGACGCGGCCCTGAATATCTCGGACAGCAGCGCCAACGTCTGGGCCAGGCGCGGCCAGATTCTGCGCCGCCTGGGCCGCAACGAGGAAGCCATCGAGAGCTACCGCCGCGCGGTGGCGCTGGACCCGGAATACGCCTGGGCCTACAACGGGATGGGACTGGCCTATGCCGCCCTGGAGCGTTGGGAGGAGGCGCTGACCTGCTACCAGCAGTCGACTCGCTATAATGGCGGGGACGTGTGGTTCTGGTACAACCTGGGCGAGACCCTGATCGCGCTGGGGCGTTACGCCGAAGCGGTCGAGGCCCTCAACCAGGCCCTGACGATCAACCCCCAGCACGAGGCGTCCCGGACCAAGCGCACCGAGGCGCGCCGCCTGTGGCAGAACCGCCCCGGCCCGCCCGACGACCCGGATGATTGACCCGCGCCTGAGGAGACGCGCGCATGTCCAACGAGACCCTTTCAATTACCGTGATGAGCGGCCCCCAGGATGGTTACCAGTACCAGTTTTCGCTGCCCCGGGGGGGGGGTGACCTGACGCTCAACATCGGTCGGGACGACACCTGTGATATTCCGCTGACCTACGACAACCAGGTTTCGCGCGCGCACGCTCAGGTTGTATGCGCGTTCAACGACGATACCCTGGTCGATGCCGTCCAGACGCAACGACTCAAGCTGACTCTGGTCGACGTGGGCAGCCGCAACGGGACGCTGTTCCGCGACAAGCGGCTGTTCAACGAACAGTCCGAGATCGAGCCGGGGGAGTTGTTCCGCGTCGGGCGGATCTGGCTGCGCATCGATTCGTAAGCCTGTCCGTGATTCCCGAAGCCCACGCCTTGGCGCTGCGCGTGCTGGTCGGACGGCTGGCCGGCGAGCCGATCCTCTGGGCTTTGACCGGCAGCACGTCCTTCGCCTTGCAGGGCGTGCCGGTCGAGCCGCACGACATCGACCTCCAGACGGACGCCCAGGGTGCTTATGCGCTCGCGGCCTGCTTCGCGGACCGGGTGACCCGCCCGGTCGCGTTCAGCGGCAGCGAGGCCATTTGCTCGCATTTTGGGGCGCTGAGCATCGAGGGGATCGAAGTCGAGATCATGGGCGCGCTGCAAAAGCGCCTGCCGGACGGGACGTGGGAAGACCCGGTCGACGTGGCCGCCCACCGGCGCTGGATCGTGGTCGAGGACTTGCGAGTTCCCGTGCTCGATCTGGCTTACGAGGCCCGGGCCTACCGCGTGATGGGTCGCATGGCGCGGGCCGAACTGCTGGAGGAGTGGCTGGCGGGGGGGAAGGACGCATGAAGGGACGGCTGGTGGTCATCCTGTGGGACGGCGATCCGGACTGCCGGACCTGTGGCCTGCGCGACGCGGGCTGGTTCGTGGAACTGGCGGACCAGGACATCGAGCAGACTCTCAGCCTGATCCGGGCCGATTTGCCTGACGCCGTGGTGATCGATCTGGCTCAGTTGCCCGCCCATGGCCTGGAAGTGGCCCGCCGCCTGCGCCGCGACCCGGCGACCCACCGCCTGCCGCTGGTCTTTCTGGATGGCGCGCCGGATGGTATCCAGTCGGCGCGACTGGTGGCGCCTCACGCGCTGTTCACCTCCTGGGAACGCCTGGCCGCCGCGTTGGGCGACTATCTCCATTCGCCGGAGGAGGACTGATCTGGACGTGCCCGCTTCGATGCCCATACCGTGCTTCTGGCATAACCTGGATCGCCTGCTCGCCGCCTCGGAGGTGCGGATCGACCGGCCGCGCGGCACGGCTCATCCCCGCTATCCAGACTTCGTCTACCCGCTGGATTACGGCTACCTGGACGGGACGGCTTCGATGGACGGAGACGGGATCGACGTCTGGGTGGGCAGCCTGCCGGAGCGGCGGATCGGCGGGGTGATCTGCACGGTGGATTTGACCAAGCGCGACTCCGAGATCAAGCTGCTGCTGGGCTGCACGCCGGAGGAAATGCACATCGCGCTCCAGGTCCACCAGACCGGGCCGCAGGCCGGGCTGCTCATCGTGCGTCCAGACGGCATTTGACTCGACCTTGAGTCTGGTCCGGCTGCCCTTGCCCTGGCGGCCGGTTTTGGTTCAGGAGGAGGGAGAGAGTGAATCATACCGAAGATGGGTTCACCACGCCGGATGGGGTGCGGCTCTACACGCAGGCCTGGTCGCCCGACGGCCGGCCGCGCGCCGCGATCTTTCTGATCCACGGGCTGGCCGAGCACAGCGGCCGCTACGCCCACGTGGCCGCTTATCTGGCCGAACGGGGCTATGCCGTGCACGGCATGGACCTGCGCGGGCACGGTCACAGCGAAGGGTTGCGCGGCTACATCGACAGCCTGGATGTCTTTATCGGCGATCTCTACCAGTATTTCAAGACGGTCAGGACCGCGACCGGCGATGTACCTTGCTTCGTACTGGGTCACAGCATGGGCGCGCTGCTGAGCCTGATTTTCGCCGGGCGTTACCAGTCCGAGGTGGCCGGGGTGATCGTGTCTGGCACGGCGGTCCGGATCGGATCGGCGGTGCCGGGCTACATGAAGCTGATCGGGCAGGTGCTGTCCAAGATCGCCCCCAAAGCGCCGCTGATGCCGATCGAGGCGGGCACCGTCTCCAAGGACCCGCTGGTGCGGGTAGCCTATGAGACCGATCCGTTCAACTACCGGGGCAAGATCCGGGCGCGGCTGGGCGCGGAACTGCTGGCGATGGGCGACCGGGCGCGGGAAGCGGCGGCCGGCCTGACGATCCCCGTCCTGCTGATGCACGGCGGGGCGGATACGCTGGCCGATCCGGCCGGGCTGGCCGAGTTGGATGGTCTGGTGACTTCCCCGGACAAAACTGTGCGGTTGTACGAGGGACTGTACCACGAGATCTTCAACGAGCCGGAGAAAGCCGTGGTGCTGGGCGACGTGGCGGCCTGGCTGGACGCGCGCAGCGGCTAGTCGCAGGCTCACGCGGAGTTTGGTCGGCGGCGGCTCAGAAGATGAGCCGCCGCTGTGTTTGGTAAGGAAGGGCGGGGCGGTCTGGCGATCTTCCACACGGTCTATTGTGCGTTTTGGACTAGAGAAAATGCGAAATAATTGGGTATAATGCATAAAATCAGATTCTTTTCAGGAGATTGCGTATGGTGAAAGCGACCGTGGTTCATACCAGCCAGGATTACATCGATCTCGAAGATCGCTACGGGGCGCACAACTATCACCCGCTGGATGTGGTGATTGAGGAGGCGGACGGGGTCTGGGTGACGGATGTGGATGGCCGCCGTTACCTGGACTGCCTGTCGGCCTACAGCGCCGTCAACCAGGGACACTGCCATCCCCGGATTCGCCAGGCTCTGATCGATCAGAGCTATCGAGTCACGCTGACCAGCCGCGCCTTCCGGAGCGATCAACTTGGCCTCTTTTACAAAGAGATCCATGATCTGACCGGATACGAGCGCATCCTGCCGATGAACAGCGGCGCGGAAGCGGTCGAGACGGCGCTCAAGGCCGCCCGCAAGTGGGGCTACGAAGTCAAGGGTGTGCCGGATGGCCAGGCGGAGATCATCGTGTGCGGCGGCAACTTCCACGGCCGCACCACGACCGTGATCAGTTTCAGTTCCGAGCCGGCCTACCGCCGCCACTTCGGGCCGTTCACACCCGGCTTCACGCTGATCCCGTACGGCGACGCGGGGGCATTGGAGGCGGCCATCACGCCCAACACGGTCGCCTTCCTGGTGGAGCCAGTCCAGGGCGAAGCGGGCGTGGTCGTTCCGCCCCCGGGCTACTTGCGCGCCGTGCGCCAGCTTTGCACGGCGCACCGCATCCTGATGCTGGCCGACGAAATCCAGACCGGATTGGGGCGGACAGGGCGGTTGTTCGCTTGCGACCACGAGGACGTGCGGCCGGACGTGATGATCATCGGCAAGGCGCTGTCCGGCGGGTTCTACCCGGTCAGCGCCGTGCTCAGTGATGACGACGTGCTGGGCCTGTTCCGGCCGGGCGACCACGGCAGCACGTTTGGCGGCAATCCGCTGGCGGCGGCCGTGGCCCGCGAGGCGCTGGCCGTGCTCGTCGAGGAAGGCATGATCGACAACGCGGCCGAGATGGGCAACTACTTCCAGGATCAACTGGCCGAGATCAACAGCCCGCACGTCAAGGAAGTGCGCGGCCGGGGCCTGCTGATCGGGGTCGAGCTGAAGCATGAAGCGGGCGGGGCGCGCCGGTTCGCGGAAGCCTTGCGCGACCGGGGCATCCTGTGCAAGGAAACGCACCAGCACGTGCTGCGCTTCGCGCCGCCGCTGGTTATCACCCGGGAGGAAATCGACTGGGCGCTGGAACGCATCCGCCCGGTCCTGTTGATGGAGTGAACCAACGATGATCCTGCTAGACACAGACGAGGCCAACCCGCCGGCGGGGCAGCTCACGCGATAATCCACGAGCTGCCCCGCTTTTTTGGGGGAGCGGTCAGCGATCAGCTATCAGCGATCAGCTATCAGCTATCAGCTATCAGCTATCAGCCAGAGCATACCCCACGGCTGATTCGATCCATTTCAATTCAACCCCGATTGGACAGATGAGACGGATCAACACGGTTTTCAGGATGGGAAAATCCTGCATTGCTGTCTGACTTCGATCTTTTGAGCGTCGCACGCCCGGCATGCCCTGATCTGCCTTTTCTTGCCTCTTGTCTCTTGCCTCTTTTTTATGTCGCCAGAGTCCTCGTGTATACTTACAAATACGACCGCAACTGGCGTGGGGCGGATAGCGCGCCCGCGCTCGGAGAGAAAGGCAAGCCATGACCGACCAACCCAATCCCAATACTGCGGCGGCCGATGCCCCGGTCGAGGCGCGGCTGGGGGCGCTGATTGAGAACATTTCAGCCTATATCGAGTTCTATCACGGTGGCTGGGTCAAGCTGGTCGATTTTGACGAGGCCGCCAGCACGGCGTATGTGAAGTTGGGCGGCGCGTGCGAGGGCTGCGCCCTGTCCACGATGACTTTGCGCGGCTGGGTAGAAGGCACGGTGCACCAGTTCTTCCCTGAAATCACGATCATGCCGGTGCTGGAATAGTCGTTCGTCAGGCAGGCCCGACTCCGCAGCCCGGCCCGAACCAGCGCCGGGCTGCGTTTTTTTGTGGATGGCTTTCTATCGGAGATTGGAGTGCAGTCCATTATGGCCATGTGGGTGGGTTTTGGGGTACTGGGCCTGATTTGGGGCTCCTCGTTTTTGCTGATCAAGATCGGGGTGGATGTCTTTACGCCTCTCCAACTCGTGGCGCTGCGCGTCAGCCTGGCGGCGGCTGCGATGCTGGTCACCCTGCGCCTGACCGGGCAAGCCTTCCCCGCGGACCGGCGCAGCCGCCTGGGCCTGATCGGGGTCGGGCTGGTCAACACCGCGATTCCGTTCTTCCTGATCACCTGGGGCGAGCAGTCGATCCCCAGCGGGTTGGCGACGGTGCTCAACGCCACCACGCCGCTGTTCTCGCTGATCATCGCGCACTTCGCCCTGAGCGACGAGCGGATCACGCCCCTCAAGGTGCTGGGGCTGGTTTCCGGGTTCGCCGGGATCGTGGTGCTGGCCAGCCGCAGCCTGGGCGTCGAAGGGCTGGGCGGCAGCCTGACCGGGCAGCTGGCCGTGCTGGCAGCTTCCGGCTGCTACGCGGCGGCGACTGTCTTCGCGCGGCGCACCCTGCGCCACCTCAAGCCGATGGTCGTCGCCAGCGGGGCGCTGCTGACCGCGACGTGTATCATGGTTCCCGCCGCGCTGCTGGTGGACGGCCTGCCCGCGACGGCGGGTCTGACGGCCGGGCCGGTCGTCGCCATCCTGATCCTGGGGTTGCTCAATACGTACATCGCCTACCTGATCTACTACTGGTTGCTCGACCGCTGGGGCGCGACGCGCACGACCCTGGTCACCTACCTGATGCCGCCGGTGGGACTGGCCCTGGGGGCGATCTTCCTGAGCGAGGTGGTCGACGCGCGGTTGATCCTCGGCGCGCTGCTGATCGTGGCCGGGGTGGCCCTGGTCAACCTGCGCTTCGGGGCGAAGCCCGCGCCTGTGGTCGCTCCTGTTTCGCAGTTGGAGCCGGCCGGTGAGCCGTGCCTGGAGCCAGGCGGCAAGTAGACTCCAGGTCAGTCACGCTGGTCTTCGCTTGCCGCTTGGCCGCCTGCCGCTTCGACGCTTACACCGTGTTTGTGCCGGGTTAGAGGCGCGGCTTTTCTCTGGTAGGGCGCGGGTTTATACTGCGCGGGGTAGGCGGATCACGATGGACAGGGGGCGCGCATGGCCGAGACAGGGCAGTTCTTCTATCCAAATCGCATGGGTCGGATCATCCTGCGCACGATGGACGCGATGCTCGGCAAGGCCGAGTTGGACGCCATCCTGAGGGCGGGCGGCCTGACGGAATACATCGACCACCTGCCGCCCGGAGACCTCGAGCTGGGCTTCCCGTTTGAGCACCTGGGCCGCCTGCAGGCGGCGGTCGAGGAGGTGCACGGCGCGGCGGCCGGGCGCGAATTGAACCGGCGCGTCGGCCAGCTCTGCCTGAACAACGGCCTGCGCGAATTCAACCCGCTGCTGGGCATCGCCGATCTGCCGGTGCGCATGATGCCGCTTTCGCTCAAGCTGCACGTGGGCTTCGACATGTTCGCCATGGTCTTCAACCGCTTCTCGGACCAGCGGGTGACGCTCAGCGAGGATCACCAGCATTATTACTGGGTGATCGAACGCTGCCCGGTCTGCTGGGGACGCCACACCGACTCTGCATGCTGCCACCTGGCGGTGGGCATCCTGCAGGAAGGGCTGGCCTGGGCGACCGGCGGCAAGCGCTTCCTGGTGGCGGAGACGGACTGCGTGGCCAAGGGCGACGAAACGTGCAAGATCGCGATCAGCAAGCGGCCGGTGGTCGCGCCGGAGCCGGTCAACGAGGAAGAAGCCTGATTGCCGTGGCGGCGGATTCGATCCGTCGCGGCAACCGAAGCACGGGCATGATTGACGAGCTGACAAAAAAGAGCGCCCTGCTGTCAAGGGCGCTCTTTTTTGCATTGCTCGGTGGTTATCCGATTTTGGGCCGTTCCAGGCTGAAGACCTCGCCCAGGGTGGCGTATTCGCTTCCGCCCAGGCGGGCTACCGGCCGCAGCGCGGCGGCGTCGACCAGCCCGCTGTCGCGCTGGAGGTCGGCCCGGACGTGATAGCGCACGACCCGGCCTAGCACCATCACGCTGCCGGAGCCTTCCACCGGCACGAGCTGATGCAGGCGGCACTCCAGCGCGGCCGGGGCTTCGGCCACGCGCGGCGGGCGCACATCCACCGATGGGGCCGCGGTCAGCCCGGCCTGGGTGAACTCGTCCACGCCGGGGGGATATTCCCCCGAGGTCTGGTTCATGACCTCGGCCAGCGCTTCCGTGACCAGGTTGACCACGAATTCCCCGGTCGCCCGCACGTTGCGCAGGGTATCCTTCTCCCCGCCGCCGAGCCGGGCCGAGCGCGGCGACACCGAAAACAGGACGACCGGCGGGTTGCCGCTGACCCCGGTGTAAAACGAGAACGGGGCCAGGTTGGGCGTGCCGTCCGCGCCGAGGGTCGAGACCCAGGCGATCGGGCGCGGGACGATCAGGCTCAGCATGAGCCGGTAAGCCTCTCGCGGCTCCAACTCATCTGGGATGAAGGACAACCAGCGATTCTCCACGCGGCGGACTCCTGGCCTACCTGGCCTTGTAGCCTACTTGGCTTTGCCCTGGTTGGCGACGGCCTGGGCCGCCCTGGCGATCGCTTCCTGGTCGCCCAGGTAGTAGTGCTTGATCGGCTTCAGGTCGGCGTCCAACTCGTAGACCAGCGGGATGCCGGTCGGGATGTTCAGGGCAGGGATTTCCTCGTCCGAGATGTTGTCCAGGTACTTGACCAGGGCGCGCAGGCTGTTGCCGTGGGCGGCGATGATCACGCGCTTGCCGGTCTTGATGGTGGGCGCGATCGTCTCGTGCCAGTAGGGCAGGAAGCGGATCACGGTGTCCTTCAGGCATTCGGTCAGCGGGATGTCGGCCGGGTTCATGTCGGCATAACGCCGGTCGTGGCCGGGCCAGCGGGAGTCGGTCTTTTCCAGGGCGGGCGGCGGAACGTCGTAGCTGCGCCGCCAGACGTGGACCTGCTCCTCGCCGTACTGCTGGGCCATCTCGGCTTTGTTGAGGCCCTGCAAGGCCCCGTAGTGGCGCTCGTTGAGCCGCCAGGTGTTGTAGACCGGGAGCCAGCACAGGTCCATCTCTTCCAGGGCGATCCACAGGGTCTTGATGGCGCGCTTGAGCAGGGAGGTGTAGGCGAGATCGAAGGTATAGCCTTCGGCCTTCATCACCTGGCCGGCCTGGTGCGCTTCGGCCACGCCTTTTTCGGAGAGATCGACGTCGGTCCAGCCGGTGAAGCGGTTCTCTTTGTTCCACGTGCTTTCGCCGTGGCGCAGGAGGACGACTTTGTACATGATTTACCCTCACGTTGGTCATACAGGCAATCTGCCGGGTTATTCTACCATGCCGGGCGTTTTTCGCCGCAGGGATAAACTTGACTCGTGGGGCAGACAAGTGTCCCGGAATGGACGTCGAGGCAGCACCTCGGCGAGATGGGGTTTCACCGGGTTTTCTTTTTTGTTACCGGTGAGGGTACAATCCGGAGCCGTGTCGGCCAGAGTCTGTTTAGGAAAGCGCCCATGAACGACCGGATTGATTATCGTGCCGTGCGTCGCCGGGTTGAGGAAGGCGTCAAACGCCAGAAGCAACTGGCAGGGCTGATTTTGTTTGGCATCAGTCTGCTGATGTTTGTTCTGTTCGTGATTCTTGCCTTTGGACTTTACGCCAGCGGCAACAGCGCGGCGGGCGCGCTTGTGGTAGATGCCGGCCGGGTGACGACCGACAATCCCGTGCTGAGCGCGATGATTATGCTTGGCACAGGATGGTTCGTGACCCTGATTTTCCAGGCGATTACGCTCTTCATGAACACGAAAGCGGGTGAAGAGCAGATTCGCGACAAGGTCATTGGGCGCGAACTGGGCCGGGAACTGCTGCGGCTGGGGGTGGGGGACGAAGAACCGCTTGAAAAGCGCAAGCGGATGCTGCGCATGGCCGATGATGGTGAGGTCGAGGAAGTGCTGGATGAGGCCAGCCTTGAGATGGAAGAGGAACTCATCCGGCGCAGCGGTTCTTCTCAATCGAGATAAACGCATCGTCAGGTGTGGAATGACAAAGCCCCGCAGGCGCGCCGTGCCTGCGGGGCTTTGTGTTCGAGCGTGCATCGTTCAGATCGCGTCCAGCATGGCCTGTACGGCGGCGATCTCGTCCGGGATGATGGTATGGTCCAGGCCGGGATAGAGGCGCAGCGTCACGGCTCCACCCAGACGAGTCAGGACATCGGCCGTCTCGCGCACCCGTTCGACCGGGATATGTGGATCGACGTCGCTGCACCCCAGAAAGACCGGGGTGCCGTCCAGCGTGCCGGGATAGTCGCGCGGGGTACCGTCCGGACCGATCAGGCCGCCGCTCAGCCCGACCACGCCGCCATAGCGCCGGGCGTTCCGCGCGGCGAATTCGGTCGCCAGGCAGGCCCCCTGCGAAAAGCCCAGCAGCACGACCCGCTCCGGCGGGATGCCCTCGCCTTCGAGCCGGGCCAGCAGGTCAGCGATGACCGCCAGCGCCGAATCCAGGTCGGGCTGATTGCCTTCCAGCGAGGTCATGAAGCGGTTGGGATACCAGCGGTTGTCCGCGGCCTGGGGCGCGATGAAGGCTAGCCCGGCGCCATCCTGGTCGAAGTACGCGCTCAGGCTCAGGATGTCCTGGGCCGTGGAGCCGCGCCCGTGCAGCATAATGATGACCGCGCGAGCCTGGTCCAGTGGAACACCGGCCGTCAGGATGGGCTGGTTGCGGTGGGGATCGGAGGGGGGGATGGTCATGGGTGCTCGCTTTCGGCTGCGTCTCGAATACCACGTATTATATCGGACAGCGGCGAGATTTCGTGAAAGGTGACATGGTTGGAATCCGAACAAAAAGAGGGATGGAAGCCTCTCCATCCCTCTCGACGTAACGATCGCGTCTAGCTCGCTGGACGCAGATGGCTCAGGCGGGCCAGCGGGACCCAGCCATCCACACCCTGGGTATCGACCCGCATCCACCAGTCGCCGGTCATCGGGTCGATCCCCAGCCCGTCCACTGGAACGCGACTGCCGGGTTCCAGGGTGCCAACGACTTCGTCGCCGCCCGCCTCGGTCACGACTTCCAGCGGTTCATCGCCAAGCACGAACGGCTCCGAGTAGTTGATGATGTCCGTGTCCGGGGCGGGGTAGGTCCACTCCGGCTCCTCGGTCAGGATCCAGGCTTCGGGCACCCAGCCGCGGAAGTCGTTGATCTCCAGCCAGTACCAGTAGCCGACTTTATCTTCGCTGACCGGCTGGCCTGTCGCCGGGTCGATGTCCTCCGGGTAGACGTAGTACACATCTTCCACGACTGCCGAGACGTGGTTGGGCCAGATGGCGACCGGGTCGGGCACGTTGCCCAGCGCGGCGGCGTCGAACAGCATCGGGATCGTGTCGCCATCCGGGTTGATGGCCCATACCCGCTGCTGGTCGATCGCGACCGGCTCCACCGGCGGGACGGGCGGGTCGCCCCACACGCCCAGCCGGGCGGCCTGGGCTTCGCGCTCCAGGGCGTGGAAGTAGGACACGTAACGATCCTCGTCGTAGGTGCGGACATGGGCCAGCCCGGCGCGGATCAGTTCTGCTTCCAGCATGATCCAGTTGCCGTCCGCGTCCTTGATCCAGACGTAGCGCAGCAGCCGCTGATAGTCATCCCGATCGCGGACGTCGCTTTCCAGCCAGACGGTCGAGCCTTCGGTGATGTATTGCCCGGTGAAGTGCGTGGCGGCGTAACCCAGCCATTCCGCGCCGTAATCCGGGTGGTGGGCTTCCGGGGTATCCATCCCGATGATGCGCACCGATTCCTCCCGGCCGTTGAGCATCACGTAGATCGTGTCGCCATCGCTGACGTGGGTGACGATCACTTCCTCGATCGGGCCGATGGGCTGGATCGTGAGGGTTCCGCCCGTCGCGGCGGGGCGCAGACTGCCCAACACGGCGCGCAGTTCGGCCCGGCTGAAAGCGTTGAAGGCATCGCGGCTCGCGCCGGCCACGACCATCAGCCAGTCGTCAACGCCGAGGCGGAAGAGGTAGATGCGCATGGCGGTCGTGTCGTTGCGCAGGCTGGCGAAGGCGCCGGGCAGGGTATCGAGCTGGAAGGGTTCCACCCGGCCGCCCCCGAATCCGGCTTCCTGCCGCACGAACTCCACGACCGAGGCCAGGGCGGCCACCGGGTCGGTTTCATCCGCTGGCAGGCCCATCGCGGCGAAGCCGGTTGCGCTGCCCCGTGCCAGGACGATCGCGCGCTGGCCGGGGTCCTCTGCCTCCGGACTGAGGCGCACGGCTTCGGCGGTGAGCAGCTCGTCCGTGGTGGGGGCAAGGCCCCAGCCCTCCGGGACGGCGAAGTCCAGGCCGAGAGCCACGCCGCTGCTCGCGCGGACGGCCAGCGAGTCCAGGACGGCGCGCAGTTCGTTCTGGCCGAAGGTGCTGAAGTCGTCGCGGGTGGCTCGCGCGCCGATCAGCAGCCAGTCACCCGCACCAACTGGGAAGAGATACAGGCGCATGGCATGGGTCTCGCTGCGCATCTGCGTCCAGGCCCCGGTCAGAGTGCCGATGGCGATCTCGTTGTAGCGGCCTTCATTGAAGCCCTGGTTATTGGTGGCGATCAGGGCACGCGCGATGGTGGGCAGGGCGACCAGCGGGTCGCTTTCCTCCGCCGGAAAATTCGGGATGACGTTGGCGAATGCTGTGCCGCTGCCGCGCGCCAGACCGATCATCCGATCCTGGCTGGTGTCGGACGGGCGGATTTCGACCGATACCGGGCGCTCGTCGCTGTCGTCCGACACTCGGGCGGTCCAGCCCTCCGGCACGCTGAAGTCGATTCCCAGAGCATCCTGGGGCAGGGCAGGGATGGCTGCCTCGGTCGGCGCTTCCGTGGGCACGGGGGTGGCGGGGATTGCCGTGGGCGCGGCGCTCTCGCTTGTTTCGGTGGGTCGCAGGCTGCCCAGGACATCGGCGAAATACTCTCGGCTGAATTGGTTGAAGGACTCGGCGGTCGCGCCACCTAGCACCAGCACCCAATCATCCTCGCCTGGTTTGAGCAGGTAGATGCGCATCTCGATCGCATCGTTGCGTAGAGCGGCATACGCTCCAGGCAGGGAGTTGAACAGGATGGACTGTACTTCTCCTCCATCAAAGCTGCTTGTTTGCCGGAAGAACTCCACCACGGGGATCAGCGCCGCGACCGGGTCGGATTCGTCCGGCGGCAGATTCACCCCGGCAAAGCCGGCCGCGCCGCCGCGGGCCAGGACGATTGTGCGTTGGTCGGGGTCTTCTCCCGATGGACCGAGACGTACGGCCTGGGCGGTGATCATTTCATCCTGGACGGGTTCCAGTGTCCAGCCTTCAGGGATCATGAAGTCCAGGCCGAGGGCCACGCCCCCGCCGGCGCGGATGGCCAGCGACTCCAGGAAGGCGGACAACTCGTTCTGGCTGAAGGTTTCAAAGTCGTCGCGGGGGGCCTGTGCGCCGACCAGGAGCCAGTCGTCCGCGCCAACCGTGAAGATGTACAGGTTCTGGGTCTGCGTGCTGCTGAGGAGTTGCGTCCAGGCTCCGGAGAGCGTGCCGAGGGTAATTTCCTCGTAGCTGCCTTCGCTGAAGCCTCGATTGCTGCTGGCAATCATGGCACGCGTGAAAGCCGACAGGGCGCTCAGTAGATCGGTTTCCCCGACCGGGAAGTCAGGGATAATGCCGGCCAGTTCAGTGCCTGTGGCGCGCACCAGGCCGATCAATCGCTCCTGAGCCGCGTCTTGCGGGCGGAGTTCGACCGAGATCGGCCGCTCGCCGGGATTGGTCGTCACATCGGCGAACCAGTTTTCCGGCACGGCGAAATCGACTCCGATCGCCTCCTGAGGCGAGGCTGGATCTGGTGGCGCGGCGGTTGGTTCCACAGTCGGGGCGAGGCTGGGCGTGATTTCTGCGGGAGCCGTACCCAGGGGGGTGATGCTGCGCATCAGCGGTTCCATCCAGGTGGTGATGTCGTCTGGACTGCCTTGAAAGATGACCGCTACCCAGGTTTCCGCCTCCGGTTGAAGGACCGCGTACCCTATCTGCATCGAGAGGGCAGGCAGCTCAATGCGCCCCTGCGCGGCCGGATAGGGGATGCCCTCGATGAGCGTGGGAGGAACCGCGATCGTGACTTCGGTCTGCGTCGAGGTCATGGTATCGTTCACGGCAGCCTGAAGCACGGCGACTGGGTTGCCTTCGTTCTTGGCCGTGATCATGGGGTTGCCTTGACTATCCAGCAGGTCTTCCGAGGCGCGTCGCATGAGGGTAATCCCACGGGGTGATGCGCCGTCGCGGGAGCCAAAGAAAACGGTGTGATCGTCCACCTCCTGTGGGCCGGGCAGTTCCTCGGGGACGCGCAGGCTCAGGCCAAGGGATGGCACGTCAACCAGCGGCCAGACTTCCGAGGCGGGCACTGGCGTGAAGGTCACCATGAAGCTGGCGCGCGTCATCGTCGAGTCGCTCAGCGCCTGAGCGGTGGCGACGAGTTGCCCGGTATCCAGAGTGTCTGAGATAGCAGGGTGGCGAACGAAAGAAGGGGCCGGTCCACATGCTGGGAGAAGCAGCAGGGCGGTCAACAGGAGAAGTGTTTTCTTCATGCTGAAATCCCTTCAAGAGTCTTCAGGCAAATGCACCGGAATGTTCCGACGCTTGCGAAGTATAGTGAAGGGGCCGCGATCGATCAAATAGGACTGCAGGGTGGGGGGATGAAAGGGATGGCGGTCTAGGGGAAAAGGAGCAGTCCTGGAAGTTGGCACTGACCTACTCTCCCACTCCGTCGCCAGA